>CAZPUJ010000103.1:0-6059 GCA_964589725.1 uncultured Planctomycetaceae bacterium
GGCTTCTGGTTTCAACGCCCCAGCGCGGCGGCGGCGGCTCGCAAGGCGTTCGTGGTGAACCGTATCGGGGACTTCGGGTTCATCATGGGCATCTTCCTGATTTGGAATACATTCGGGACGGTTAATTTTGCCGAAGTTTTCTCGCTGGTTCCGTCCGTTGCGAAACAACAGCCGACGGTCTTCACGACGATCTGCCTGCTGCTGTTCTTGGGAGCGATGGGCAAGTCGGCGCAGTTCCCGCTGCACGTTTGGCTGCCTGATGCGATGGAAGGCCCGACTCCCGTGTCGGCTCTGATCCACGCGGCCACGATGGTGACGGCAGGTGTTTACATGGTCGCTCGCTGCACACCGCTGTTCGTAGAGTCTCCAACAGCCCAACTTGTCGTCTGTACGATTGGCGGCGTCACGGCGTTGCTGGCGGCACTGACAGCTCTGACACAATACGACCTCAAACGAGTGCTCGCGTATTCGACGGTCAGTCAACTGGGATTCATGTTCATGGCGCTCGGTGCCGGTTGCGTCGACCGACATCTGACGACATTCTGCGTCGCGGCCGCGATGTTTCATCTCTTCACGCATGCGTTTTTCAAAGCCCTGTTGTTTCTCGGAGCTGGCAGCGTGATGCACGCGATGGGTGACGTGATCGACATGCGACGGTTCAGCGGCTTACGACACGTGATGCCTCAAACTCGGATCACGTTTCTCGTTGCATCGCTGGCGTTGGCTGGCTGCCCGTTGCTGTCGGGCTTCTGGAGCAAAGACGAAATCCTCGCGGTCTTGGCGGCGGGAACGCACCGTGGCGAGCACACGACGTTCTTCACGGTCGTCCTGGCGGTCGCGATTGTCACCGCGTTCTTGACAGCGTTCTACACGTTCCGCGCGTACTTCATGACCTTCTTGGGCGAAGAGCGATTCCCGGAGGAGGCTCATCATCCGCATGAATCACCGCCGGTGATGACAATTCCGTTGTTGGTGCTCGGCGGATTTTCGCTGGTCATTGGATTGTTTCTTGGTCCAACCGGCGTTTACGGGCGCTATCTGGCGCTTTCGCCGGTGTTGCCACACGCCGGCGAGCATCACCACAACTGGCTAATCATGGGTGTCAGCGTCGCAATTTTCGGAGCGGGTTACGGGTTGGCTCGCTATTTCTACGTGCAAGCCCCGACGCTTCCGGCCAAGTTGGAATCGAGCTTTCGTCCGTTGCACCGACTCTCGCTCGGCAAGTTTTTTTTCGACGAGTTGTTCACCGGGCTGATCGTTGTGCCGGTGAAAGTGCTCGCGCTGCTATGCACGCTATTTGACAAATACATTATCGACGGATTGTTGGATTTTATTGGCTCCATCCCGACGACGATCGGCCGCATCGTGCGTCCGATACAAAACGGTTTGGTGTCGAATTACGCCTGGGTCATGTTGCTAGGTTTGGTGGTGTTTTTGATTCAGGTATTGAGGGCTTGGGCCGGATGAAGCTTGTTCGGTTCCCTCGCCCCCGCCGCGGGGGAGAGGGTCAGGGTGAGGGGCGTCCGAGTCCGCCGGTTCGCAAAAAGAAAAGGGATGCATGTTGCTGCTTTCAATCATCCTCTTGCCGCTGCTGGCCGCGGGAGCCCTGGCCCTGCTGGGCGGCGGCCGCTCCGTGGCTCGCTGGGCCGCGTTGTTGACGGCGATCGGAACGCTGCTTTTGTCGCTGGGGATCGCCTCGCGAGTCCATACGCTCTCTGAATCTCCTGTCCACGGCGATCACTACGCTCGCGCCAACGGCCCTATCGACCCCAAGCTCGAATGGCGTCACACGTGGATGAGGCTGGGTGAGATTCAAACGCAGCAACCGCGTGCCCTCGACGACGGTGCAGGCTGGGATGCACAAATTGTTGGTACTGAAGCCGTCTCGGTCCCCGTCCGTCTGGAATTCTATCTCGGCGCGGATGGCATCAGCGTGTTGATGCTGGTGCTGACGGCGTTGCTGACTGTCTCCGCCGTCCTTATCTCGTGGGAGTCGATCGAAAACCGAGCGACCGAGTTTTACATCTGTCTGTTGGTACTGGAAGCCGGCATGTTGGGAGCATTCTGCGCATTCGATCTGGTGCTGTTCTATGTCTTCTTCGAGTTCACGCTGATCCCGCTGTTCTTCCTGGTCGGCATCTGGGGCGGCGTGCAGCGGCAGTACGCGGCGTATCGGTTCTTCATTTACACATTGACCGGCAGCGTGGTGACGCTTGTGGGTCTCGTGGCCTTGGTGGTGAAGGTCATGCAAGACGGCCTGACCACCACGCCGTTCTCGATTCCCGACATCGCCGCCGCGCTGCAAAAGAATCCGTTGCCTGACAATTGGCAAATCGGATTGCTGCTGGCGTTGTCGGCCGGCTTCTGCATCAAGGTGCCGTTGTTCCCGTTCCACACGTGGTTGCCGCTGGCTCACACGGAAGCGCCCACGGCGGGCAGCGTGTTGCTGGCTGGCATCTTGCTGAAGTTGGGGACGTACGGATTCCTGCGCATTTGTTTGCCGTTGCTGCCAGACGCGGTCTATCACTTGGGAGTTCCGGTGATCGCGACATTGTCCGTGATCGGCATCATCTACGGAGCGCTCGGCGCGTTGGCACAAAGCGATATCAAAAAACTTGTGGCTTATAGTTCAGTCAGCCATTTGGGATTTTGCATGCTGGGCATGTTCGCACTCAACTCCGAAGGGATTACTGGCAGCGTGTTGCAAATGGTCAATCATGGTCTGTCGACGGGAGCACTCTTCCTACTCGTGGGGATGGTCTACGACCGGTATCACACGCGCGAATTGAGCGAACTCGGCGGACTGGCGGCGCGACTACCGCTGCTGTCGGTCTGCATGGTCTTCGTCTGCTTGTCGAGCATCGGCCTCCCCGGATTGAACGGCTTCGTCGGCGAGCTGCTCGCGCTGATCGGCATGTTCAAGGCGAATCCAATGTACTCGGCCTTGGGAGCAACCGGCGTGATTCTCGGCGCGTGGTATCTGCTTGACATGCTACGGCGAGCGTTCTTCGGACCACTCAAGGAGCCAGCGTCCGCGCATGGCCCGATCTTTGATATCAATGGTCGCGAGCTGCTGTCCGTCGCGCCACTGATGATGCTCTGCCTCTGGATCGGTGTGTACCCAAAGCCGGTGCTCGACACGATCGAAGAAGACGTGCGAGCCATCGCCAGGATCTATGCGCATCCAAATGAATTGAAGCAAACCGAAGTTGCCAAAAGAACCAAGATGAGAGATGACGGCCGAAAGGCTGTGATGCTGCGGCCTCAACCGATTCCCCTAACCCCAAATCCCTAACCCCAAATCCCTAACCCCCAATCCCTAACCCCCAATCGCTGCTCCTGGAGCTCCCCGTGTTCGAACATCTCACCACTGCCGTGAGCCTGATTCTGCCGGAAGTGGTGTTGCTCGCGGCGGCGTGTGTGAACTTGGCGGTTGGCCCATTTCTTATCGGTGAAGGGACGCCAGCTCCGAACGGGTTGCGGCATCGCTGGGGCATTTGGTCATTACTAGCACTGGCAATTGCCGGCTGGTCGTGGCTGGCCCCGGTGCCGGTCAGCGAGGCGAGTGAACTCGCGCCATTTCAGTCCGACGCACTGGTGTGGTTTGTCCGGCTGCTGACGCTTGCGACCGGCGCGATCTTCGTGTTAACCAATTGGAATTCCACCAGCGATCACGATGCGGCCGAGTCACACGCCTGCTTGCTGCTCATTTTGGCGGGAGCCGATTTGATCGCGTTGGCGAACGACCTTGTTGTTCTGTTCTTGGCTTTGGAACTGGTCAGCATCCCGACGTACCTTTTCTTGTATGTCTCGCGCCGCGATGCGTCCGGGCAAGAGGCGACGTTAAAGTATTTCCTGCTGAGCGTGTTCTCGTCAGCGTTGGTCTTGTACGGCTTCAGTTTTCTGTACGGAGTCGCCGGCTCGACAAACCTCACAGCTATTCGCCAAGCGTTTGAGGCCGGACAGAGTCAGCCGATGCCAGCGATGTTACTCGTCTCAGTTGTGGCGATCGTCGTGGGCTTGGCGTTTCGAGTGACCGCCGTGCCGTTTCATTTTTACGCTCCGGACGTCTTTCAGGGGACGTCGAATTCGGCCGCCGCTTTGTTGTCGTTCGTGCCGAAAGTCGCGGGCTTCGTGGCCTTGGTTCGAGTGCTCAGCCCGCCGTCACTCGAAGCCGCACTGCCTAACGGCGGCGCTTGGAGTCTTGCCTCTCGCAGCGGCGACGTGCTGTCATGGCTCGCCATCGCGACGATGTTCGTCGGGAATGTGCTGGCTCTGTTACAAAAAAATGTGCGGCGATTGCTGGCCTATTCGAGCATCGCGCACGCTGGCTATATGCTGGTTGGCCTGACCGTCGCGATGCCGCCAATCAGCAACGGCACATCCGCCGCGCAACCTCCGGTGATTGGTGGCCTGCCGTCGTTGTTGTTCTATCTGGCCGTCTATGGTGTCACGACACTGGGCGTGTTCGCGCTTGTGGCCAGTTTGTCGCGTCCCGAACGCCCGCTGGAACAGACCGACGATCTCGCCGGCTTGAGCCAAACTCATCCAGCCGGAGCGTTCTGTCTTACCGTGTTGCTCTTCGGTCTGACTGGCCTGCCGCCGACCGCCGGATTTCTCGGCAAGCTGAACCTGTTCCTCGCCTCCTGGAATCACGGCAGTGATCTCGGCCGCCGACTGGCTGTGTGCCTCGCCATCAACGCCGCGATCGCCGCGTGGTATTACTTGCGACTCGTTGGAGCGATATATCTGCAACCCAGCCGTGACGAGACCCGCCGCTCGGCGGGGATTCCAGCCTTCATCGGCGTCAGCCTTTGTGCGTTTGCCAGTCTCGCACTGTTCTTCGCTCCCGACTGGTTATGGCAAGCATTGCAACAGGTGTCGGGGTAAGGCGACCTGTCATGAACCATTTCGGTTGATTCTTCGTCGCAAGGAGGCTCCCATGACATTTCTCGATCGCTGTCGGCATGAATTTGACCCACAGTCTTGTCAATGTGGAATGCAGTTGTACGCAGCCGGAAACGTCTCGCTGTCCGCTCCTCAGGGAATCCATTTTCGCGCGACCGTGGCGGACGACGACGGTTCGGGGTACGTCGTCGAGGTGAGCGGTGCGGAAGCACGCGACGGAATACTCCTTTGCTCCTGTGATTGCCCACGGTTCGAGGAAGGCGACAACTGCGCGCATCTGTGGGCAACTTTGGAAAAGATCACGGCCGACGGCTGGTCGGCATCGATTCCAGGGAAGAAGCGGCTCTACATCGACGTGCTGGAATCCGAGTCCGATCCGTGGCTGAATAATGACGACGAACAGGACGACGAATTGATGAACGTCATCCCCGCCGGCTGGCGCGAGGTTCTGGCGCAAAAGTTCGGTATGCAAATCTTTTCGCCGGCGTCCAAGAAGCCGAAAACAAAGAAGGGTGCCGCGAAGGCTCCCACCGGCCCGAAGGAGGACAATCGCTGGCGCGACGCTTTGACTCAGGTGCAGAACACTTCGCAACGCTTCGTTCGCGACCTGACGTTCGACTCGCGCACGCTCCGAGCCGAGGCGCACCAGGAGGTCTATTACGTCGTCAATGTCAGCGCGTCGTTTCGCGAGAACTCGCTGATGCTGCAATTCATGCAGCGGGAGCGTCGTCAAACGGGCGAGTTCGGCAAGATCAAAAAGCTGGCGGTCACGCGGACGCAGGTGAATGAGTTGCCGTGCGAAGCGGACCGTGCGTTGCTGCATCAGTTGATTGGGGCCAAGCCGCTGGCCAGTTCGACGTCGAACTACTACTCGACCCAACCGTATTACGACCCGTATGGTAACCTGTCCTTTTCCTTTGCGAGCGTGCCGCCGTCGATGTACGGAGATCTGCTGCCGAGGCTGTGCGCGATGGGCCGTTGTTTCTGGATTCTGGACGAGCCAAACGTGCCGGACCTCGAAAAATCGTTGCGGTTCGAGGACGGCGATCCGTGGCGGCTGCAAATCCGGATTGAATCTCACGACGTCGAACAGCGCTGGGAGATCTCCGGGAGCTTGACGCGCGGCGATCAGAGCGTGCCGCTCACAGACG
>CAZPUJ010000104.1:0-21014 GCA_964589725.1 uncultured Planctomycetaceae bacterium
TCAGCGGGCTTCGTACACGCCAAGTTCCAGCACACCAGTACGATCCACAATCCATTCCAGAATCTTCGTGACATGACTGGACCTCAATCAAAAGGGTCGCAAACCGCCCGCGAGCCACGCGGCATCCTGCCGTTCGTCCACGCTCGAAAAAGGGCTCGACAAGCCGGCGGGATTGTAGCGGTTTCAGGTTTTGCGAAAAGCTGGGTTTGTCGCATCGTCGTCGTTACGCTCCTGCGTGACGAGCCGAATGCTTCCCAGCAATTGGAATTGTCGGAACTCCGAAGTAACGTAAAGTGGTCGAATTGACCGGCTACTATTGGAAACCGGTAAACATGAAACTGCCCGAGGCGATGTTGGTCATCATGCAGAAGACAGGAATTCCCGCCGCGGACGCTGCCACTAAACGCAGCTACCGCCGACTCGATTTACTGGCCGCACTTCGCGCGATGATGAATCGATCTTCCTGGCTTGGCTGGCTGCTGGTCGTGTGTGTTGTCGCAGACAACAGCCTCATGGCGGCGCCTCCGCCGACAGCCGAGAGCCTTGAGTTCTTTGAGAAGCGCATTCGACCGGTGCTCGTCGAGAACTGCTACGAATGTCACAGCACGGGGAAGAAGTCGAAAGGAGGGCTTGCGCTGGACAGCCGCGAGGCGGTTCTGCGGGGGGGTGATTCCGGCGCGGTCATCGTCGCGGGCGATCCGGAAAAGAGCCGGCTGATCGAAGCGGTGCGTTACAAGAATCGCGATCTGCAGATGCCACCCAAAGGCGCGCTGAGCGACGCGCAGGTGCGCGACCTGGAAGCGTGGGTGAATATGGGCGTGCCCGATCCGCGCGACGCGCAGCCGGTCGCGGCTGGCCCGCGGGTCATTGATCTCGAAGAGGGTCGGAAGTGGTGGTCCTTCACTCCACTCTCGAATCCGGCGCTGCCTGTCGTCAGAAACGGTGCTTGGTTGGAATCGCCGGTCGATGCTTTCATTCTCGCCGATTTGGAAAAGTCGGGTGTCAATCCCGCTCCGTCGTCGGACCCGAGAACGCTCATCCGCCGCGCGACGTTTGACCTCATTGGCCTGCCGCCGACGCCTGAGGAGATCGATGCGTTCCTGGCTGATGAGACTGCGAATGCCTTTAGCCGCGTCATTGATCGCTTGCTCGCCTCGCCGCAGTATGGCGAGCGCTGGGGGCGGCACTGGCTGGACGTGGCTCGTTATGCGGACTCGAACGGACTGGATGAGAACATCGCTCACGGCAATGCCTGGCGGTATCGCGATTACGTGGTCGCGGCGTTCAACCGCGACAAGCCATTCGACCGTTTTCTAATTGAGCAGCTTGCCGGCGATCTGCTGGAGGCGGGCGACGAGGCTCAGCGGCACGAGCACTTGATCGCGACCGGCTTCCTGGGCATTGGCCCGAAAGTCTTGGCCGAGACTGACGAAGCCAAAATGCGCATGGACATTGTTGATGAGCAGATCGACACGGTCGGGCGAGCGTTTCTCGGACTGACGCTGGGATGTGCTCGCTGCCACGATCACAAGTTCGATCCGATCGCCACGGCCGACTACTACGGCCTGGCCGGCATCTTCAAAAGCACTCGGACGATGGACCAATACACGAAGGTGGCGAAGTGGCATGAGAATTTGCTCCCCTCCGCCACCGCGACGGCCATGCAGACCGACTACGACGGCCAGCTCGCCGCCAAGAAGACCGCAATCGCGGAGTTCGTCGCCAACGCCGACAAGCAGGTGCGCGAGAAGCTCACTGCTGATGCGGTGGAAAAACCGCCGGAGAAATTGGAGACGCTGTATCCCGATGCCACGAAGGCTGAACTCAAGAAACTGCGTGATGAACTGGCCGCGTTGGAGAAGACGCCGCCGGAGCTGCCGGCGGCGATCGGGGTCGGCGAAGACAAAGTCGTCGACGTGGCGATTCATGTGCGCGGCAACCCGCTGAAGCTGGGGGACGTGGTGGCGCGTCACGCTCCGCCGGTCTTGCGCGGCCCGCGAGTCCCACAGTTCACGGACCAGGAAAGTGGTCGCCGACAACTCGCGGAATGGCTGAGCGATCCACAGCATCCGCTGACCGCGCGTGTCTTCGTCAATCGAGTCTGGCGTTGGCATTTCGGCAAGGGACTGGCCCGCACAACGGACAATTTTGGCTTGCTGGGCGAAGCGCCGTCGCATCCGGAATTGCTCGACTGGCTCGCGCGGCGATTCGTGGCCGATGGTTGGTCGCTGAAATCACTGCATCGGTTGATCCTGAATTCGAGCACGTATCAGCAGAGCAGTTCGCCGTCCGCCGAACTCGCCGCACGCGATCCGGAGAACCGGCTGCTCGGACGAGCCACCGTGCGACGTCTGGACGCGGAAGAAGTGCGCGACGCGCAACTGGCGGTCAGTGGCCAATTGGACTCGACGGCGGGAGGCTCATTGCTGAAGGTTAAAAACCGTGGCTACCTGTTTGATCACACTTCGATTGACCTGACCGACTACACGAGCCGACGACGCTCGCTGTATCTCCCGGTGATCCGCAACAACGTTTTTGACTTGTTTCAGTTGTTGGATTTCCCTGATCCCGCGATTCCAACCGGCGACCGGGCCATGACGACGGTGGCCTTGCAGGCTCTGATGATGCTCAACAGTGATTTCGTGATGCAGTCGTCCTCCGACTTTGCCGGACGACTGCTCGCGGAGCCGGGCGACGACGACCAGCGACTCTCCCGCCTGTACGCCATCGCCTACGGCCGCGAGGCGACGGCTGAGGAGCGGAAGGCGAATCATTCTTTCTTGGCCAGGGTCGAGCAGTCGCTGAAAGCAACGGAACTCGACGCAGCCAAGTGCCGGCGACAAGCTTGGACCATACTCTGCCATGTGGTGCTCGCGGCGAATGAATTTATTTACGTGAAGTGATTGGTGCCTCATCAGGATCAACCATGAACGACAATTCCCCAACCATCCACCCCATGTCTCGTCGATCCCTCTTGCAGCGGTCGGCGGTTGGTTTCGGATCGCTCGCGCTGGCTTCGATGCTGGCGACTGAGTCGTCGGTCAGTGCGGCATCGGCCGATCCGCTGGCGGCAAAGGAGCCGCACTTTCCGGCTCGTGCGAAGCGAATCATTTTTCTCTTGATGGGCGGTGGCCCGTCGCAGGTGGATACCTTCGATCCGAAGCCGCTGCTGACTCGTGACGATGGTCAACCGCTACCGTTTGCGAAGCCGCGCGTGCAGTTCAACGCGACCAGCAACCTGCTCAAATCGCCGTGGAGGTTCCGGCAATACGGCGAGAGCGGCCTCCCGGTCAGCGAATTGTTCCCGCACTTGGCTCAACGAGTGGATGACCTGTGCATGATCCATTCGGTGCATGGGACGAATCCAGCTCACGGCGGAGCGATGATGAAGTTGCACACGGGGAGCGACAACTTCATTCGCCCCAGCATCGGCTCGTGGGTGAGTTACGGTCTGGGAACCGACAACGCCAACCTGCCGGCTTTCGTGACGATCTGTCCGACACTGGCGTTTGGCGGCATCAACAACTGGAGTACGGCGTTTCTGCCCGCCGTGTATCAAGGGACTCCGCTGGGGAATGCAAGCGTGCCGTCTGACAAAGCGCGCGTGAAGTTCATCAACAACCCGCTGCTGTCGCGCGACGTTCAGCGACTGCAACTGGATCGCCTGAACGCGATGAACCGCGAGCATCTCGCTCAATCAGGCCCCGAGGCGTCGCTCGAAGCGCGGATCAATTCCTTCGAACTGGCCTTTCACATGCAGACCGCAATCCCCAAGGTCGAAGACTTGTCTGGCGAATCGGCCACGACGCGAAAACTCTATGGGATGGACGATTCCGTGACGGAGAACTTCGGCCGGATGTGCCTGATGGCTCGCCGCTTCGCCGAGGCGGGAGTGCGGTTCATTCAAGTCACGCACAGCGACAGCAAGGTGCAATGGGACCAGCATTCGGACCTCAAGAACGGACACGAGAAAAATGCTCGCGAAGTGGACCTGCCGATCGCCGGCTTGCTGGCCGACCTCAAGAGCCGCGGCCTGTTGGATGACACGCTGGTCTGGTGGGGCAGCGAGTTCGGCCGAACTCCGACCGCCGAGGGGACCAAAGACGGCCGCGATCATAACCCGGAAGGATTCACCATGTGGCTCGCCGGCGGCGGAGTGAAGGGCGGTTTTCGCTACGGCTGCACCGACGATTACGGCTACTACGCGCAAGACGACAAAGTCCACATTCACGACCTCCACGCGACGCTCTTGCATCTTCTGGGCCTGGATCACGAACGCCTCACCTACCGCCACGCCGGCCGCGATTTTCGATTGACCGATGTCGAGGGAAATGTCGTGAAAGAGATCTTCGCATAGCCACCCTTGAACATCGCCCCACCGAGCTTGCGTCGGTGGCTCGCGGGCTTTTGCACTACTTCAGTCGCCAGAATTCAGCCACAACGTCCATCGACATTCTGAATTCTTGCGAATTCAGCTACTACTCGGTGCGCCATTCGGAGTAGTGCATAGGCCTGAAAACCACCGAGGCAAGCTCGATGGGGTTTTCAAACAGGCTGCTCGCTTCCGTCACGCGATCACGATCAGGTCGCGGCTGAATCGTGACAACAATTCGCAGCCGTCGTTCGTGACGAGCACGTTGTCGATGATCCGAGCGCCCAATCGTTCCTCGGCGATGAAGACCGGCGGTTCGACGGTCACCACCATGCCGGCCTGAAGCGTGTAGGTGCTGCCGCCGAACAGGTGGATTGGTTCAGCCCAGGTCGGTGGCGAACCGGGTGCGAGGCCGTAGCCGCTCAAATGAACTCGCGCGTGATTGAGGCCGGCGTCAACGATCACTCGCTTTGCGGCTTCATGCGGCACAACGGCCGGCACGCCGGCGCGGATTTTGGCAATGCAGGCGTCGGAGGCGCGGCGCACGAGGTCGTGCAGTTCATGCATTCGCGCCGTCGGTTGGCCGAGACAAAACTGGCGGCCGATCGTCGTGGTGTAGCGCTTGTAGGTCGCGCCGTATTCGACGTTGCCGAAATCGCCGTGATGCAGACGGCGGTCGGTCGGTGCTCCGTGACTGAAGCAGGAACGCTCGCCGGACACGAGATTAATTGGACTCGCCGCCAAGCCACTGCCGGAGGTCAGCAACGCGTGATACACCTCGCCCGCGATTTCCAACTCGCTACGCCCTGCGGTCAGCGAGGCCGCAAATCGCGTCATGGCAATATCACCGATGCGAGCGGCCTCGCGGATGTAGCTCAGTTCGGTCGCCGATTTCACGAGCGTCAGGTCGTGAATCAAGTTTGTCGCCTCGGCCACCAGCGACTCGCTGAGGAGTTGCTTGATTCGGACATAGTGATGCGGATGCAAATAGTAGCCTGGCACCTCCATGCCGATCCGCGACTCCGTCACGCCCAGCGACTCGGCGACCCGTTCGAGCGCCGCGATCGGGTCTTCCGGCTCGCCGCCACCCCAGGTCCACAACTGATCGACCAACGCATCGGCTTGAAACTCGGCACGTTCGCCGTCGCGAGTCAATACGCTGATCGGTCCTGGTTTGGCCGAGATCAGCAGGCACTGAAACTCTTGATAGCTCTTCGCGTCCGACCCGGTCAGCCAACGGATCGAGACCGGATGAAACAACAGCATCCAATCGAGGCCGGCATTGCCGATCGCCTCGCGAGCGCGTGACCGGCGGGAGTCGAACTCTTCGGCGGAGAAATCGTGTCTGGACATGTCTCATTCCCAGTCGAATGGGCACTCTTGCCCGTCCGCATTTCGAATTGCTCGACCATTGCAAACGGTTACGAAACATCGGACGGGCGAGAGTGCCCATCCTCCGGTGGCTTGATCACGAACCACAGCAGTCCGCCAAGGCCAGCGATAACGCACGCCAAGGTGATCGCTCCGGACCAGCCCATGGAATTGGCGATGTACGGCGTAAGCCTTGGTGAGATTGCTCCACCGATGTTGCCGCCGGTATTCAAGAACGCTCCGGAGAAGCCGCGCGACTTGCCACCGATGTCGGTGGCGGTCGTCCAAAAAACGCCTTCGCACATGCCCAACGTCCCCATCGAGATCGCCAGGCAAATGGCCACGTTCCAAGTCCCCTCCACATTCATGCTGAGCAAACCGAACAGTGTTCCCAGGCCCATGCCAGTGATCACGATGCCTCGCCGCCCGCGAGTCCGGCCGAACCGGTGACACACGACATCAGTGCTTAGGCCGCCGATTGCCATGCCAGCGCCTTGTGCCAGTGTGATGTAAAAAGAAATCTCGCGCGATTCGAGTTTGGGCACATGCAACACGTTTTGAAAATAGAAGTTCATCCAATAGAAAAAGAGGTACTGGAAATAGCTGTAGGCAGCGTAGCTGAGCGTCAACAGCCAGAGGTTGCCGTCCCAAGCCAGCGACCACACGGCACGCGAATCTGTTTCAGAAGTCGACGCAGAGTCCGACGTTTGCGGCGCCGGCAAAAGCGGCGACGCCAGCAATTTCCACAGTGCGCCGTAGGCCACCAAGACTGAGCCGCTCACGACAAACGCCCATTGCCAATCCAGCTTGTCGATCAGCCAACCGAAGACGGGATAGCAACAGGCAATGCCGATCAATGCTCCGGCAGTCACCATGCCATTTGCGGTCGCGCGTCGACGCGGGGAGATCACCTCGGACACGGCATGTGCGGCTCCCGGATGCAGAGGGGCACTGCAAGCACCCGCCAACCCGCGAATCACGAGCAATCCCAACAACAAGCCTTCCGGTGTGTTCGTGACCCAGCCCAACGCGCCGGTCAACACGACGAATGTCCCCATCGTCAGACCCAACAGCGTCAATGCCTTGGCTGATCCGATGCGGTCAATCAGCCAACCACCCGGCAACATGAGAGTGGTGTAAACGATGAGAAACGTCGTGTAGACCCAACCCATGTCCCCTTCCGAGATGCCGATCTCGTTGATGAAGATTTCACCGCCGGCGACCGAAATCCCGACGCGGTTGAAGTGCCCGAGCGCCGCAAAACCCATCAGCATCAGCACGATCCGCCAGCGGGCGGACACCGACAGGGAACTCGCCGTGGGAACGTTGGTCATGTGGGTTTGAACCTTCTCATGGCGAACAGGTCGCAAGACGCCGGAACTGTCGAATGACTATACTGCAAGTCCCCTTCAGAGCAACCAGCACGGGAATAGCAACCAGCACTGAAGTGATGTCTGGTGAATTCGATCGCAACCGAGGATCCTCGTATGAGCAAGCATTCGGTGTTGATCGACGGTCAGTGGCGTCCGTCGAACGGAGCTTCGTCGTTTCGAGCCATCAATCCCGCGACTCGCGAGCCTTTGGCGGACGAGTATCCTGTCAGTCCGTGGAACGAGATCGAGCAAGCGGTCCTCGCTGCGGCGCGTGTCAGCCGCGACCTGCAAGGCGCGTCGGGCCAGCTCTTCGCAAAGTTCTTGGATCGCTTCGCCGAACGGATCGAAGCTCGCGCCGGCGAACTGATCGCCATGGCGAATCAAGAAACGGCATTGCCGGTCGAGCCGCGGTTGAAGACTGCCGAACTGCCGCGCACGACGAATCAGTTGCGACAAGCTGCCGCGGCCGCTCGCGACGGCGGTTGGGCATTGCCGACGATCGACACGAAGAACAATATCCGTAGCAAACTGGCGGCGATTGGACCGGTCGTGTTGTTCGGCCCGAACAATTTTCCCTTCGCGTTTAACAGCGCGGCGGGAGGCGACTTCGCCGCCGCCGTTGCCGCGGGAAATCCTGTGATCGCGAAAGGCCACTCGTCGCATCCGGGCACGACTCGGCTGTTCGCGGAAGAGGCATTCGCGGCGACACGTGAAACTGGCTTGCCGCCCGCATTCGTGCAACTGATTTACCGTACGAGTCACGACGACGGTTGTCGGTTGGTGTCGCATCCGGCCATCGGAGCCAGCGGCTACACGGGCGCTCGCGCGACCGGCTTGGTCTTGAAAGAAGCTGCTGATCGCACTGGCAAGCCGATCTACTTGGAGCTGTCGAGCATCAATCCGGTCTGCGTGCTTCCAGGAGCACTCGCCGAACGGTCGGACGAACTCGCGACCGAGTTTTCGACAAGCTGTCTCCTGGGCACCGGTCAGTTTTGCACGAATCCCGGTTTGGTTTTGTTGCTCGGCGGTCCGCAAACCGACTCGTTCACGCAGGCGATGAAGGCGAAGTTCGAGGCTGCTCCGATCGGGACCATGCTGGGCGACGGAGTGCTCCGCAACTTCACGGCCGGCGTGCAGACGTTGGTCAACGCCGGAGCCGAATTGCTGGCCGGCGGTCAACCGGGCGGCGGCGCGGGATTCTGTCATCGCAACACGCTGCTGCGCGTCTCGGGCGATCAGTTCTTGAAACAGCCGCACGCGCTGCAAACGGAAGCGTTCGGCAACGGATCGTTATTCGTTGTAGTGCGGGATGAGTCGCAGTTGTTGGCGATCGTCGAAACCCTCGAAGGAAACTTGACGGGTGCGATTTACAGTGCTCGTGATGGTCAAGACGACGCGTTGTACTCGCGTTTGGAGCCGGCGTTGCGAATCCGCGTCGGACGGCTAATCAACGACAAGATGCCGACTGGCGTCGCGGTGAGTCCGGCGATGAATCACGGCGGCCCGTTTCCGGCAACGGGGCATCCCGGCTTCACGGCGGTGGGCATTCCGGCGTCGCTTCGCCGCTTCGCGATGCTGCAATGCTACGACGGCGTCCGCCCGCATCGCTTGCCCCCGGAACTGCAAGACAGGAATCCGCGTCCGGGTCTGTGGCGATTCATCGACGGGCAATGGACGCGCGACTGACCGTCGCTCATTCCCGCCGCAAGCGCTTGGCCTGGATCTCGCGCATCTCGGCCAAGCGGATGACGACCACACGTTGCTTCGTGCCTGTCGCGTCATCGAACTGAAAGAGCTGTTGTCCGAGCGAACCGGCGCGTTCACGATCGGCCGTGATGATCAGCATCTCGCCGACATTGAGCGTGGCGGCAAACTGCTGCGAGTAGAACGGCAGCACTTCTTGCGTCGTGCGATACTGCCAACCGGTCACGGCGGCGAACGGACGCGTACGCGTTTGGCCATGATGCAGTTCAGGAACGAAATCCAATCGAGCCCAGCCCTCTTGACTTCGTTCCGCCCGGAGCCTCAACACGCCGCGAGTCTCTTGCAATTCCTTTCGCTCCCCGCCGGGAAGCTCGACCTCGCGAGTTGACACCGACTCGCTGGTCGGCAAGTCCATGTCAGTTCCGGCCGGCAAGGCCACTCGTCGCGACGCAGTGATCGCCAGGCCATTCGCTTCACGGCGCTTTCGCTCGCGCTCCTCGTCCGCGAGATTCAACAGCGACTGCAACGCATCCGGCGGCGAGGCTCCCACGTGGCCAACTTGAATTCCAGCCTCACGCAAAGCGGTCCGTTGTTCGGATGTCAATGTGCCGACCTGATCGACTTCCCGCCACAGCGTGCGTCCCAGCAACGGATCTCCGGCCGGTCGATCAATGAAGACCACATCCAACTCGACGGAATCGCGAGGCAGCGGCAGCGGCGGTAATTTGAAAGCGGTCGCGGATCGCTCCGACGACGCTCCGAACGGAAGGCTCGCACAGGCGAGAACTCCGCAGCACATCACCAGCAACAGCGCGATCCGCGTGAAAACGAGCGGCATGGAGAGGGCGAGTTGGGACGGAATGAAAACGGGGAAAACCGGAGGGAAATCAGAAGTGACGGGGAATCGGTAGTGGGTCAATTAGAAGAAGTCCCGGGTGGCACGCCCTGCTAAGGGCGTGGAGACTCGCAAAGGACAATTCCACGCCCTTCGATGACTCAGGGCGTGCCACCCAAACGGACCCACTACAAGGGAATCTAAGCCGCTTCGCCAAACCGGTCAATGAGAGTTGAATTCGCCCACGACATGGCCCTAACAGACGATTTGGTCAATGGTAAAGCCGACGTCGCCGGCATTCAAAAGGCGTTTTCCGTTCCAGGGAGCTCCGCGAACTGGCAAGTTGGCCAAAGATTGCCGATTTGGTCGCCGATACCAATTGTAGGGCTTGTACCGCGCCATCGGCCGTCACTGCGCTCAACGTCGGAGCGTCAATCAGCCAATATCTTTTGCGTCAACCAGATCGATCGACATGCCAGGTCAAATCGCTCAAACGGCAGCACGGACGTCCGGTCTTCGCGGGGCGCGGCGGGGGCTTTGTCAGTTCGCCAGCAACTTGTTGCTCGGAGTGGCGGTGTTGGGCTGTACCCAGGGGCAGACCGAACTGACGTATCTCGGCGAAAAAGGCCTGGACCACTACAAGTCGATGGCCACAACGATTGACTTTCCGGCCGTCGACACGCAGGCCGATCGCGAGGTCACGTTCGCGCACCGTCCGCGCACGGTGTTGGACCGTGAGAAGGATGAAGTCTGGGACATTTCACTCGCGGAAACGATTCAATTGGCGATTCAAAACAACACCCTGATCCGCTCACGAGCGGACAACCGTACGCCATCGGTGATTCTCAGCGCGGGTGATCGAGCGCCGTCTGTTTACGACCCAGCCATTCAAGAAACGGGGGTCTTGTTCGGCGGTCGTGGCATCGAGGCGGCGTTGGCTGAGTTCGACGCTCAATTGAACACTTCGATGACCTGGGGGCGTAACGAGACTCCACAAAACAATTCCTTTTTCGGCGGCGGCGTGGGGGGCGGCAGCGTGTTCGTCAACGAGACAGGTGCGTTTGACACGCAACTCTCGAAGATATTCGCCTACGGTGGTGCGATCTCACTCGGCCATCAGATGAATTACAGCGGAAACAACTCGGTGCAGCTCTTTCCATCCGCGTACACGGGCAACGTAAGCGCTCGATACCGTCATCCATTGCTGGCGGGGTCAGGCACTGAATTCACGCGCATTGCCGGTCCGATCACTCAGAATTTCAGAGGACTGAGTGGTGTTAACCAGGGTGTCGTGATCGCGCGCATCAATCAGGACATCTCGCTGGCGGAATTCGAGTCGGGCGTCATTACGATGCTCAAAGATGTTGAGGACTTGTACTGGGAACTGTCGCTGCGCTACCACGAGTACGACACAGCCGTGACCGCGCGGAACAGCGCCTTGCAGTCGTGGCGAGAAGCTCATCGAATTCTTGAAGCGGGTGGCAAGCAGGGATTCAAGCCCTCGGATGAAGCACAGGCTCGGGACTTTTACTTCCAAGCGCGGGCCGCCGCGGAAACGTCGCTCGCGAATGTTTATTCGGCCGAAGTGGTCTTGCGGCGCATCCTGGGCCTGCCGGTCAACGACGGGCGCATCTTGCGACCGAGCGACGAACCGGCGACAGCCTTATTTCGTCCCAGTTGGGAGGTCTGCTTGACCGAAGCACTGACTCAACGGGTCGAGCTGCGTCGTCAGAAGTGGTCAATCAAGAGCCTGCAATTACAACTTGGCGCGGCCGAGAATCTGACGCGGCCTCGGTTCGACTTCGTGTCCGGATACCAAGTCAACAGCTTGGGTGACGAGCTCTTCGGCAAGGATGGAGCCCCCGGCACGCCGGCTCCTCAATTTCATTCGGCGTACGCGGCGATGGCTCAGGGAAATCTCACCGGCTGGAATCTGGGTTTTGAATTCCAAATGCCGCTGGGTTTGCGAGCCGCTCACGCACAGGCTCGCAACATTGAGCTGCGGTTGGCGAAAGCACGCGACCAATTGACGGCTCAAGAGATGGAAATCAGCCACGAGCTGGCTCAAGACTTTCAGAACCTGGCCGTTCAGCACGTGACGGCGGAAACCAACTTCAACCGCTATCGCGCCGCACAACAGCGAGTGCAACTCTTCAAGGCCGAAGTCGAAGCGGGCACGAAAACGTTCGACGTATTATTGCGAGCACTCTTGAGTCAGGCCGAAGCGGAGGTCGCGTACTACCGCAGTTTGATCGAATACAACAAAGCGATCACCGCGCTGCACTACCACAAAGGAACGCTGCTGCCTCACGACCAAGTCTGGCTGTCCGAGAGCGAGTGGACTCCGGACGCTTACAAAGATGCCTTGCGGCATGCGTGGGCTCGCACGCACGCGTTCGATGCACCGCACTTGGACACTGAGCCGGCGGAGTTCGTGCAAGAACCGAACTGGTCGGCCAGCGAATTCGCTCCGGTGAGTGGCGACGCGTCTCCCGCTCAAGCCACACCGCCGGAGCCGGTGCCGTACGAGAACGAGTTCCCCATTCCCCTCCCCAAGCCGACGACTCCGAAACCGTCCGCGGGAAAAGATGCCTTCGCCGAATGATGTGGACCGCATGAGGACGGATTGGCAATCCGTCCCACGTTTGGCCGCAGAGTCGCCGCTCTACGGCGTGAAATCGCTGTCGGGCGTCAGTGACAGACAGAAGTGCGAGATCAATTTCGCCGCGCTCTCCAAGTCGTCGAGCGACACGATTTCGACCGGGCTGTGCATGTAACGATTCGGGATCGTCACCAAACCGGTCGCTACGCCTCCACGACTGACCTGCATTACATTCGAGTCATTACTGGCTGCCTTGGCGAGTCCGCTCGGTTGCACCGGAATCTCGTGTTGTTTGGCGAGACTCATCAGTCGCTCAAAGACAACCGGGTTTGCGTTCGGCCCACGATACAAGACTGGTCCCGCGCCAATCTTCACTTTGCCATGTTGGTTCTCGTCGATCGTCGGGCAATCGGTGGCGTGAGTCACATCGACCGCAATGCCTAACTGCGGAGCGACTGAAAAAGCGCTTGTCTGTGCTCCGCGGAGGCCGATCTCTTCCTGCACAGTCGAAACGGAATAAACCGCGGCCTGCGGGTTGCCTTGCGCGATCAATCGTAGAGCGTTCATCACCACCCACACGCCAACCTTGTTATCCATACCCGGCGCGGCCGCCAAATTGTTGCGGAGCATGCGTAGCCCCAGTTCGAATGTCACCGGATCACCGACCGTGACCAGTTCTTTGGCTTCATCGGCGTTTTTCACGCCGATGTCGATCCACAGGTCTTTGATCTCCGGAACGGCCTTACGGTCTTCGGGCGTTTGCAGGTGAATCGCTTTCCGAGCGATGACTCCTTTGACCGGTCCCGAAGTCGTCCAGACAACCATGTTCTGGCCAATGAGCGTCTGCACGTCCCAGCCGCCGATTGCACTAACTCGCAGAAACCCGTCCTTGTCGATGTTGATGACCATCAATCCGATTTGGTCGCAGTGGCCAGCCAACATCACGCGCGGCGCGCCATGCGGGTTGACGGCCACGATCACATTGCCGTGCCAATCCGTCTGCACATTCGACGCAAACGGGCGGACATAGTCGCGCACGACATCTTGAATCGGTCGCTCGTACCCGGACGGACTGGGAGTGGCGAGCAATCGTTCGAGGAAATTTTGGGAGTCGGCATCCATGTGGAAGGGCTCCGGCGGGAAAGCGAAATTTTGGGAGTTAACAACTTTTTCAGGCTTTTAATTTGACGGTCGAAAATTCGGCTGGTAAAGTCACCACTGTCTTGAGCGTTCCGGGGAAACTCGGGCGTCGACGAGACGTCTGGCGGGGCTGTTTCGCGGAGCGACCAAATTTGTTAAACGGTCTTCTGCGGCGGCATCTTGCAAACGGTGACGAGCACCGTCAAGAAACTTGTTCGAAGAGTTTCGCCACTTGGTGATGTTGTGCTTCGGCGCGGATCTCATGGAAATGACGTGTTGGTGAGAGGAGTGACCTCTTTCCACAAAACCGGGCGATAGTCCGGATCCAACCGCGTTTGCTCTTCACGGAGGAAAACGATGAAGCCTCAGCTTTGCCTCGACTCGCCTCGGGAAATTGCCGAGAACGTGGAGCGCTATGTGCGGCTCCGAACTGGCGGAACGATCCGCAGCTTGAAGGTCGAAGTGCTTGAACGCGAGGTTCTGCTCACCGGCCGCACATCGACATACTACAATAAGCAGTTGGCAACCCACGCCGCGCTCGATGCCGTCGAAGAATTGTCTTTGACCAATGACATCGAAGTCTGCTGATTGCGCGACCCAGCTCCCGCGGTCAGCCCGCCGTTGGCGCGTCCGGCTGGCGTGTCAGTTTTCATCGGGAGTGGACTGCTTGTCGCCGAATTTGAATCGGCGTTCCTCGCCGCGCAGCAAGCGCGCGATATTGGTTCGATGCCGCGCGATGATCAAGGTCGGCACGGCGAGACTGAACGTGGCGAGACTCCAGGCTTCGGTCCCGAATGGCTGTGGCCGGAGGATGATCATCTCCGCCACTGCAAACGCCACGGCGGAGACGATCGAACTGAGCGAAACGATCCGCGATGCGGCGAAGCAAACGGCGAAGACTCCGAACGTGATCGCGGTCGACAGCGGAGCCAAGATCATGACAACGCCCAAGGCCGTCGCAACTCCTTTGCCGCCGTGAAAACGTAGCCAGCAGGGAAACATGTGCCCCAGGATCGCCATCAACCCGGCCGCGACGTTCCAGTGAGTTCGTGTCGTGTCATCGGCCGCGAGTGCCAATGGCGGCAGCAGCCAGACCGGCAACGCGCCCTTCGAAGCATCGAGCACGAAACAGACAGCTCCCCATTTGGTCCCGAGGACACGACTTACATTGGTTGCGCCGATGTTGCCGCTGCCGTGTTGCCGAATGTCGATCCCCTTGACCGCTCGTGCGAGTATCAACCCGAATGGCAGCGAGCCGGCGAGGTACGAGCCAGCGAGAATGAGAATTGGTGACATAAGGAACGCAAATCTTCACTAATCGACGCTAATGAACTGCCTGATCAGCGGTCATTAGCCTGGATTAGCGGTTCCAGTCTTCAAAAGGGTTCGGTGATCGTCGTTAACCAAGAGTGCATGTGTGGCAAAGTTGACACGACGGATGTCTTACTCTTCCGGCTGGTCGGCCTTCTTTTTCGTTTTCTTGGACGGCTTTTTCTTCGGCGGCTTCTTCTTATCTGCGGGCTTTTTCTTCGCAGGCTTCGAGGCGTTGGATTCCGTCTTGTCGGCCTTCTTGCGGAAGCCGGAACGGCCACGGCGTTTTTTCGATGGGCCTTTGGCGGCGCGTTCGGCCAACCAGATCAGAGCTTCATCGAGTTGGACCGACTCGATCGTGCGATCCTTCGGCAGCGAGGCGAACACCTCGCCGTGGCGGACGTAGGGGCCGTAACGACCTTCGTAGATCGCGATCGTTTCACCGTCATCGGGATGATTGCCGAGTTCACACAACGGCGTCGGTGCCACTTTGACGCGGGCTTGTTTCAGTAGTTCGACGGCGGCCGCAAGGTCGATCGTCAGCACGTCGCCGTCCTTCGGGAGCGACTTGTACGTCTTGTCGTGCAGCACGTACGGTCCGAAGCGACCGATCCCGGCGGAGACAGTCTTGCTGGTTTCGGGATGAGTGCCCAACTCGCGAGGAAGTGACAGCAGTTTCAGCGCGAGGTCTTGCGTCACGGCGCTGGGATCGATGTTCTTCGGGATGCTGACTCGCTTCGGCTTCGGTTGGTCATCGACGACGTCGCCGACTTGCAGGTACGGCCCGAACGGACCATTGCGGGAATAAATCGGCAGTCCGTCCGGGTGCATGCCCAGCGACACGGGGCCTTGCTTCTTCAGCGCCAGCAATTTCTCGGCCAACTCGTTGGTGATGTCGGCGGGGGCGAGATCGCTGGGGATCGACGCGGTTTCCGGTTCGGCGTCGGTTTCCTTTTGCAGGAATGGGCCCCAACGGCCGACTCGAATTTTCGCGTCCAGGCCACTCAATTCGAGCGTGCAGGCGTCGCGCGGATCGATCAATTCCTCGTGGGCTTTGACCTGTTCATCGAGCCCACCCTTTCCGCAGTAAAATTCCCGCAGGTACGGCAAACGCTCGGCTGTGCCGCTGGCGACCTCGTCGAGCTGTTCTTCCATCTTTGCGGTGAAGCCGACATCGACGAGATTCGGAAAATGTTTTTCGAGCAGCCGCGTCACGGCCATCGCAGTAAACGTCGGAATGAGTTGATTGCCGCTCTTTCGCACATAGCCGCGGTCTTGCACGGTGCTGATGATGCTGGCGTAGGTCGACGGCCGGCCGATGCCGTCGGATTCCAGTTCGCGGACCAGCGTGGCTTCGGTGAATCGAGCCGGCGGCTTCGTTTCGTGCTTCAACGATTCGAGTTGTTGCAGCGAGACGACTTCTTGTTCGCGCAGCGGCGGCAGGGCGGACTCTTGATCGTCGAGGGCCGCATCGGGATCGTCGATTCCCTCGACGTAGGCTCGGAAGAAACCGGGGAACTCAACGTGCCGACCCGTCGCGCGGAATTCGGAGTCGCTGGCGTTGATCGTGGCGGTGATGAATTGCAGCCGCGCCTCGGTCATTTGCGTGGCCATCGTCCGCATCCAGATCAGCGTATACAGCCGCGCGGATTGGCCCGACAGGCCCTGTTCATCGGCCGTGAGCATTTGTGTTCCGGCGGGGCGAATCGCTTCGTGAGCTTCTTGCGCTCCTTTCGCCTTCGTCGTGTATTGCCGCGGTTGAGGGCTCAGATAATCGGTGCCGTACTTCTCTTGGATGCGTCGCCGCGAAGCACCGATCGCTTCGCCGGAAAGGTTGACACTGTCGGTTCGCATGTAGGTGATGTGGCCGTCTTCGTACAACCGCTGAGCAATCTGCATCGTTTCCTTGGCCGAGAGGCCGAGCTTGCGGTTCGACTCTTGCTGCAACGTACTGGTCGTGAACGGCGGATAGGGCCGGCGGAGTTCGCTCCGTTCTTTGATGCTGCTGACTTGCCAAGATGCTGTAGCCAGACGATCTCGTAACGCTTCGACCTGCGGCTGATCGAGTAACAGCACGTCGGCACCAGGTTTCAGTTTGCCGGTGTTTTCGTCGAAGTCCTTGCCGGTGGCAACTCGCTGGCCGACGACCGAAACCAACTCGGCGGCGAATTTCGCGGAAGCGTCATTCGCGAGACTGGCCTTGAGATCCCAATACGTCGCACTGTGGAATGCCAGCCGTTCCAGTTCTCGTTGCACGAGCACTCGTACGGCCACCGATTGAACTCGCCCCGCCGAAAGCTTGGGAGCGATCTTTTTCCACAGCAGCGGACTGAGCCGATAGCCGTACAGCCGATCGAGCACGCGTCGCGTCTCTTGCGCGGCGACCAAGTTCTCGTCGAGTTTGCGTGTCGAATTGATCGCTTCTTGAATCGCCTCTTTGGTGATTTCGGAGAACACCATCCGCTTGACGGGGACTTTCGGCTTCAGCACTTCGCACAAGTGCCAGCCGATGCTTTCGCCTTCGCGGTCTTCGTCCGTCGCCAGGATCAGTTCGTCGGCGTTCTTGAGCGCGTCTTTGAGTTCCGAAACGAGCTTCTTCTTTTCCGGAGGGACGATGTAGAGGGGCTCAAAGTCTTTGTCGAAGTTCACCCCGAAGCTGGCCCAGGGTTCTTTTTTCAATGCGGCGGGGATTTCTTTGGCTCCATTGGGGAGGTCGCGGATGTGCCCCATGCTGGCGAGCACTTTGTAGCTCGGTCCCAAGAAGCCGCTGATCTTTTTGGCTTTCGCCGGTGACTCGACGATCACCAATCCTTTCAAACGCTTTCCGGCCACACTGTATTCCTTCGTTGATTTCCGCAAGACGGACATGCTTGTCCGTCAGGGTCGGACAGGGCGTCCGACGGACTTTTCTTGGCGACATCAGCCCGCGAGCCGTATGCTCGGCGGGGGCAGACCTTGTCGCTCAATACCCCCCGGCTACAATCCGATGCGTTGTCGGCCGGGGCAAAGAGCGGGAATACGTACTCGCCCGTTTCTTCGGCTGTCAAGGACTGACGGTGCGCCGCTCCGGGCTGAATGTGGGACGGCTCCGCGCCACATCACCTATTTTGAGGTGCGTCGTATGGCTCATTCGATGAACTTTTTCCGCCGCAATCTTAAGCCGTTGATGGCGGCGTTGACGTTGATGTCCATGATCTCGTTCGTGTTCATGGACGACTCGATGCAATCGCACAGCCGCCTGCTGATTCCGCTGGTCTTCGGCATGTTCGCCGGTGGAGCGGCGTTCATTTGGGGCACTCGCAGCGGCCGGCAGAACGAATTTATGGCGATGGGTTTTGTCGTCGGCATCATCTTCGGGCTGACCATCACCACGTTCAGTGCGCGCGACGACGCCAGTCAAGCTACGCTGGCCGGGCTGACTCAGCGAGACATCTTCAATTTGAAGAACCGCCGGGAAAAGGCCAATCGAATCGTCGCCTCACTGTATCGCAAATCGCATCCGATCCCGAAAGAGGTGTTCGATCGCGGCCCGTTCATGTTGCAGTTCTATCAAATGCAGGTGGAGCAAGCTCTCAGCCGCGTGCAGTTCAATTTCGGACGCGACCTGGAACAAGACGTCGTCTTCGGGCACTTGCTGCGGCAAGAGGGCCAGCGGTTGGGAATCGTGATCAGTGATGAGGCAATCTCCGACTTCATCAAGATGGTCGCCAACAACAATCTGTCGACCGGCGACTTCCAAGCGGTGCGTCAAGAACTGAACCTCACCGACCACCACATTTACGAAATTCTGCGTGACGAACTGGTCGCGCGCCGAGCGGCCGAGTTGACGTTCCCGCGGATCGTCTCCACCCCGGAACAGCTTTGGCAGGACTTCCGCAAAATCGCGGTCAAGCAACAGATCCAGGCCACAACGATTCCCGTGGACCCGTTCGTGAAAAGCATTTCGGAGCCATCATCCAGCCAGTTATCGGAATTCTTCAAAGAGCATGTGGAGAAATTCCCCGGATTGAAGGGAGAGCCAGGCTTCCGACAGCCCAACAAAGTTCGCTTGGCGTATCTTGAAGCCGACTACGAAGCGATCGAAGCCAAAATGACTCCGCCGTCCGACGAGGTCGTCGCGACGTACTACGCCGATAACAAAGAGTTTTATCGCGAGAAAACTCCCCCGAGCGACACCGAAAAACTGGAAACCGACAAGCCGGACGGTGAACCCGCAACGCAAGACGGCGAAAAGAAAGACGGCGAGTCGAATCCGAAGCCCGACTTGAACGACAAATCGACGGAATCGAAAGCGGGGGACAAGCCCAAAGAAAAAGAAGACAAACCCGAACCGGAAAAAGAAGACAAGCCGGAAGCAACCGACAATTCGAAAGGCGACAAGCCCAAGGAAGAAAAGCCGGCGCAAGCATCGAAGTCCGAATCGCAAGGCGCAGCCGGCGATGATCAGGTCGCCAGCGGGAAAGACGCAGAAGAAAAGCCAACAAATTCCGACGACAAGCCGGCGGAGTCGAAGCAGTCCGACGAGTCCAAGACCGACAAACCGAAAGAGGAAACCAAGAAAGAGGCGCCCTCGAAGGACGAGCCGAAAGCAGAAGATGCGAAGAAAGACGCGCCGGATCAACCGGCCAACGCGACGAAGACCGACGACGATGCGGAATCCAAACCCAAAAAGTCAGAACCGCGTTACAAGTCGTTCGAGGAGGTTCGTGGTGAGATTCTCGATAAGTTGCTCAAGGACAAGACAGTCGAAGAGATGCGGAATCGCGCTGACGCTGTGGTCGCCAAAATGCGGGAATTGGGGTCGTACTTCGATCCGAAGAATCCAGACCAGAACGACAAGTCGAATAAATCGCGTGGGCAAATCGCGTTCGAGTTGAAGACATTGGCTGATAATCAAGGCCTGAAGTATGTCGAGACGACGTTGCTTTCAGCCGCGGAATTGAGCACGTCCGAAGAATACAAAGTCGGTCAAGCCACCGATCCACTCGACAATCCGCAGGACCGATCGGGGTCCGCGACGGTGGTGCAGAACGTGTTCGACCCGCGTAACGACAGTACCTACACGCCGGATGTGGCTCAAGAACCGGACACGAAGAATCGCTTCGCCTATTGGGTGATCGAACGAGTCGAGGCGCATGTGCCCACTTTGGAAGAGATCGGTGTCCGTGAACAAGTCATCCAGGCTTGGAAGCTGTCCCTGGCGCGGCCGAAGGCGGAAGAGCGAGCGAAAGAAATCGCCAAGCAAGCGTCCGACGACAAGAAACCACTGACCGAGGTCATCGCCGGACAAACAGTCACTGGCGGTGAAGACGGCCTGTTATTGACCGTCGTCGAGCCACCCGAGTTCGCACACTACACGCAGCAAGGAGCGTCGGCTCCGCAACTCAACCCGCTTGACATGAGCAACTCGCCGGTCGAGTCGTCAAAGATTGCCGGGCTGGACAAGATCGACGACGAGTTTCTGAAGGCCGTTCACAACCAAGCGGTCGAGACCACGACGGTGATTCCGAACGCGGATCGTTCAGCGTTTATTGTTGTCCATCTGATGAGCCGCACGGAGATTCCCGCCGACGAGGAGGCTCCGCAACGGAAGGATTTTCTGGAGCATTGGGCGTTCAGCCGGGCGGCTGACCAGTTGGCATCGGTCACTTCGTATCCGTTGCGGCGCGAGTGGTCGGAATCGCTGGAGCGGAAGTACGGCGTCACGTGGCCGGTCAAGTGAGCGGTGGCGATTGATCGCGGCTTGCTGGACTTCGTCCAACAGGCGGAGTAATTTTCCGCGTACATGCGGCTGTTCGCTGTACGTTTGGCTTTGGCTGGCGGCGGCAGCCATGGTGTCTGGTCGCGAAAACTGACATTGGCAGTGGCGGACGATCGTCTGCTTCCCCGCTTCACAACGATTTGTCGCAGCGTGACTCCTTCCGCTGGTGAAGTCGGGTGAAAAGTCCCAACGGACCGCGAGCTTGGTCACTCGGCGGGGTTTGTTATTTTCGGATGGCCGAGTCATCGGCCGGTTGTCGGTAAGTGCGGGAAACGAGACGCGAGGGCATTTCCAAAAAAACGGTAGCGGGTCAATTTGAAGAAGTCCCGGGTGGCACGCCCTGCCAAGGGCGTGGAGACTCGAAAGGACAATTCCACGCCCTTCGATGACTCAGGGCGTGCCACCCACAATGACCCACTACCAAAAAAAGGATCGGGCGAATGAGCCACAAGGACAAAGACACGTCGGCGAGCAACAGCGTGATGATTGAAGCTCGCGGCTTGAGCAAGTTTTACGGCCCGTTTGCGGCCACACAAAACGTGACG
>CAZPUJ010000105.1:0-3541 GCA_964589725.1 uncultured Planctomycetaceae bacterium
TCCGCGCTGAAAGGCTCGATCGTTGAAGACCGGGCGGCGAAGAAGCTGCTCGAAGCCGGAGACGCTCGGTATGAGGCGGATGAGGTCGCAAAGGCGGTCGAGATTTGGCAGTCGGTGATTGAGCGCTATCCGCGCAGTAAGGTGCGATACGAGGCGTACATGAAGCTGGGGGGTTTTTATCTCCAGCGAGACCGGCAGTACGCCAAGGCGCGGGCGCAGTTCGAACAGGCCGCGGCCGAAGAGAACCGCAACGAAGAGATGCGGGCCGAGGCGACGCTCAAGATGGGCGTGTGCTTTTATGAAGCTCGCAATTTCGGCAAGTGCTTCCAAGTGATGCGGGATGTGATCGAGAAGTTTCCGGTTAGCAAGCAGGTCAACGAGGCGTACTACTATATCGGCCTCGGCCACTTCCAACTCGGACACTACAGCCGAGCGATTCAGGCGCTCGAGAAGGTCGGCACGACGCTCAGCAGCGAAGAAGGCAAGGTCGAGAAGCTGGAAGCGGGCAAGCGTCTGTTCGTGAAGATCGAAGACGCCGACTTGTCCGCGATTGAGCCGGGTCAGTCGATCGCGGTCGAGGTGGTCGCGACCAGCGGCGACAAAGAAAGAGTCGAATGCTTCTCGGTCGGCCGCAATGTGCGGATTGCTCTGGGGAGCGTGTTGACGAAGCTCGGTAAGCCGCAGCCGGGGAACGGCATGCTTGAATTGAAGGGGGATGACTCGGTTGAAGTCGCATACATCGACGAGCAAACCGCCGACAAGCAATTCAACCGCAAGCTGCTGCACAAGGTGACGGTCGTCGGCAACGGGCTGCTGTCGATCACCGACGGAGCGTTCAAGGAAATGCTGCGCGGCGTGGTGCTCGGCAAGACGATCAACCTGCAAATCATCGACGCGGACCGCGACCTGACTGATGTCGCCGACACGATCAAGGCGGCCGTCGAGGTCGTCCGGCAGAAGACCGATGAGGAGATTGAGAACGAATTGGTCGAACTCAAGAAATCCGGCAAGGCGGTCGCGACCGACGACGATGGGGAACCGAAGATCGAGAAGTTCAAGAAGGTGGATCGAGTTGAAGTCACGCTGACGGAGGCCAAGGTCGAGAATCAATTCGAGAAGAAGCCGGCCGGTGACGACGCGACAGAGCCTCCCAAGACAACGGCGGCGAATACAGCCGGCCAGCCGAATACGACCGAGGGTGCCCCTCCAACGAAGGGCGATGACGCGAAGAAGGTCGGCTCAGAGAGCCAGCCTACGGCGAAGGTCGAGGACAATTCCATTCACTCCGGCGTGTTCCGAGTGACGGTTGCACTGGCGAAGTCCGAGGACGTCGTTTCGACCGACGATGTTTTGCAGGCGTTGCCGGGAGACTTTGTGCGGCTGACGTATGCCGACGAGAAGAATACGACGGCGGAAGCGCGCACGGTTTCATTCGAGGCGAAAGCGATTGAAGGGAATCTCGGCGGCGTGCGAGTCACCAAGGCGTTGATTTCTGACCGCGAATTGCGCGTGCAGACGCAGCTCAAGACAGCTCACGCGCTGACCAACATCGGCAATCGGTACAAGGAATTCGGGCTGAAGAAAAATGCCGATGCCAAGTACGAGCAGGCGCTGGATCTGTGCGACGAGATTATGTCGGAAGCGACGAAGCTCGGCGGCAAGTTGCTCGAAGAGACCTACGTGCAACTGTGGAAGATCTACTACGAAATGGACAAGCTGGAACTCGCTGCCGCTATGGCCGAGCGGTTGCAGCGCGAGTTTCCCAACAGTGGCTTTGTCGACGACGCCCTGTTGCAGCTTGCCGATGTGGCCCTCAAGCAGAACAACTTCAACCGCGCGATTGGCGTCTATCAGCGGCTGGTCAATATGCCGACCAGCCAACTCCGTGGCGAGGCACAGTTCGGCATTGCTCAGTGCTACGACAAGATGGCCGAGCAGCAGCCGAACGAAGCGGCGAAGTTGCAGCTCTTTGACCGCGCTTTCCAGGAATTCAAGAAAGTCTTCGACAATTTCCCCGAAAGCGGCCGAGTCGGTGAGGCGGTGGCGCAAATGGCCAACTACTACTACCGCCAGAAGGACTACGCTCGCGCCGTCGACATCTTCGACACGGTGCTGGAAAACCATCCGGACGCGAAGTTCCTGGACGTGATCCTGTTCAACTACGGCCGCTGCCTGTACCGCATGGACCGCAAGACCGAGGCGAGGAAACGCTTTGACCAACTCATCGGCGACTACCCGGAAAGCCCACTCGCCGGCGATGCGAAGAAGATTTCGGAAGCATTGAACAAGTCGGAACGCGCGGCGGCTCCAAAAGACAAATGATGCTTAGGGTGGGTCGAGTCATCGAGACCCACCATTCGTCTCCAACAATTACGGTTTGTGATTAGTGGGTCTCGCGATGTTCAGCCCACTCTACTTTGATAGGACGACTGAAATGCCACGATTGATTTCTTGCGCATTCGGAATTGCGTTGGTGTTGGCATCCGGACAAGCGGCGTTCGCTCAACAGGCGAATGCGCCGACTCAAGCGGCGGCCGAAAACTCCAAGCAGCTTGATGCCGTGTCGCAGGAAGCGGCAAGGCTGGAGGCGGACCTGAATAAGTTTAAGGACACGTCTCCGGAGGCGGGCGAACTGCTTGTGAAGCTCACCGACCTGTATCACCAGCATGGGCGAGCGTTCGGGTTGATCCGGGCGGGGCAGCGGTTTGCGGCGGCGCATCCGAGCGATCCTCGAAATCAGGCGGTGATGCTCAAACTGATCGACGGACTGGAGGCGATGTCGCGGCACAAGGAGCTGACCGTTTCGATTCGGCAGTTCATACAGAAGTATCCGCAGGCTCCGCAGAACGCCGAATTGGAAGAGCGGCTGGCGAAGGCGCTCGACAAATTGGGTGATCGAGCCAAGGCGGCGGAGACTTATCGAGCGATGTGGCAACGGCAGCCGAATGCGAACGCGCGGAAGGCGGGCGAGGCGGCGGTCACGCGGTTCAATCAGGGGTCGCAGCAGGAAATCTTTGATGGCAATGTGCTGGCCGAGGACATGCTCGACAAGTTGCCGGCCGGTGAGTTCACGAAGCTGCTGGCGGCGAACGCTTATTACCGCTGGCGGCAGTACGGACAGTGGGCCAAGGCCAACACGCTCGGAGCCAAGATGCTGGCCAAGGGGCTGCCGTATTTGCCGGAAGAGTCACGCGAGTTGCAGCGGATGCAGGGAGAGAATTTCAACAACCTCGGCCAGTATGCGAACGCGGCGAATCATTATCGGCAGGTCCGAGCGGTCCGCGATGACTGGTCGGCGCTCAATCAGCTCATCTTCTCGATGTACTACTCACAAGCGAAAGGGGCCGAGTTCGAACCGCTCGTGAATGAGTTCGACGCGAAGTACCCGGATCGCGAAGAGCGGTTCGAGAAGCGCTCGTTGCTCGTGACCGCGTTGATTCGCGACGGTGACAAAGCTCGCGGGCTGGAGATGATCAAGCCGCTGCTGGCGTTCAACCCGATGCTGAGCAGCATCGCCAGCCTCTTCGTGCAGAACATTGGC
>CAZPUJ010000106.1:0-5659 GCA_964589725.1 uncultured Planctomycetaceae bacterium
GGGATGGTCGAGGTATTCTCCCTCGGTCCAATCCTTTCGCTTTCGAGTTTTCAACGTAGCCGTGGTCATTCGACTGCTCCGGTAAACTGCGCGGAATTGTAGCAGTGTCACAGTCTATTTTTGGACGTTGATCGCGATCGCACCGTCAGAGGCGGCGACCGTGCCGTCGAAGTCAGCCGACGCGCGGATCACGGCGTTGGCGATGGCACCTTCCGTTGCGTCAGCGGCGACGGTGACGCTGATCGCTCCCTCGCTCTTGTCCGCTGGGATCGCAACTTTTTCGGCCGCGAGACCAACGACACCTGGGGGCGGAACAAACTCCAGAGTCGTGGGGCCGGCGAAGCCATTGACTCGCTGGATCGTGACTTTGACTTCGAGCTTCTCACCCTTCTTGACGGCTCCGCCATTCGCGGGTGCGGTGGTGACGTTAACCGCATTGGGCTTCACGCTGATAATAATGGGCGTGGACGGCGAGAAGACATTTATCGGGTTGCCCTTCGTCGCGGTGTTGGTGTCATTCAGTATTTTTTCTTTGGCAGCCTTGTCAGCTTGAGCAGCTTTATTTTTGTCGTCTGCGGCCTTCGCGTCGGTTTCGGTTTTGGTCTTGGCCTCAATGGCGGCTTTGTTGGCAACGTCGGCGTCGGCGAGAGCTTTCTCCGAGGCGGTTAGCGTCTCGGCAGCTTTCTTAGCTTCTTCTTGAGCAGTCGTGAGAGCCTTCGCGGTCGCTTCCTTGTCGGCGTCAGTCGTCGCTTTGTCTTTGGCCTCGGTCGCCTTCTTCACGGCTTCCGTGGTCTCGGTCATTTTCTTGGCAGCGGCTTCTTTGTTGGTCGTGGCCGTTTTGAACGCAGCCTCCGTTTCGCCGGCCTTCTTGACGGCCGCGTCTTTGTCCTGATTCGCCTTCGTCAACGCCTCAGTGGCTTGCGTCGCAGCCACGACCGCTTGATCGAACACGGCCTTCGCCTTGTCGGCGAGTTCAGGTCGGCGGCGATACAACGGTACGTTGGCTTGAGCCTTCAAGTACAACGTGTACGTGCCGACTGGAACATTATTCGGCAGGAAGATGCGATAGACACCGTCGCTGGCACCCTTATTGATCGGTTTGTTCTCGACCTGCGCGTTCTGCGGCGTGCCAACGAACGTCAGCGTGACGTTCTCGTCAAAGCCGTTTCGCTTCAGCAGTTTAACCGGCACGAGGATTTGCCGATTGTGATTGGCGTCGACTCGAAAGACGTCGGTGTTCACTTGGAACGGATGCGTCTCGGGCGTGACCGCCAGACAGAACTCGCGTGACAGGCGAGTCACGGGACCGAGCTGAGCATTGCCGTCCCACACGGTGGTCGCGGCGCGAGCCACGTGCGCGACGTCACGGGCCGCGGCCTTTTGAGCTTCGACCGCGGCATTCGTAGCAGCGTTGGCTTCGGTGATCCGCTTCTCGGCCGCGGCGACGGCGTCTTGAGCGGCCTTGAGTTTGGCAGCGGCTTGATCGTGTTCGGCGACGGCCTTGGTTTTCGCTTGTTCGGACGTCTTCAACACGTTGGCCGTGTCGGTGACAGCTTTATCTGCAACGGTCTTTTCCTGAGCCGCCGCCTTGGCTGCCGAATCCGCTTCGGCGACAACTTTCTCGGCGGCTGCAACGGCGTCTTTCAGTTCCTGCTTGTCCTTGTCTTTATCGAGCTCCACCTTTGCGGCGGCTAGCTTGTCAGTCGCGGTCTTGTGCGCGGCGGCGGTGTCGGTCGCCTTCTTGTCGGCGATGCCTTTCGCATCAATGGCCTTCTTGGCGGCGTCGGCATCAGCGTTGAATTTGGTCTCGGCGGTCTGTCGCGTGGCGAGGAATTTCTTCTCATCTTCAGCCGCCTTGGCGAGGTCTTGTTGAGTCTTCGGCAGCGCATCGATCGCTGGCTTCACGGCCGCTTTGGCATCGGTAGCGGCTTTGACCTTCGCGTTGTCCTCAATCCGCGCTTTGGCGATCAATTTGGCGAACGCAAATCCTTCTGGAGCATCCTCCGCGCAGGAGAAGATCAGACTTGTGGCGTTTTGCCCAGGTCCGATACTGGCTCCTTTGCATGTCATGCCTTGAGGTAGACCTTCGACGAAAATGTCGATCACGCCGTTGAATCCGTCGCGACGAAACGCGATGGCGCGGATGCTGAGATTCTCTCCCTTGCGAAGCCCGGCGGGCCATATCGACGCCTGCACATTGTTGTCGGGCAACGGAGCTTCCGGCAGGAGAGCGACTCGGTAGTCGGGTGATTCTTTGCGAATTGCTAAGCGGTAGACCATGCGCGCGTCGCCGCGTGATTCGTAGTAGCGGTCACGGATCGAGACGCGATACGTACCGTCGGCCGGGACGACGAACTGAAACGTGGGATCGTCGTTCAAGGTTTCGAAAACGTTCGGTACCAGGTTCACGCCTGTGTCGTCTTGGGTCGTGACTCGTTGGACACTTTCGTTGCCTTTGTCGTCCTTGGTGATTCGATCGAGCGCGAGGTTCGGGTCGGCGGGCGAACCTTGGCGATCTCCGAAGGCGTCGATCCAGTAAACCTCTTGAGCTTTCGCTTCGAACGTGAAGTAATCGACGTCACCGCGAGCTTGGAACTGTCCCGCGATTTCGGTCGGCACGATGATTTTGTTGGCTTGAGCCGGCGTGTCGTTCGGCTCTTGTTCGAGACCGACCGGAGCGGAGGAAAAGAAAATATCCACCGGGTTCGCACTTCCGGCGGGCGTATTCCAAACGTACGTGAAGGCGTCCAAGCCGGCTTGATTCGCGCTGAGATTGTTGGTGGGCTGCGTGTTTTCGATGTCTCCCGGCAGCGTGATCGAAACGGCAATCTTTTCGAGCGGCTTGCCGTCGACCGTGATGCCGGCGGGTTGTCCACCGGGAAGTCCGCGACCGAAGAGCGTGAATTGCGTGTTTGCGCCGGGAACGCCTGCGGGAGGCAACACGTAGTCGATGTAAGGTCCCGTCGTCACGGTGAGGCGATAAAAATGATCGTTGCCGCCAGCGTAGACATGATCGATCACATGCACAAAGTAGTCGCCGTCGGTGGGTAAAGTCACATCCAGAACCGTGTCGCGAAGCAACGAACCGCGAGTGAACGCCAAGCGTCGGCCACTGCTGTCTTGCAGATTGAGCAGCGGTTTGAGCTTCGAGTCGATGTGGCCCGCTTGGCACAGGATCAACACACGCTGCCCCGCTTTGCCCGTGAACTTGAAATAGTCAAACGTGTTGCCGTCCGAGCGAGCGTTGACGACGGAATTCAGCTCGACCGGTGTGGCCTGTTCTTTGGCGTTGTTCGGTTCGACTTCGATGATCTCCGGACGATGGCTGACGACAAAGCTGCGCGGGTTGCTGACGCCAAAACGGCCGCCGAATCGAGTTTCATAAATACCATCGGGCACGTTCGGATCAACAGTCACGACAAACGTGTTCGCGACGGGCGTCTTCTGGCCGCTCACCTCTTGCACTTTCTGCTCGGCCTTGATGCCCGGATGGTTGAAGAACAGCCGATTTGCCTCGTCAAGATCCGTGCCGTTGGCGAGCGTCACGTCGACGGCCTTCCCGGCTTGAGCACCCGGCGGAAAGACCGAATACAGCCGCGCGGTTGGAAGCTGAGCAAAGGCGACCTGTGCTCCGAGCAACACGACGGAGACGAAAACGAAGTGGCCGAACCGGAAGCCGGCTGTGCCGGAAGCGTGCCGTTTCATGGAGTGCCTCATGGAAGCGGGCTTGGGGCGAGAGGATGAGAAAAATGTTCAGGCGGGGAGGAGAGTCAACCAAACAGCCCGGGTGGAACCCAACCGGGCTGCGATTCCTGCCGGTATGGTTAGTGGTTGAACAAGAACTCCTTGGTGTTGATCAACGCCCAAAGGATATCCTCGTAGGCGATTTTCGGGTTGCCTTCGTGTTTGGTGATGTGGGCAAGTGCGATTTTCATCTCGTCCGCATTCGGTTCGCGCGAATAAACCCAGCGATAAAGTTCGTTGACTTTGTCCTCGTGCGGACGAGCCTTGTCGTTCGCCATGACGGTCGCTCGGCCGGTGCCGTTGGCGATCTTGTCTTGAACTTCGCTGCTGTTGAGCAGATGCAGACTCTGAGCGAGGTTGGCCTCCTGCGACCGTTCGCATTCGCAAGCGGTGTCACCCTGCGGCTGACCGAAGACCTTCAGGAAGTACGGCCCAATCGTGGCATCCGGCAGTTGCACAGCCTTTGTGCCCGGAGGCAGGTTACCGAACTGCTGCGACGTGTTCGTCACACGGTGGAAGCCGTCGTAAAGCACTTCGGCTGTCAACCGCTTCGGGTAGTACCGCGAGAAGTTTTGCTTGTCCTTTAAATTGTAATCGTTTGGCAGCGAGCTGAGCTGATAGGTGCTCGACGAGGTGATCGCCTTCACCAGCCACTTCAGGTTGAAGCCGCTGTCGATGAACCCCTGACCCAGCTTGTTGATCAGTTCCGGATTTGACGGCGGATTCGTCTCGCGCATGTCGTCTTCCGGTTCGACGATGCCGCGGTCGAAGAAGTGCTTCCAGTAGCGATTGACCAACGCTTTGGCGAAGAACGGATTGTTCTTGTCGGCCATCCAGTCCATCAGGAAGTGTCGCGGATCACGTTCGGCGGCGATGTCTATCGGTTGTGAACCAAGACCGCTCGGCTTCAATGCCTGACCGCTGCGAGGATTCGTTGCGGCGGCGACTCCGTCATTGTGGAAGACTCGCTTGTCGCGCGACTGCTTGCCGACGCCAGGCTCAAACACGTTCTTCTTCGCGACGCGACTGAAGAACGCCGAGAGGCCGTAGTAGTCGTTCTGGCTCCACTTCTCGAACGGATGGTGGTGACAGCGAGCACATTGGATGCGGAGACCCAAGAACAACTGCGCCGTGTCTTCGACTTGTTCGTTGTTCTCGTCCACCTCGCGATACCAGATGACCGCTGGATTTGAGACGGAATCGCCCGACGCCGTCAGCACTTCACGGACGAACTGATCATAGGGCTTGTTTTCGTACAAGTTGGACCAGATCCATTGATAGAAGCCGTAGGTCGCCGCCGTGTCATCCGGGTTGCGGTTCTTGTTCCGCAAGACCAAGTTCCACTTATTGGCGAAGTAGTCGGCGTACTCGGGCGAATCGAGCAGCCGATCAATCAACTTGTCTCGCTTGGTTGCATCTGTGTCGGCCAGGAAGGCTCGGACTTGTTCCTCGGTCGGCAGAGTGCCGGACACGTCGATCGAGACGCGACGCATGAAGGTCGCGTCATCGGCGAGTCCTGAAGGCGGAATGCCGAGCAGCTTGAGTTTGCCAAAAACCGCTTCGTCGATGAAACTCTTGATCGGCGGAAGTTGAGCGATGTCAGCACCGAGCGGGACCGTGGCGCGAAAAGTCGAAACCTGACCTTGATACCGCGCCATGATGGCCACTTCGCCCGCGAGGTCGAGCGTCTTCACCATGCCGGTATTCGTCGCTTCGGCCATTTCAGTGTCATTGGCTTCGAACAATGCCATGCGCGTGACGTCTTCCGTCGTGCCGTCGGTGTACGTGGCGATAACCGTGATCTGTTGATCCGCACCGCGATCCATCACGCGGCCTTCCGGAAGGCATTTGATCGCGGCGACGGCCGCGTCGGTGTCGCTGCCGTACGGCATGCCCTGCTCGATCCAGCGATAGA
>CAZPUJ010000107.1:0-12016 GCA_964589725.1 uncultured Planctomycetaceae bacterium
TGTCTCGGAACGCGACCATTGGACATCGGAGAGATGCCTCAGAAAATCCAACCCCACAATCGCCATTCGATCCACCGACTTCAACCCACTCTCCTACGCCAGGCTCCCAACGCTCCGTTTCACGGGCAACCAATACAGTCATCAACCAAGAAGGCAACATCGCCGATGACCACTCCGGCTTCTACGCCATCAAGCCGGATGAGAGACAGCGACCGCTCGATAAAGCCGTGATGAGACAGTTGAAAGCGAACTAACCCCCACCGGTTCCGCGTGATTGGTATCTCCACAACTCATTAGCCCCGTTCACGGGGTTTCTCGCGAAGCGATTAGGCCCGGCGTTCACGCCGGGTTTACGGAAACCGCAAACAATGATCGCAACCCCGTTCACGGGGTTTCTCGCCAAACTGGCTTTAGCCCAGCAGACGCCGCACAACGGCTGAAGCCAGCAATCCGAAAGTCCCGTGAACGGGACTCTCAACCACACACCCATTTGCTCGACCCGCCGTCAACGGCGGGCCTATTCGCTGCGCGGATGCCCCGTGAACGGGGCAAAAAGGCGGCTCCTCGAACTCTCGAAGTTGTATAGATCTCACCGTTCCCACGTTGGTAGGACGATGTCTTCACCGGCAGAACACCCAGCGCCGTGTTTGAGTCCAGCAGCCCGAGCAACACGATTTCGTGCGGCCGAAGTCCTCCGTGCGAGCGTCGTCCAGCCCGTACCTCTCCTGCGTCTACCGCGTCTCTTGTGAGAGATCGACGACGTCCACCGCCGTCGTTTGCATCTGATATGCCAGCTCGTAGGACAGGATGCGCGCGACCAATTCCGATTCGCGCGGGTTGCACTCATGCGAAAGAGATAACTTCGAGTCCCGTAACGTGCGAGAACTCGGAGACGTTGACGGTCAGCACCGAGTGATCGTGGGCGAGAGCCGTGGCTGCGATCCAAATGTCGTGAGCGCCAATGATCTGGCCGCGAGCGAGTAATTCAGCGAAGTGTTCCGCATGAACACGAGCAATATGCTCGTCCACTGAGAGAATTGGAATCGTCGCGAGAATCGCTTCCACAAAAGCCGAGCGACGAGTTTTTCGTTCGGGAGTGTTCGCTCGATGAACACCGACGAGCAATTCTGAGACGGTGATAGCACTCAAGAAGACGGGGCCGCGATCTTTCCAAGGGCTGAGATCGACCACACCGTGCCGCCGCTCGGATTCGATGAAGACGCTGCTATCGACGATCAGTCCCATCGCGAACCTTCCAAGGCCAACGCAGATTTCGCCGACTCAATGTCGGCGGTGAACGATTCCAAATCGTCTCCGAGGGCTGGCAACGACGACAGCAAGCGTTCCAAATCGGCGACAGAACATTCGCGGCCCGCCCCCGGAGGAATCAGCCAAGCCACAGCGCCGCCAGAGTCTTCCAGTTCCAGCGATTCGCCGTGTCCCGTCACTCGACGCAACACGCTCCGAAAATCATGAGCAGCTTCTGCAACAGTCACACGGTTCATGGTCAACGCTCCTGGACATCGCGGATGCCGGACCATCATACCGTGTAAAGATCCACTCCCGAAACCACAGAATCGACATCTGGTCGATGTTCGCTCGGTCGATTCGCTGCCGCCCCACCAACGTGTGGACGGCGTGTTAGTCCTGACCCCGGCCGAGTTGATCAGCAACAAAGTGCTGAGCATGGTCGGCCGACCGAAAACCGCCAAGGGTCTCATCGATCAGGCTGAACTCAGACGCTTGCTGTTCGCGTCTCCGGAACTCAAGACCGAGGAGGGATCGGTCGCGGAACGTCGGCGCGCCGGTCAGGCGACCGAGTCGGTACTGGCCGTGTGGAGTGATTTGGTTTCTTAGGAAATCCTTCCGGAAGACGAACTGGCGGAGTTTTGAGTACGTAGTAACACCAAAGTCCGCGAGATCCACGTCGATCGATGTGCGCACGGTCCGCCCGGCCGGAGCAACGGTGCATGGAGGCACGAGTGTGAGCAAAGGTCTGGAACCGTTGTTCGTGACAAAGTGCCGCGAATCGAATATACCGCACGCCGCCGTCAGCGAGATATTTGAGGCGAGCGGCCTGGCGTCAGCCGGCCGGTTTCGCCATAGCACCTGGGGCTGACGCCGCCCCGTTCGCCAACGCCTCGATTCGTGCCGCGTGCGGTAGCGCGATGCCTTGCGACAATAGTTCGAACGGGACGTGGGAGGAATTCTGGAATGCTTGCTCAATCACTGTGCCTTATCGTCGCTGTCGCTCTGTGTGGATTCGCGGATGAACCGAAGTCCGCGGCACTGATTCAGACGTTACCGCTGGATGGGACTTGGGCCACATTCAACGTGGTCATCAAAGTCGAGGGAAAAGAGACTCTGCCGACTTGGACGATTCGCTCGGTCGGCCAGGCGTTTCATTCGGGCAAGCAGTGCCGCTTGATCGAAATGGAGCAGGCCAGCGAGACTCCCGAATTTCCGAACCTGACATGGCGGCTGGTCGTCCCGGAAGACGAATTCGGCGAGGGCAAACATCCGCTTGGCAAGGCGACGAAGATTTGGCGAAAGCTCGACAAGCAAGACCCAGAGAGCGTCGAGAGCCTTGAAATCACGGACATTTTCTTCGCAACCTTTCTCAAAGGCCCCCTCACGAATGTCAAACTAGAAGCGGCTAAGGAGAAGGTGAGTTGGCAGCAAGGGGATTTGGAATGCGCCGTCGTTTCCGGTGACAACGAGATTCAACTCGGAACGGCCAAGATCACCTGGAAACACCGAGTGTTTCGGCACGACAAAGTTCCGTTCGGGCTCGCCGGATTAAACGTGGATTTGCAAGCGGTCGCCAACGGCCAACCGAACTCCGTCGCCGTTCGCATGTCGCTGCGCGATCACGGCAAGGACGCCAAACCCAAACTGCCCGACTTGATGCCATAGCTCTCACCGGCACAATACCCAGCGCCGTGTTTGAGTCCAGCAGCTCGAGCAACACGACTTCGTTTCGACCCACAACTGTCCGCACCACGTCGCAGCCTTGGGGGATCCTTCGGCGGGCGGCTTGATCCGCACGATCTCGGTGTGCGAGTACAACTCCGCTTGCATCACTCCGGTTACCAAGCTGGCGGGAGACACTTTCGCCGGACGCTCGGCGTGCAGCAGGCCGCAGGCCATGAGCGCATCCGTCGCGTATTCCGAGCAATGTACTCCGTCCACCCGTTCGCCGGTCACGTGATGCGTGATGCCGTACGGCCGACCGAGCTGACTGTCGAGCCATTTAATGAACGCCCTCCCCTGCCCGTCTGTGAATGGCTCCGTCGGCTGAAAGACATGCAGCTCGGACGGCTGTTGCGACTTCAAAAAATTCGCCAACGTCTGACACCTCGCGCCGGCGCCGCCTTGAGCGTCGTACACAAACGGCTGACCGTCCCGCAGCACGACCGTCGCCACATGCGTGTACGGACTCTGCGTGTAAACCTTCACAGCCAGACAATCTCCTTGTCCGAACAATAGCGTCCCAGTCTGAACCTTCGACGCCAACGATTCGGTGGCCGCTTGGATGCTAGTGAACTCCATCGTTGCCGGCCCGATCGCGACGGTGACCTGCGACGACCTTAATGGCGGAGATTCACTCGGCACCGCCGCGACTTGTCCGGACGGATCCATGCCGAGCATCAACCACAAGACCCAAGTGCTCATGACTCGCCTCTTGACCAGGTCGTCAACATCGACTCGCGATGCGACGTAGTTCGCCGGCTCTCTAAGATTCTTGGCTATACCCCGCACAGCCGAAAATGGATCATTTCGATGTCGTCGCATACCAACCCGAAGTGTAAGCGAGGTCATTCGTTGCGTCCCTCGCTTACGCTTCGGGTTAGTGTCGAGGACGGCCGGGCGGAGTATAAGTCGCCTGACCGCCCACCGCTCGTGGGACGGATTGTCAATCCGTCCTACTTTCGACTTTTGCCGCGCTGCTGTCCCGTCACGATCGAATACTGGCGCACCGGTCGAGCCTTCACGTCCGACAGGACGAACGGCAGATTAGTGAGATACCAATCCGGGTTTTTGGTCACCAGATTCAATACTCCGCCGGGCTTGAGTGCTCGTCCTGCCGCCTCGAGGAAAATCGTCGCGATGCGCCAGTTCGAGAAGTACGGCGGATTGGCCACGACTAAATCGAAGCTGCCCGGCTGAGGCACTCGCCCGTCGGCGTCAAGTTGCGTGGAGATCGTCGAAGTTGAACTGGAATCGGATACGAGAACGTCGTCCGACCGCACCACGAGAGAAGATTCGTCTCGCGGAGCGATACGGCTACGCTGCCGCGCCGGGTCTTCCGGCAAGCGTTCGAGTAATCGCAGCCCATTGAGTTCCGCTCCGCGCGCCGTGCATTGCAACGCTCGCGGGTTCGAGTCGACGGCATGCACGTGAACGCCGGTCGCTCGCAGCCCGAGCGCGATCCCGACGGCTCCCGCTCCGCAACCGAGATCGAGGATTCGCATCCCCGGCCGAATGACCTCGACCGGGTCCGACAACGATTCCAATAACGCTCGTGAGCCGACATCTAATTCGCGATGACTGAACACGCTCGGCCGACTCACGGCTTTGATCAATCGCTCGCCGTCGCGAAACGCGAATTCGGCCGCGAAGTCTCGTCGACGTTTCAGCTCGGCTGTCTTCGTCGCCGAATACAGCACTCCGCGCGATCCGGGGCGCCGCGTGACTTTGTCGAATAATTCCCGCATCTGCTCGTGTAGCCACTGATCGCGCGGGTTGTCGGTGCAGACCAGCATTCGCCCACCGAGTCGCAGCCGTTCGCGACCTTGCTGCAACAACTCGCGAGTCAGCTCCGACTCCCCTTTCTTTAAGAACGGCAGCGCGACGACGTCGCATTCGCCTTCCGGAAAGTCGGCCTCGCAAATGATCTCCAAATTCGGCGGCGAGTCCTCAAGCGTCTCACGTGCTTGAGCCACTAGGAATACGTCGAGGAAATGACAAACGACCTTCGCTGCCGGCAATCGTTTGGCCACGGCCGCCGCGAATTGAGCTCGCGCCAGCGAGGTACACAAGATTCGCTCGCCTTGAATCTCATCGAGCGCGGTGAGCAGCAACGACTCCTTCGTGGGAGCGGGCTTGGGTGCGGACTTCCCGGCTTTGCTTCGAGTTCGTGGCTCGCGTGGCATCATCAGTCTTGCGGCATTGTGGTCGAATGGGCAGCAATGTCGTATTGGCTGCTCGTCATTTGACCGGTTGCCACAGAATTTGCCAGTCCGAAACTAAGCGGACCCGCAGAGATCCCTAAGCTGTAGGTCAGGCTTTCTAGCCTGATTGTTCCGCGATTTGGTCAGGCTGGAAAGCCTAACCTACGCTACGAGTCTACTTATCCGACCTTCTGCATCACGGGTGCGGCAGTGGCCGGCACGATCGTGCCGGCGGTGGCCGAGATCAGCGGCAACTTGAGCGTGAACTGCGTGCCGACGCCGATCGTGCTCTCGACGCGAATCCGGCCGCGATGAGCCTCGATGATCTCGCGGCACAGTGCCAGGCCGAGGCCGCTACCCCCCTGCCCTTGCTCATCGGCTTGCTTGGTCGAGAAAAACGGATCGAAGATTTTTCGTAGATGCTCCGCCGCGATGCCGCTGCCAGTGTCGCGCACGGCGATCTCAGAGAAGCCGGACTCTTTGTTCGAGCGCACCGAGATCAACAGTCGCCCGCCGTTCACCATCGATTGCCTCGCGTTGATGATCAGGTTCAGCAACACTTGCTGAATCTGATTCGCGTTGACTTCCGCTTGAGCATGGTCGGCGAAGTTGATTTCCAGCTTCACGCGGTGCATCTGCAAGTCTTTCTCGACCAGTTCGAGCACCTCTTGAGCGAGTTGAGTCAAGTCCATCGGTTCGCGACGGTCGCCTTTGCCGCGAGCGTATCGCAGCATGCCGGTCGTGATCTTCGCGGCTCGTTGACCAGCCGCCAGGATTTTGTCGAACGATTTCTCTTTCGACGCGGGATCTTTGTGCCGCAGTCCCATCTTCGCGTAGTTGATCACGGTCGTGAGAATATTGTTGAACTCGTGCGTGACCGACGCAGCGAGCGCTCCCACGGTGCTCAGTCGCTGCGACTGCATGCACTGCTGCCGCAAGGCCGCATTCTCGCGCCGTAAGGCTTCGACTTCGCTGGCTTCGGTGGTTTGAGTTCGCGCGATCTCGGGATGATCCGTCATGCTTCACTCGCCTTTCCTTGGCGATGCCGGGACTAAACTGCACAGCATCAAAACTAGCGCGTCGGACTTGTGTGCCTGTCTCCGACAATTCATGTCTTCGCTAGTCGGTATCGGAGGGACATCCGGAGTAACTTCACTCACTGGAGTGGCCAACGTGGTTCGTCGGGATATCAGTCGTCTCTTCGTTCGCCTTGTTCCGCAGGAGTAATCCACAGAATCGGCGCAGACCGGCGAGGCGTGTTAAACTTTGACGATTTTAGAAGACAGCCAGTCTCATCGAACTGCTAATCTGTGACGCCCAGTTCGTGCGACGAGATCAGCGAATAGCGAGCTCCGTCATGGTGTAACTCAGAGCGGATGAGTTCGATCGAACGGACCTCGACCGTTCCGAAGTGCGTTTCACTACCGCGGCGGATGGTGTCAAACAGTTCGCGTGGCGGGCGGCCTTTGATACGGGCGAGTGTCAAGTGCGGGTGAAAGGATCGAGACTCGCGTGCAAAGCCAAGTAGTTCAAGCCGCAACTCGATTTCGTTCGCCAAGGCGATGAGAGGTTCAGCGTCGACCAGTCCGACCCACACGACGGACGGGCGATCGACGCTGGGAAACGCTCCTAACTGTTCGACCTTGAGCACGAACGGCGGCTGCCCATGCACCACACTCAACAGTTGTTGCTGAATGGCCGTAATCTGATCGGACGGAATGTCGCCCAAAAATTTCAACGTGACGTGCAAATTCTCCAGAGAAACGGCGGCGACCGGCCAGCGCATCGCAGCCAGCGGTTTCAAGACCGTTTGCAGTTCCGGCAGTGCCGGCATACGAACGGCGACGAAGGCTCGGATCGAATCGGGCATGGCGTTGGATCAACCCCTGAGGCAAGCTCGGGGCGATTACATCGACAGTTGCAAAGCGACGTGGCTATTGAGGCGGCGGCTTGGGCGCGTTCGTATGCTGCTGCTTCCAAAGTGTGGCGAGTTGATCGAAGCCACGCAGCGGTTGCGAGCCTTCGACCATTTCCTGGGTGAGCGGCGTTCGCGGCCGTTCGGACTTTTGTCGGCGCGGCGGTCCATTTTCGTTGCTGTCAAATCTTCGTTGACCGCGACCTTTCGGAGTAACGACTGCCGTCGCGACCGTCGCCGATTTGGCCGCGATGTCGCCTGGTGATAATTCCGCGGCGGGGGTAACTTCGTTCGTGGAGACACTCGATGTTGCCGCGGCGGCCGCGGCATTCGCTCGTGGGCCGGGTGCGCGCTGATCGCGTGAGTCGCGGCGCGTTGATTCTCCGCCTTGCGAATCCCGTCGCGGTGGCTTCGGGGCACGGACCTGTCGCGGCGTGCCTGGTTTGATCATCGTCAACGAGACACGCTTGCGTTCTTTGTCGACGCCCAGCACCCACACGGTCACGATGTCGCCGACACCGACAAGGCTGTGCGGGGTCGGTACGTAAGTCTCGGACATCTGGCTGACGTGAACGAGTCCACTGTCTTTGAGGCCAACGTCGACGAACGCTCCAAAGTCAACGACGTTCAGGACCGTACCGGTCAATTCCATACCGGGTTGCAGGTCATCCAGATTGAGAATTCCTTGCTTGAAGACCGGTCCCGCTAAATCGGCGCGCGGATCGCGGCCGGGACGTGATAGCGCTTCGAGAATGTCCTTCAACGTCAGCAGCCCGACGTGCAATTCGGCGGCGAGACTGTCGGCGTCCAGTTGAGTGATACGCTGCCGCAGTTCCTCGCGTGTTTGCTCAGCTTCGACAAGACTATGCGCCGACAAGCCCAAACGTTCGAGCACCTTGTTCGCGGCTTCGTAGCTTTCGGGGTGAATCCAAGTGCCGTCGAGCGGCTCGTCGCCATCGGCGATTTTCAGGAAGCCGGCGGCTTGCGTGAACGTCGCCTCGCCGAGGCCGGAGACTTCCAGCAATTGCTTGCGATTGGCGAAGCGGCCGTGCTGCTCGCGCCATTCGACAACGCGGCGCGCGATGAGTTGATTCAAACCAGAAACGCGCCGCAACAACGACGAGCTCGCCGTGTTTAAATCGACGCCGACATAGTTCACGCATGACTCGACCACTTGATCGAGCGATTCCTTGAGTTGCTTCTTGCCGAGATCGTGCTGGTACATCCCGACGCCGATGTGCTGCGGTTCGATCTTCACCAGCTCGCTGAGCGGGTCAAGCAGCCGTCGTCCGATCGACACCGTGCCACGAGCCGTCGCGTCGAGTTCAGGGAATTCCTCGCGAGCCACTTGGCTGGTCGAATAAATGCTGGCTCCGGCCTCGTTGACGATGACATACCGCGCTTCGGGAAGCTCCTTCGCGATCATTTCGGTGACCAGGTCTTCGGTCTCGCGGCAAGCGGTGCCGTTGCCGATCACGACAACGTTGCAGCCATGCTGCCTCAGCAATTCGGCCAGCTTCTGGCAGCAAGCCGCGCGCTTTTCGGCGCTGCCCGTCACGTACACGACATCCGACGCGACCAAGTGACCGCATTCATCCAGCGCGGCGACTTTGCAGCCAGTGCGGAAACCGGGATCAATTGCCAGGACTTTTTGGTTTCGCAACGGCGGCTGCAATAACAGGCTCCGCAGATTGCGAGCGAAGACGTCGATCGCTTGAGTTTCCGCCTTGTCAGACAACTCGCGACGGATTTCCCGTTCCAGACTCGGTTGAATCATTCGCTGCAGCGCGTCGGTCACGCAGGCCCGCAAAAATTCGCGTTGCGGATGCAACTCCCAACCGTAGTGCGCTTCGGAAGATTGTTGGACAGCCGCGTCGTCCCATTCGAATTTCACGCGCAGCGCGCCGGACTTCTCGCCGCGATTCAACGCCAACACGCGATGCGGAGGAATCTTGGCGACAGCCTCGGTGAACTCGAAATAGTCGCGGTACTCTTGCCCGCTTTCCGATCCGGCCTTCGTGGGCGCGACACTGTACTTCCCAGTTCGCCAGGAAAGTTGTCGGCAGACCGCGCGCAGCGCCGCTTCTTCGCTGATGTTTTCGGCCAGGATGTCGGCCGCGCCTTGCAAGACTTCCGCGGCGGTCGGCAACTCTTGTTCGGGGTTGATGAACGCCGCCGCCGCCGTTTGCAAATCGCCGAGTTCCGGATCGCCGCTCCAAATCCGCGCGGCGAACGGTTCCAGTCCTCGCTGTCGCGCCAGCAGCGCCCGTGAAGTTCGCTTGGGACGGAACGGCAGATACAGATCTTCCAGTCGTTTGAGCGTGTCGGCCGCTTCGATCTCGGCTCGGAGTTCGGGAGTGAGTTTTCCTTGAGCGTCGATCAATCGCACGATCGCAGTGGCGCGTTCCTTTAATTGGCGAACGCTGTTGACTCGTTGCTCGATCGCGCGAAGCTGTTCTTCATCGAGGTTGCCGGTCTTTTCTTTCCGGTATCTCGTGATGAACGGAATCGTGTTGCCAGCGTCCAGCAGTGCGACAACGTTTTGCACCTGGCTGACGCTGAACCCCAACTCCTCGGCGAGTCGGTGGAAATCAATTGACGTCGTATCGTCCATGCTGGGGTCCATCGTGGAACCAAACCGCGTCCGCTTAAAGCGGCGGCAATCGTAACGGCCCCGATGCAAACTCGCAAAAAGAAAATGGTGAGACAAGTTGGAGTCATCGAAAAGAAACGATTTCCATTTCGACAGCCAAAGCGCTGCGGCAGGAATTGCCGAAGCGACGAACGTGGCTCCGAGATATTTCAATCGCTTGAAAAACGCGGCAGCGTGTGATGTCCCTCAGCGAGACTTGAATCGAAGTTTGACCGCGGCGCCCGTCTGTCGAAAGTCATCTCGCCCCGCGCGGATTCTCTTGCGCGGATGCCAAAAACTCTCAAGTCGTTGTGATCCTCGTGCCGATCCCTAAACCACCGGCACACGATGTCGGATCATTTTTCCAACGAGACTGCTCAAGGAAGGGCTAATCGATGCGTACGGCACCTGAACCCCGGCTTCGCCTGTTCGATCCCGAAAACCGAGTGACCTTGGCACCCCGCCAAAAGAAAATCCGGTTGAAGGAAATTCTGAAGGTACTGGCCGACGCCGCGCGAGATGACCGCACGTGGCTGTCCGACTTCGCCGACGACGAAGTCAAAATCTCGGCCGACCTCTACGAAGTGCTGGTCACGTACCGCCGCCTGCGTCCGAGTGCGTGATCGCAACCGCAATGTAATTGCATAGACCCCACCGGGCTTGTTCCATTGGTTCACGAGACTTTGCACTACTCCTCCAGCGACTCATTCGCTGAAGTAGTGCAGAATCCAGCGAGCCACCGGAGCAAGCCCGGTGGGGTTTGTGTTTTGATGGATCCGCCATGCTTCGCGAACAGGCTCTCGAAATCTGGAAGGCTGGAGTCGCGGCGGTCGCCTCGGACCGTCTCGTTCAAAATGCCGTCACCTGTGATGGTCGAAGTCTGTTGGTCTGTGGGCATGAGTTCGACGTCACAGCGCTCGAACGTATCGTCGTGTTGGGAGCGGGCAAGGCTGGCGCCGGAATGGCTGCGGCGGTCGAAGCGGCGCTCGGCGACGAACTAACCGACGCGAAAGTGATCGGCTGGGTCAACGTCCCCGCTGATTGTGTTCGGCCGTTGCGTCGGATCGTGCTACACACCGCTCGGCCGGCAGGTATGAATGAGCCAACCGAAGAAGGTGTTGCTGGCACACAACGGATTCTGGAACTCGCGCGCGATGCTGGTGCGAGCGATCTGGTTCTCGTGCTGATCTCCGGCGGCGGGAGCGCGCTGATGCCCGCTCCGATTCCGGAGATCACGCTGGCTGACAAGCAAGCGGTGACTCGGTTCTTGATGTGTTCGGGGGCGAACATTCAGGAACTCAACGCCGTGCGCAAACGACTGTCGCTCGTGAAAGGAGGTGGACTCGCGCGAGCCGCTTCGGGAGCGAAGACGTTGTGCTCGCTTATCATCTCGGACGTCATTGGCGACCCGTTGGATGTCATTGCATCGGGACCGACCGTTGAAGATTCCGGCACAGCGGCAGACGCACTTGCCGTGTTGGAGAGATTTGGTGCGCACCCGCCCGACGTGCCGAAATCAGTCTGGTCCGCACTTCAGCACAAGTCGACCAAACAATCTCCTCTCCCCTTGGGAGAGGGAACCGCTGCAAGACCGCTTGTTTACAACCACGTGATCGGCAATAACGCGACCGCGCTCGAAGCGGCGGCGAGAAGAGCTCGCGAGTTGGGTTTTACGGTCAATTCGCTCGGCTCGAATAACGCCGGTGAGGCTCGAGCGGTCGGGCGCGAATTGGCGGAACTGTGTCGCCGCATTCGAGACGGACAAACCGAACTAACGCCACCCACCTGCGTGCTCAGCGGCGGCGAGCCGGTGGTAAAACTCACTTCGACGGATCAGCCGCGCAAAGGAGGCCGCAATCAAGAGGTCGTGCTCGCCGCGTTGCAGCATCTGTGGCACGACGGTCTCGACCGCATCGCGATCTTGTCCGGCGGCACCGACGGCGAAGATGGCCCGACCGACGCCGCCGGAGCTGTCGTTAATGAACCGCTGCGTCAATTCGTGCTCGCGAAGGGTCTCGATCCCGCCGAGTTCTTGGCGATCAACAACTCGTATTCGTTCTTCGAGCAGATCGGAGGCTTGATCCTTACCGGCCCGACGCACACCAACGTGATGGATCTGCGCGTGGCAGTTATCGGGTGAACCCGTTCTACTCGTCCGTGGTGCGAGTGCAGACGGAGCGCGGCCAGTATCCCATCGCGACTGGCCCTTATCGCTTCGTGCGTCATCCCGGCTACGCCGCCTCGCTGTTCGCGATGCTGAGCGGCAGCCTGGCGCTCGGCTCCTGGCTGGGGATG
>CAZPUJ010000108.1:0-18263 GCA_964589725.1 uncultured Planctomycetaceae bacterium
AGCACCCGCCTCGGTGCGGAAGCAGTGCGAGATGCCGGCGTACTTCAGCGGCAGCTTTTCGATGTCGAGAATCTGATCCTTCAACATCCCGCCGAGCGTGATCTCGGCCGTCGCGACGAGCGCGAGGTCGCTGTTATTGACCGAATAAATCTGGGTCTCCGGCCCGCGCGGCATGTAGCCGGTCCCTTCGAGGATTTCGTGCCGAGCCAGGTCTGGCGTCGTGTGCAGCGTGAACCCGGCCGTTCGCAACTTGTCGACGGCATACTGAATCAACGCCAGTTCGAGCAGCACTGCTTCGTTCTTCAAGAAATAGAAGCCATGCCCCGTGACTCGTGCACCCGCTTCGAGGTCGATCAGATCGTGCTTCTCGGCCAGCGCGACATGGTCGAGCGGTATGAAGTCAAATTTTTTCACTTCGCCAACGATTCTCAGCACTCTACTGTCCGCTTCCCGGCCGATCGGGGCATCAGGATGCGTCATGTTTGGGATGCCGACGAGTACCTCGCGCAGTTGCGGCTCGACGTCGGCGACTCGTTTCTCGTTGGCAGCGATGGCCTCGCGAAGTTCTTTGCCTTTCGCGATGAGCTGTTGCTTTTCGTCGGTGTCTTTCGTCTTCGGAATCTGCGCTGAGATTTCTTTCTGTTCGCGCCGCAGGTTGTCGCCTTCAACAATCAATGCGCTGCGGCGCTCTCGAAGCGAGACAAGCTGACTGAGATCGACCGTCACGCCGCGATTGCGACAGTTCGTCTCGACGGCTACGCGGTTTTCACAAACAAATTGCAAGTCCAGCATGCGCATTTCCTATCGCGGGCTTCGCCCGCAACTTGACCGCGAGCCGACGGGCATTAGCCGTCGGACCACTCGGAATCGTTCATCGTCCGGGGAGTAATGGCCACCGGCTCGCCGGAAGATAGTCCGTCATTCGTCGGACTGTCACGCGAAGAACTTGGCGAACTGCGTTTTGACGGCGTTCAAACCCGCGTTGACGACTCGCGAGTCGTTCGTCACCGACAGCAGGCGGCAGCCCTTTGAGTACAGCATCTCGCAGTGCTCGGCGTTTGGCGTCACGGCGCCCCACGGCTTGTTGTGCATTTGGCACGCCGCGGCGACTCGGTCAATCGCCTCCTGGCACTTCGGATGCATGAAGTCGCCCGTGACCCCCAATGCCTGACTCAAATCGGACGGGCCAACGAAGAGCAAGTCCACGCCGTCGATCGCGGCGATTTCGTCCACGCATTCGATGGCGGAGAGCGTTTCAATCTGGATGGCGACCCAATTTTTAGCGTTCGCTTCCTGCACAAATCTGGCCAGAGGTGTCAGGGTGTAGCGGCCGTCGAAGCCGCTGACGTTCAGACCGCGCTGGCCTCGCGGTGCGAACTTCGCCCAGCGGACAATTTCGTCCGCTTGCTTCGCCGTATAAATCATCGCTGCCATGATGCCGCCGGCTCCGGCTTCCAAGCATTTCGTCACCAACGCGTAGTCGGTCGGAGCGATGCGGACAAAGCAATCGAGGTTCTGGCTCCGCGCTGCGGTGCAGGCGATTTCCAGGTTTTCCATCGAGAACCCGACATGCTCATGATCGAACCACAGACCATCGAAACCGCCGCTGAATCCGATCATGTTGATCACGTTGTGATGCAACACTCGCCCGAGCGCCGCGAAGCGCACGGTTTCACCCTTGGCCAAGCGTTCTTTCGTCCGTTGCATGAGATGCCTTTCGAAATGTCGTCTTGGAGTGCTCCGGCTTGACGGAGACCTCCATCATTCATATCCCTCGGCTGCGCTCATTGGAAGCACGTCCGAAGTGAACATCAGCACCAAAAGCGAGTTGTTCGATGAGAGTTTCGCAACCTTGCGTGTCACTCGACACTCCAAGCTTTGATCTTCACGAATGGAGGGCTCCGTCAAGCCGGAGCACTCCAGGACACATCGCAGACTAAAGCCTACACGGCAACTTTCCCAGCCATGCCAGTCACCATCAGCGAAACCACCGTGAAGAACATCCTCACGCGGACCAGTGGGTTCTTGCGGACGGTCACGTCGCGTACCAATCGAACAGCTTGGTGACGGACAGCTTGATTTTCGGGAATCGCAGCGGGCGGACGGTGTGGCCGCGCTCGAAGACCGCGTGCGACTGAAACTCGCCGTCCTGCGGCTCGCGGAAGACCTCGATGCACGAATCGCGCAAGTTGACGACCCAATAGTCGGCGATGCCGGCTTCGGCGTAGAGTTTGGCCTTTTTGCTACGGTCATAGTTCAGCGAACTGTCTGCCACTTCGATCACCAGAAAGACGTCGTCGCTTTGCGGACGTCCCAAGCGGTACGACTGTTCGCGCACCCAGGCGACATCCGGCTGCGGAGCACTCTCCAATTCCGGCAGACCGATCGAGTTCTGCACGCGGACGCGAATGACGGACTCGTCCGTGTTCGCGGTGCTCCAACGAGTGAGTTTGTCGACCGCTTCTTCGTGGGTGGGGCCAGGAGGACTCATTTGGCGCATTTCTCCTCGAATGAGTTCGATGCGGCGGTCCCGCAGTTGCTCGAAGAAGCCTTTCTTGATCAGCCGGTCGTATTCGGCGAGCGTGATATGCAGGGCGGTGCTCATGGCAGACTCCGCGGTGGCGGCGCGTGGTTTCCAAATGTGAGTGGCCACGCTGATGAGGGACATTCTGTACCAAACCGTGGCACGATGCCAAGGAGAATAAACACGAGAACGCGAATAACCAACGGTTGGTCTTGCCTCAACGTCTCTAGCATTCCGCGACCAAATCGTCGAGATTGCCCGCCGACATCTCCCCGGCCGAGTCGGAGTCAACATCGACGGTTTCGCGGGGAGATTCACTGCAGTTGTCCGTCGTCAGTGGTTTGTCGTTCGCTTTGAATCGTCCATCCAACCCCATGACTCAGCCATGTCGCGATTGAGCACACAGTGCCTGCTGGTCATTGCCGCGATCGCCAGCATCACAGTTGCTTCGCTGAAAGTCCGGGATATTGCGTGGTGGCCGGCTGTCGCCGACGAACAGCCGGCTCGCGCGAACAAGGCGTTCGATCTCGATGAACGCCGGGCCTTCGATACTCTCAAACAGATTTGCGATTTCGGCGCGCGGCCCAGCGGATCCGAGGGCATGCGGAGACAGCAAGAGTTTCTCAAGGAACGGTTTTCTGAACTGGGAGGCCACGTCTCGTTTCAAGACTTCGACGTCGCACATCCGAAAAAGGGAATCCCCGTGCGGATGCGGAACTTGATCGTGTCATGGCAGCCCGAAGCGAAGGAACGTGTGCTGTTGTGTTGCCATTACGACACTCGGCCGTATCCCGACCGCGATACGTTTCGTCCGAAAGGAACGTTCCTGGGAGCCAACGATGGAGCGAGCGGCGTCGTGCTGTTTTTGGAGATGGCGCACGCGATGCCAAACCTGCAACCGACCTACGGTGTCGATTTTGTCTTGTTCGACGGCGAAGAGTTCATCTTCCAACGAGACGGCGGCAAGTATTTTCTCGGTTCGGAGCATTTCGCCAAGCAATACCGCGACCGGCCGCCGAGTCACCGATACGTCTGCGGCGTGCTGGTCGACATGATCGGCGACAAAAATCTGACGATCTATCAAGAACGCCACAGCCTGAAGTTCGCCCCCGCCATCACGCGCTCGATTTGGGAGACAGCTCGAACATTGGGCGTCAAAGAGTTCATCGCCAAGCCGAAACACGAAGTCAACGACGACCACATTCCACTTAACGAGATCGCCAGGATTCCGACGACCGACTTGATCGACCTCGATTACCCGGCATGGCACACGACGCGGGACAAACCATCCGAATGTTCGGGAGCCAGTCTGGCAAAGGTCGCTCGCGTGCTGCTGACCTGGCTGGAGAACGTGCCAAAGTAAGAATAGCGCGGCGAAGCCGCAAATCCGAAATCCGAATCTCGAAATCCGAAACAAGCACGAAATTCCAAGGACAAAAGACGAACGAATGCGGCAGCGTCACACTGTGGCGTTTCGAGGTTTGTTCATTCGAATTTGTTTCGGATTTCGTGCTTCGGATTTGTTGCTGAAAAAACAACACCTTGGGCGTTAACGATATACGAGTGTAGCCCGCTCTCGCTGAGAGCGGAGAGCGACAATTGCGGACAATGGACACGGCTCTCGGCGAGAGCCGGCGACACTACAGATCGCTCACGGCAAAATCTTCATTGGTGACGTCATGCTCCGCGGGGTCGAGCGATTCATCGCGGCGGCTGCCCGATTCGCGAGCTTCCATTTGCATGCGCTGGCGGAGGTAGAGCTTGATGGGCACTTCCTTGAATGGCAGTTCGTCGCGGAACACCCCCAGCAAAAAACGCTGCCATGAATCGTCAAACAACGTGGGATTGTTGCATTTGCAGACAATGGTCGGCGGTTCGGTGGCGACTTGAGTGGCGAAGTAGATCTTCGGCACTTGGTTCTTGCGCACGGGCGGGCGGTTGAGCAGAATGGCCTGGCGCACGACGCGATTGATCTCGGCGGTTGGCACGCGAAATCGCGCCTGCTTATAAACGCTCTGGGCCAGGTTGATCAGCTTCTTCACGTTGCGGCTGGTCTTCGAGGTCAAGAAGGCGACCGGCGCGTACCGCAGCGTGCCGAACTCGCACGTCAGGTATTCGCCCCAACGCTCCATCGACATCTCTTCCTGCTTGGCCAAGTCCCACTTGTTGATGACGAAAATGACCGGCTTGAATTGCTGTGCGATCTCGTCGACCAGTTGCTTGTCGACGCGTGAAATCGTTTCCGTCGCGTCGAAGAACATGAAGACAACGTCGGCTCGACGGATGCTGCGTTGAGCGCGCACCATGCCGTAATACTCGACGTCGTTGGCGAGGCTTTTCTTTTTGCGAACGCCGGGTGTGTCGATGGCGAGGAACCGTTTGCCGTCGATCTCGAACCGCACGTCGATACTGTCTCGCGTGGTGCCAGGAATCTCGCTGACGATGACTCGCTCTTCTTCGGCCAGCGCGTTGATGAACGTGCTCTTGCCCACGTTACGGCGGCCGACAATCGCGAACTTCAATTCCGGGTCCGTGGCGAGCGTTGCGCCGTCGTCGGCTTCGGTTTCGGCGGCCAGCGGCAAGTGATCCAGAATCGCCTCCAGCAATTGGTCGCGATGCCGGTTGCCGATCACGCTGGTCGTGACCACCGGTACGTCCATCAAACGGAAGAACTCCGGCGTCTCGTCCTCGGTCTTCGGGGAGTCGCACTTGTTGACAACCAAGAGCGTGGGCTTGTTGATCGGTCGCAGCCGCTCGGCCACGGCTTGATCTAGCGGCACCACTCCGGTTTTGCCGTCGACGACGAACAGAATCAGATCAGCCTGATCGATGCCGATTTGAATTTGCCGCTCGATTTCGTCCGAGAGATCATCCCGGTCGACGATGCCAATGCCACCTGTGTCGATCAGTTCGAAGTAACGCTCGTTCTCGTGCATCAAGTACGTGACACGGTCGCGCGTCACGCCGGGCGTCGGATCGACGACCGACACCAACTTGTGCGCAAGCCAGTTGAGAATCGAACTCTTGCCGACATTCGGCCGGCCAATGATGGCCACTTGCGGGACAGGCATGATTGCGATCGTTTTGTAAACCTGACACGTGATTTGGTGGAGTAGTCTATCGACCGCCATTGCGGCTGGCGACGGGACAGAACAACTCATTGACGGCCGAGGCGCTTTTGTAGGTGCGTAGCCCGTTCCTCCTCTCCGACGGAGACGGATCCGTTGCGTGAGCAGCCAATCTTTCCGGTCCGTCTGACCCCGGCGCACCCCGGTACCTTGTCCTCTACGCCCTCCCGTTAATGTTAAAATGAATAAATTGGGACCTATAAAATGCTTAGGGGCTTGAGATCATTCAAAAAATGAGCATAATCGCAAACTGTGAGGTATTGAGTCCTTTGAAGAAAATTCTAGCCCGAATTGCGCACAGTCCCGGGGGTTTTCGTGACAGGGTGTCTCACACTAGCCCGACGCACAAGCGAACGGCAGGCAACAAGTTCCCCGCGCTTGCGTGTCGGGCTAGAGTCGATGTGGGTGCGCAATTCGGGCTAGATGCGTGTCCAGTTCACTCAGGTGGAACCCCATTTTCTACTGCCGAATGATACGCACCATCTATTGTGGAAGGTTGTTCATCCTCGACTTGCAGGACCGAGTATCCAGTTTCGCGACTTGTCGGCCGGACGAATTTGATGGGTTGGAAGAGTCCCTCGGGAAGAACAAGTCTGCATGGCTCTCACGTAACGGCTTCGACGCATGTAGGAAACTGACATGGAAACAATGACTGACATTCCAACGCCGCTTTGCGAGCCCGACACGCTGATTGTGCCGAACGTGCTGATTTGCGGGGTACGGAGATGCGGCACGACGTCCTTGCACGAATGGCTCAGCGATCACCCGTCTGTTTGCGCTTCGTCGAGCAAGGGAACCTCGTTCCTTGCGGATCGCAATTCGTCTCGTTGGAAGCCCGAGTCGAACTATCACGATTGCGGGCTGGCGGGCTATCGCCAATACTTCGCGCACTATCGCGGGCAGGCGGTGCTCCTCGAAAGCACGACCCGGTATCTGGACCAGGTGACGGCGCGCACCGTACTGGCAAGTCTGGAGCCGCGGCCCCATGTCATTTTCTTATTGCGGGAGCCCACTGAGCGGCTGTTCTCGTCGTATTGCGACAAGAAGAACAGGCTTGACTGGCGTGTGACGTTTTCTCAGTTCGTGCAGTGCATCTTGGAAAACCGAGTTGAAGACCTGCTCGCAGGGGTCAGCGGCGCCAACGCGGCGGGCGGTCTGGAACGGCACATCGCGGACCTGCGACACGACGTCGAGTACAGCCAATATGTTGACTATCTGCTCCCCTGGCGCGAGTCGCTCGGACCGGACAACGTCCACGTTTATTTGTGCGAGCAGATGAAGCTTGACGCGCGTCGCTTCATGCAGGCGCTGGCGGCGGACATCGGGATCGATCCGGGATTCTATGAGCAATACAAGTTTGTCGACCAAAACACCACAATCGAACGCCGTAGCCACTGGCTGCACCGCGTCGGACGCCGCCTCAAGTTGCTCGTCCCGAAATCGCGGCTGACACGCCCTTTGGTTCGCCTTTATCGTCGCTTGCAACGGTCGTCGTCGCCGAGCGGCAAGACGAGCGACGAAAGCGTAGCGCTTGCCAGGATGAGGGATCACTACCGGCCGTACAACGAGCGGTTGGCGAAGGAGTTCTCAATCGATCTGTCATTGTGGGAAAGCCGGTAAGCGGCGGGCGAATGAAGATCCTCTCTGCAGCGTCCCGGGTCTTGGAAGGAACGAAGATTTGTCTCAGGAACTAATCGCATCGACGATCGCCAACGGCTGCGTCGCGACGGCGGACGACTTCGTGCGGCACATCGGCCAGCGCGCGGGCGAGTATTTTAGCGACCTGGATGCGGCTCGCGCCGAGGTGCGGCTGCGGTGGGAATCGCGAACTATGAATTCGCGGCTGTTCGAATTCCGCGTGGCCGATGGACGGACCCAGCATGACCTCATCGCGAAAGTACCATTCGTCGTGCGGCGCGCTGGCCAGGCGCAGAGCCACGGGCAGACGCAGGACGCTTGTCCGCGTCTGTTTAGGCGAACCGACCGGGAGGTGAAGGGGTTGCACGAGTTTCTGGCGCTCACCACGATCCACGAACACTTCTCGCGGCTCGACAATCCGCAGTTCGGCACGATTCGTATGCTCGACGCGCTCGGACAGCCGCCTTCACTGATCATGGAGAAGAGCGGCGACCCCAGTTTCGATCGGGCCTGTCGTCGTGGAAGCTGGGTGCGACGTCGGCACGCCGCGGCCGATCTACGGGCTGGATTCGGCAACGCCGGAGCTTGGCTCCGGCAGTTCCACGAGCTTCCTCCGTTGCCGCACACCGAGACGAGAAACCATTGTCGCGGCGACTTTGTCCACGCGATCGAGACGTTTACGGAGTTTCTGTCCGAGCGCACCGGGAACCGGGAGTTTTTCCGCCGCATCGGCCGCGAGGTGGTGCAAGCGGCTGGCATCGCGCTGCCGGAGCATGTGCCGCTGGGGTTGGCGCACTGCGACTTCGCGCCCCGCAACGTCCTGCTGGGCAGGCACGGGCGCGTGACCGTCTTCGATACGCAGGCCCGTTGGCGGGCGCCGGTGTACGAGGATCTCGCTCACTTCCTCGTCGCGCTCAAGGCGTCGCCGACGCAGATCTGCAGCCAGGGCTGGCTGCCGGGCGCGCACGTGATGGCCGAGTACGAAAACGAGTTTCTCCAAGGATATTTTGGCGAACGACCGATTCCATTGACGACGATTCGGATTTTCGAGATCCAGCAGATTCTCGAATGGTGGTGCGTGCTGCTGTATCACTACCAAACAGCCTCGGGACTGCGCCGGCTAGCCAAACGAATTCGACTCCTCGTGTGGGGGCGACACCTGGCTCGGTATGTTCGCAAGGGGCTGGACGAAGTGTCGACCCAGGGCTGAGAACCGACATTGCGGATTGGAGATTTCGGATTGCGAATTGAGTGGCATCATTCCGCAATCCGAAATCGCAAATCCGCAATCTTTGCGTGCCACTCGGTTCGCTTCTGAAACTCGGCCGCGATGGCCAGCAGTCGATCTTCCTCGAACGCTCGGCCGACGAACATCAAACCGGTGGGCAGTCCTTCTTCGCCGAAGCCGTTGGGGATCGAGATCGCCGGCACACCGGCGGCGTTGCTGGCTCCGCCGATCTGTGAGCCGGTCGTCCCTTTGCGGTACTCGTCCCACGGCCGATCGTTTGGATATGCGACCGTCGGCGTCGTCGGACACAGCACGGCGTCGAACGGTGCCAACGCGGAGTCGAGTTCCTGTTGAATGATGCCTCGGATGCGCATCGCATTGATGTAGTCTTTGGCCGGAATCGTCAGTGCCGAATACAACCCCCAGCGATCTTCGTCGGCCGTCATCTCCCACAGCTTGCCGCTGGTTGCCAGTGCTTCGAACGCGGCGGCCATCTCGCACGAGATGATGATCGACGCCACCGAGCCATACGGCAGATCAGGCAGAGTGAAGTCTTCAATCGCGGCGAATTGTTCGAGCACCTTCAGCGACGCCGCGAAGTTCGTTTTCACCTCCGGCTGCACGGCTTTGATTCCGTCTGTCAGCACGCCCAATCGAAAGCGTCCGTTTCCTCCCCTTCCGAACGGGGAGACAGGGGGTGTCCGAGGCGCGCTTCCCTGGTTCTCGTACGTGCCCGTTCCCTTCTCCGGCCACGCAAATGTCCGTTCGACCGCCGACGCATCGGCCGGATCAGCGCCCGCGATCGCGGTCAAAATCTTGCCGCAATCGTCGGCCGTTCGCCCCAGCGGACCGAGCTTGTCCAGCGTCCAACTCAAAGCCATCGCGCCGAACTTGCTGATTCGGCCGTACGTCGGCCGAAAGCCGGTGACTCCGCAGTAACTCGCCGGAGTCATGATCGAGCCCCACGTCTCGGTGCCGATCGCAAACGGAACGAGGCCTGCCGCCACGGCCGCTCCCGAACCGCTCGATGATCCTCCGGCCCAACGCTTGAGGTTCCAAGGATTCAGTCCCGGCCCAGTGAACGTCGAGTTGGCCTGTCGATATCCCAAGCCGCCGGCGATCTCGATCATGGCCAACTTGGCGGCCAACACGGCTCCGGCGTCACGCAGTTTGACGATCACTGTCGCGTCGAAGTCGAGGATTTGCGCTTTGAACGGCGGCGCGCCCCAGGTCGTCGGAATGCCAGTTGTCGCCAACAAGTCTTTCGCGCCGTATGGAATCCCCTGCAGCGGACCGCGATCCCGACCAGCTTTCAGATCATCGTCCGCTTGCCGCGCTTCCGGCAACGCTCGCTCACGAGTCACCGTCACGACCGCGTTCAACTTCGGCCCGATCGTTTCGAGTCGATTGAGGAAAAATTCCGTCAGTTCGACCGAGGTGAACTCCCCCGTTCGCAGTCCGCGACCAAGTTCAGTCACGGTGGCGAATGCAATTTCATCAGGCACAGGCATGGGGACTCCAAATGACCGATGACGAAATCTCAAACTTCAGATCGGCGCCCTCGGAACACAAACGCCGGCGCGTGCGAATTCTGCAACGGGAACGAACTGACCTTGCGGCAATGCATGATGTCGCCGAGCACATCGCCGGCGATCGAAGTCATCACTTCGGGTGTCAGCCGTTCGTCGAGGTATCGCGTGCGGATCAGTTCCAGCCACAAGGCCATTTCGGTGCGTACCGCGTCCGGCCGCTCAGCCTCATTCGGTTTCTCCGGCTCGGCGGAATGACTCGCGGATGAAGCCGCGGCTATGATTGGCAGAGTGCCAGCGACAACCGCCAAGGCTTTGGTGAAGTCGCGGCGAGAGAGTTCGTTGGGCATGAGTCAGTCCTCGTGGTACGTGCGGTTCGCCACCCAAGAGCATATCGGAGAGCCGTTGTTGTCACGACAGACCGTCGCTGGAATTCACGGCGTCCGACCGTTAGTCTTCCGCCCCAGACGGTCGCCCCAGGCAGCGGCCATTTCACCAGTTTTCGCCCCGTTTTCGTGGGTGTTTTGGAAATCGAATCAACTGCCATGTTCAATCCCAAGCCACAAGCCATCACGGGTGTCGCCGCTGGCGCCGAAGCACCGCTCATGACCAAATGGCCTTCGATCGCGGCGCTGTGGTGGGGCCGGACGTTTGGCCGGTGGCTCGAAATGAGCCCAACGCGAGTCATGGGCGTGAAGCTTTCGAACCTGCTGTTTGGCCTGCCTTTGGCCGGCCCGGCGGCGCTGCTGTATCTCGCGCAAAAAGTCACCGGCGAACGATTCACGATTACGAATCGTTCCGTGCAGCGCTGGTCAGGTTTGGGCGGCCGCATGATTCAGCGCGTCGAACTGGGCGACATCGCGTCGATGCAGGTCGCGCAGCAAGCCGGCCAAGAGTTTTACCACGCGTCGGATTTGCTGCTGTTGAACCCGAAGGGCGACGTTGTGATGCGGTTGGAAGGACTGCCTCACGCCGAGATCTTCCGCGAGAACATCACGAAAGCTCGCGACGCCGCGATGCAAGTGCAAGCATCGCTGAACACGATCCGAGCGCGGCAGTCGGCGTAGTCCTGTCGAGCACGTTCGAGCTTGTTCGCATTCTCCAGGCCGATGGGTTGGGCTGACATGGGCTGCCCCTTCGGGGTGAAGGCCATTGCACCTGGAATCCCGTTATACCGCGCACGGGTGAGGATGGCACAAACCCCACCGAGCTTGCCTCGGTGGAAACGGGCCTTTGCACTACGAGTGTGTAAGACAAGCGTAGTGCAGAAGCCCTAAAACCACCGAGGCAAGCTCGGTGGGGTTTGTGTCAATGTCCCCCGCCGCCAATCCCCCAGGCCTGCGGCCTGATTCTCAGGAACCTGTCCCGTGTCAAACCATCAGTCCCACTCTTAACCCAGCGCACGCAAAACTTGGGCAGGTCCAGAAGGCGCTGGCCCATCAGTTCGACGGCAAGGACCGCGTCGTCATACGAAACGAACGCGACGGGAAGGTTAGGCAGTGGCGCGTCTGTCTTCATGAGTCGCATGAAGAGCGGCTTCACCTGCGCCAGTCCCGCCGCTTCTCGAGCAGACATTAGCTGTGCGACAGTTGTTTCGGTCTCCGCAAGAAGAAAAGAGGGAATGGCGCGTCGATGCTTCGGAGATTCCGGTAGCATATCGTCACCAATTGAAGCAGACTCGGCGCCGCTGAGCGGCACCATGCTGTCCAAAATAGACCGAGGCGGCAGCGTGATTTTGGGCAGCTCGACGGTGCCATCGTTGTTTCTTTCCCATGCGAGGTGCGGCAACATCCCTCCCAATCCAGAATCTGGTGCTGGCACCGTTCGGAACACCTCATGGAATAGGAATTCGTTGTTGTCAGGGACGGCGACCACCAGGTACTCGCCCGGTTCCAAATCGGCTTCCACCTGCGTTGCCGGCTTTGGGCGGACGGCACGTTCGAAAACTGGTTCGCCGGTCTTGGGACTGAGCGGGTAAAAGACGACCGTCGCTTTGACAGGGGAAGTCTCGATCCGGACTTTCTGTCGAATGACGACAACAGCAGGCGGCCTCGCCCAAATGGCTCCAATCATTCCAAGTATTGCGAACAACGCGATTGCACTGGTGACGGAGACGATCGGGTTGCGCCGAATCCAACGCATGCCGCGTTCAATCGTTGACGGTCGCCGCGCGAGGATTGATTCGTCGTGAAGGAACCGTTGCAAATCTTCAGCCATTTCCAGCGCCGTGGCATAGCGGCGGTGAGGCTCTTTCGACATGGCCTTCAGGCAGATGGTTTCCAGATCGCGAGGGAGTTGCCGATTGAGTTTGCTGGGCGGTGACGGCTCGATCTGCTGGATCGCCCTGAGCAACATATGCGTTGAGCCTTTGAATGGCCGTTGGCCGGTCAACAGTTCATAAAGCACGACTCCCAGCGAGTAGATATCGCTGCGGCGGTCGGCGAGATGGCTTTCACCGCGGGCTTGTTCGGGAGACATGTAGGCTGGCGTGCCGAGAATGTCGCCCGTGGCCGTCATGCTGAACTCGCCGGCGTCCTGCTTGGCCAAGCCGAAGTCCAACAGGTACGGCTTGTTCGTCCGATCGAGCATCACGTTGCTGGGCTTGAGATCGCGATGGACCACTCCCGCTTCATGCGCGTGATGCAAGGCTAAGGCCAGAGTGGCACACAGCTCGGCAGATTCACGGGGATCCGGTCGGTTGTTGATGATCCGCTCGGCCAGCGTCATGCCGTCGATGAAGTCGCTGACAATGAACATCGTCCCTTCGTCGCGTCCGACCTCATGCACCGGCACGATGTTCGGATGCCGCAATTGCGCCGTTGTTTTCGCCTCGCGCAGAAATCGTTCGCGGTACTCCTCGGTCAAGTCCTGCGTGCGGGGGATCTTGATGGCCACCGTGCGGCGCAAATCGGTGTCGCGGGCGCGCCACACTTCTCCGAAGTAGCCTTGTCCCACGCGCTCGATCAACTCGAAACGCCCCAGCAGCCTCCTGTCCGGCTTGATCGAGATCAGCGTTTCATTGACGCCATCCAAGCTGCTGCCGCAAGAGGGACAGATAACGGCGGCGATCGAGGCCTCGGGAATGATTTCCAACGGACTTCGGCAGTGTGGACAACGAACTCGCATCGCAGTGACTCCCAGCCCATCGCAGCGGAAGGGATCACCGTCAAGCGGATCTCGGACGACAGATTAGACCGAGTTCCCTTGGCGATCTTCAAGCGGTGGCCAATCCGACTCCACGCGTCGACCCGTTTCACGCCGAATTGACATGACGGGAAGGCACAGGAAATGTTAAATATCGTCGCCGCAACCGCCGTCGACGCGCGACTGGGATATGTCGCCCGCCGATACAGGGTGGCGGCGAAGCGAGGAAAAGATGAGCACCATTCGAGATCGAACAGGCCGTGGGTGTCCGGCTGCCTTCAAACGGCGGCAAGTGCTTGGCGGTCTGAGCTTCGGTGTACTCGGTCTTGGGCTGTCGGATTTCCTCAACGCACGGGCGCACGCCGCACCGAATCAGAACGCGCGCGCCAAGGCGTGCATCTTCATTTTCCTCAACGGCGGCGCCAGCCATATCGACATCTGGGACATAAAGCCCGAGGCGTCCGCCGAGGTCCGGGGTGAGTTCAAGCCGATCACCACCTCGGTAACGGGAATCCAGATCACAGAACATTTGCCACGCACCGCTCTGCTGGCCCACCATCTGGCATTGGTGCGCTCGCTGCAAATGCCGGGTGTGGAGAACAGTCACGGGTGGGGTTTCTATTACATGCACACCGGGCATCCGCCCGATCCCGCTCGCTACATCGGCGAGCAACTGGACCCACTGCAATCCGATTGGCCATTTCTGGGGTCCGTGGTCGCAGCCAAGATTCGTTCGGAGCGGCACCTGCCGGCGGCTGTGCAACTGCCTTGGATTTGGGATCTCATGGCCAATCGACCGTACTTCGGAAACTTCGCGGGACGTTTGGGAAAGGCATTCGACCCACTGCAGATTCGCTTCGACCCTCAGGCCCGGGCGATGGCCAATACCTCGGACCCGTTGTTTCAGCCGCCACCAGTCAAGGGGCGTTGGGAATCGCTGGGAGTTCCAGACCTCATGCTGTCAGATGGAGCAACGCCCGAGCGGTTTATGAGTCGCCGCTACCTGCTGGGTCGTCTCGAAGAAGGGCATCCCTTGCCGCTGTTCGGGTCATGAAAGCCTGCAAGCACTTTGAATAGACTCGGTTTGCGAACAGCGTGTCGTGAGCGCGCAGTGCCGTGTTCGGATTGATGAACGGCAATTGACGCTACTCGAGCGTTCGCCGCGCAATCCGGCGCGCCAGCACATCCGCATCGGCGAAGACAGTCGGAGTTCCGCCGGTGTGGACGAAAACGACATCCTGATTCGGAGCGAACAGCCCGCTTCGAATGTGATCGATCAAACCGGCCATCGCCTTCGCCGTGTAGACGTGATCGAGCAAGATGCCCTCCGTCCGCGCGAGCAGGATCATGGCTTCGATCCCGGTGTCTGAAGGGACTCCGTAAGCGGAACCGAGATACTTGCCGTCGAACTGGATGTCGTCCGGCGTCAATCGCACGTCGATACCGGCGAGTTCGGCCGCTCGATTCGCTGTAGCCGATAATTCTTCGCGGCTGTCCCAGGGCCAGATCATCGGCGCGATGCTTTTCACTGAAAACCGGACTCCGAGTACTTTCGCGGCGAGCGCCAAACCAGCTCCCGTCGACCCTGACGATGAGACGTACAGGGCGGCCGGTTCAAAGCCGCTCGCGGCCGATTGCTCAATAATCTCGGCCAAGCAAATCGCGTAACTCAGCGCCGCCAGCGGCAGCACGGTCGGACGATCCCACAAGTAGACCTTGCGCCCCCGCGAGCGAAACCGCTCCGCAACCTCGGCAATTTTTCGGTCGAGTGCCGGGCCAATCGACTCTTCGACGATCTCGATACTCGCGCCGACGATGTGGTCGAGCAACAAGTTCCCCTGGACGACATCCGGCCCAGCGGCTGGCTTGCCGCGACCAAGCACCAGATGAATATCGAGTCCCACCTTCGCGCACGCGGCGGCCGTTTGCCGGCAGTTGTTGCTCTGCACCCCCGCCCCCCACACGACCAAGTCAGCTCCCTTCGCAAGTGCGTCTGCGATCAAAAACTCATTATGCCGCGCCTTGTTCCCGCCAAAGAGCAACCCCGTGCAATCATCCCGTTTGACCCAAATCCGCGGCCCGTTCGCACTCACCGCCTGGCTGAACCGAGGCAACAACTCCAACGGCGTTGGCAAATGCGCCAACGGCGTTCGTGGCACGCGAGCAATACATACCCGTAACTGTTCCGTGGTCAACAAACCTGAAGAATCTGGCATCGTCGATTTCCTTTCGAAGATGAGCGCGGTGTTTATAGACGACTTCTCTCGAATCGCAAACGGCTGACGGAGTGCGAATTCACAGATACGATGGCGGTCACTCTTCGCGAACTTCGCGGCCTTCTGTTCCAATATATGACTTCAATTTGAAAGGCAGACCGCAAAGAACGCGAAGCAGTCAACGCAGCAAAATTACTGATCACGGATTCGTGTTGTTTTCAGGTGTGGAGGCGCGTCATGTTCCGACAGATTGTGTGCGTCATCGTGTCCTGCTGCGTCGAACTCAGCTTCGTCTCGTGTGTGCCTGCGCAGGCCACTCGGCAGACGGAGGCGTATCGGCGGATCAAGACGACGCTCGATTCCGTGCCCGCGATCGACACCCATGATCATCTTTGGCCGTTCGATAAACTGCCGGGATATCGGGAGACTAAGGCGGGCAAAGGGATGAACCTCGCCAGCATTTGGGGGAACAGTTATTGGACGCAGGTCGGGCGACTGACGCAGTGGCAGCCGAAAATGGAGTTCGACGACTGGTGGAAGGACGCGAAGGACGATTGGGATGACTCGCGAGGCACCAGCTTCTACCGCTACACGGCCATCGCGTTGCAGGACTTGTACGGCATCGATTGGGACCGCGTCACCGATCAGCAAGCCCGCGATCTGGACCGCAAGATTTTCGACAACTATCGCGACCCAAAATGGCTGCACCATGTCGTCACCGAGCGGGCCAACATCGAGTTGATGTTCAACGACCCGTACTGGGCACGGTTCTCGTTTCAGACGACCTACCCGTTTGAAGTACTGGTGTTCAACGTGACGTCGCTGGTGCGCGGGTTTCATGCGTCGGAATACGAAAACCCGTTCGATAGCCCGTTCGACTTCGCGACGAAGCACGGTCTGCCAATGAACTCGCTGGACGATTTCTTGACGGTGCTTGACCGGCTGTTCCTGGAAGCGAAAGACAAAGGAGCCGTCTGTCTGAAATCGACGCTCGCGTATCAACGCACGCTGACGTTCGACCGCGTGCCTAAGGAGCGGGCTGAGGCAGCGTTCGGCAAGCGACGCACCGCGCTCACGCCGGAGCAGATCAAGGACTTCGAGGATTTTGTCTTCTGGCGACTCTGTGAGTTGAGCGCGACGTACGAACTGCCGTTCCAAATCCACACGGGGCACGGACGTATTCAAAGCTCGAACCCGCTCCTGTTGGTCGATCTGATCGAGGCGAATCTCAAAACGAAGTTCATCCTGTTTCACGGCGGTTATCCGTGGGTTGGCGAAACCGGCGCGATCCTGCTGCGGCATTGGCATCACGTTTGGATCGACAGCGTCTGGCTGCCGAGTCTCAGCTACTCGATGGGCAAACGCGCTTACCACGAATGGCTGGAGCAAATGCCGTCCACGCGAATCATGTGGGGCGGCGACTGCAATCATGGCGAAGGGATTTACGGCTCGACCGAACTGACTCGCCGCTGCATCGCCGAAGTCCTCGCCGAAAAAGTCGATCGCGGCGACCTGCTCGAAGAACACGCCAACCACATCGGCCGCCAAATCATGCGAGACAACGCGCTGGAGTTGTTCCCGCAACTCAAGGACCGCCTTTGGAAGCACAAAGGCAAACCAGAGCCGACCGCGAAATGAGACGATGTCCTGGCCGGAACGACCGACAGCGGAGTCGCCGTCTCGCGATGGAGTTCCTCAGCCGGGTGATAGCGCAGGCTCGGGCGTCGGAGTTTGCAACTCGTTGCCGACCGGGCAGTCGGCTCTTTCGGCCGTGCTTTGCTGGGTGGGATCGGCCATTGTCTCGGGCCAGATGTGGAACCCGCCGCGTGTCAGTGCAAGTTGCAAAAACGGATCACGAATTTCCCACGTGCCCCAGATGCCTTTGCCTTCGTTGTAGCCGTGGTACACGACCGAATGGCGGCCAACGTAGCGCTTAATCCAGTGACAGACGCCGGTCTCGACTGAGTACTGGCCTTTGATCGTGAACTCGCCCACCCAGTCGTAGCCAGTGCCGGTCATCACGCCCTCGGAAAACGTCAGCAACAACTCCGTCCGCTGCTGCACTACGATCGGAGGTTGCAGCCAGAAGCCGATCCAGCGACACGACGGAAAACGATCGTCGCGTTCCAAATTCGGTGACGAGTTATTCGAGGCTGGATGATTCGAGGTCATGGTCGATTCGCCTTCCGGCACTTCAAGTCTTTCATGGACGCACATGCGTTAGGTTCATCCGCGACGACGCACCATCACGTTCATGTCAACAGGCCGTCGATCTGTTGGCCGATGACGAGCGAGTTGGGGCGACGCAGCGGGTCGTGGATGATGGTGTTGGCGGGCATGCCGAGCAGGTGGTAGAGCCTGGCGGCGATATCTTTGAGGCCGTGGGGTTGCGAAGTGGGGAAGGCGGCGATCTTATCGGATGAGCCGTACACGACGCCGCGAGCGGTGCCGCCGCCGGCCAACGCGAGCGAATAGACCCACGGCCAGTGATCGCGGCCGGACGCGCTGTTCACTCGCGGTGTGCGTCCGAATTCGGCGTTGACGATCACCAGCGTACGGCCACACAGTCCGCCGACGCGCAGCAGTTCACGACGCGTCAGGCAGTTCGCGCTGCGGAAACCGGCGCAGGCACTTTCGGCGCGGCCTTGCGGCATATGAGGACCTCACTTCAGACACAGGATCGTCACCTGCCGCAGAAATGAAGTCAACTAATCTGGCTTCCTCAACAGAATCTATGGGTGAATTCTGGTTCGGGAAGTGCTCCGAGGTTGTGATATAAGGCGATTTCGACGGCTTCATAGGTGCGGAAGCCGTAGGCTTTTCTGGTGGTCAATTTCACTTTGTTGTTCAAACCTT
>CAZPUJ010000109.1:0-3593 GCA_964589725.1 uncultured Planctomycetaceae bacterium
CTCGCGCACGTTGCCGGGCCAGCCGTGAGCCTGCAAGCGTTTCTTCGCTTCGGCCGACAGGCTCAAGCTCGGTCGACGCGCTTGCTGGCCGAACTTGTCGAGGAAGAATTCCGCGAGCGGAAGCACGTCGTCGGAACGATCCCGCAGCGACGGCAGGTCGAGCGTCACGACGCTCAGCCGGTAATACAGGTCTTCGCGGAACCGCTTCTCGCGCACAAGCTGCGTCAGTTTGGCGTTCGTCGCCGCGATCACCCGCACGTTGATCGGGATCGTTTGCGAACCGCCGACGCGCGTGATGACTTTTTGTTCCAGCACTCGCAGCAGTTTCGCTTGGCCGTTAAGGCTCATGTCGCCGATCTCGTCGAGGAAGATCGTGCCTCCCTCGGCCAGTTCGAATTTCCCCTGCCGAGCGGTGTGCGCATCCGTGAAAGCTCCTTTCTCGTGGCCGAACAATTCGCTTTCGAGCAATGTCTCGGTCAACGCCGCACAGTTGACCGCGATGAACGGCTGCTTGGCTCGCGAGCCGAAATAATGCAACGCCTGCGCGAAGACTTCTTTCCCCGTGCCGCTCTCGCCGAGAATCAACACGGGCAACTCGGTCAGAGCCAGCCGTTGCACGGTCGCTCGCAATTGTTGGATGGCACCGCTGGCGCCGACGATCTGCACCTGCGACGCGGCTTGTTCGGTCATCTGCTGATGACTGCGGAGCAAGTTTTCCCGCTCGCGCGTGCTGTGCAGCGCGACGGCGGCTTGAATGCCAAGCTGAGTCAGCGACTCTTCGTCGTCGGCATCGAACGCGCCGTGCAGCTTGTTGATTCCCTCGAACGCGCCGATCCGTTTGCCGTCGGCGTCGAGCAGCGGGACGCACAGCAAGGTGCGTGTGCGATAGCCGCTCGCCTTGTCGACCGCTTTACTGAATCGCGAGTCGGCATACGCGTCGTCGACACGGATCGGCTCACCGGAATGAATGACCTCGCCGACGATGCCTTTGTCGTCGGGGATGCGCAGCGTTCCACCGGCCACGCCGAGCGCGGGACAGGCGACGACCTCATGCCGCTCACGGTCCCAAATGAAAATGCTGGCGCGGTCGCAGTCGAGCAACTTTGTCGCCGCCTTCGCGATCGATTCGAGCAACGTCTGCGTGTCCGGCGCTCCCGAAAATGTCGCGGCGACGGCGAGCGTGTTTCGCAGCTTGTCCGCCCGTTGTCCCTGTTGCTGAAGTCGTTCGCTCAATGACAGGCAATACCCGAGTATTCGGCCGACAGCCGTCGCCGTCGAAAGATCGTCGCCATCGAGTCGTCGTCCGGCCAACGCGAGCACTCGCGGCTGTCCGCCCAACGTCGCCGGCAACGGCAGGCCGATCACCGACCAACCATCGAGTTCCGTCGCCGCCGACATGAAGCCCGTCGAGTCCCGTTCGAGCACTTCGTCGAAGAACCGCGTTGGCGGCTGCGACCACGTGTTGCGTCCGCACTCCGCGACCGACTCCCATTGCGGCGTTCGTTGCCACACCGCCGCCCATTGCACGGCGAACTCGGTCGCCAGCTCCGGTAACTCCGCCTGCAAGAACGCCGCCGGGCCGCCGGCCTTCAGCGCCGATTGCACCAGCCGGTCGCACAACTGCACCGCCATGCTCACGTCCCCGCGAGCCACCCACGGCAACTCGGCCCATGTCATCCATTTCATGCTCAAGGCGATCTCGCTTTTCAGAGGTGAAAGTCTCGGCAGCAGTCAGCCATGAAGTGCATGATCATTTCTGGAAGTGTCGCTGTCTACGAAGGGGTTGAAGGTTGATCGTTTGCGCGCTTGTTCCCAAGCTCCGCTTGGGAACACACTCCTCGAAGCTCTGCTTCGCGACAAGCGATTCCAAATTCGGGAAGCGGAGCTTCCGGGAGGCATTCCCAAGCCGGAGCTTGGGAATGAGAGGAACGAAGACTTCAAAAAGGCGGTCGTATGTCCCCACTCGAGATGCCTCTCCGCTTCGTGATCCTCGGTTGCGGGCGCATGGGCCGCATCCATATTGGACGCTTGCTCGCGGATGGTCGCGGGCGAGTTGTCGCGTTGTTCGACATGGACACGAACGCCATCGAAGCCTTGCAACGCGAATTAGCTCCGGACGCCCGCGGGTTCACGGACCTCGATGACTTGTTAGCGAACACGACAGCCGACGCGGCGATCATCTGCTCGCCGACGTCGATACACTTCGAGCAGATCCGCGCGTGTCGTGCGCGTGGTTGGCATGTGCTGTGCGAGAAGCCGCTTGTCGATCGCCGCGAGCACATTCTCTCTCTGATTGGCGAATGCCGATCTAGCGGGCCGATACTGTCCCTAGCGTACCAACGCCGGTACTGGCCGGTGTATCGACTGCTCCTCGAAGAAATCCGATGCGGAAAATGGGGCACCCTGCGCGCGGTGACGTCGATCAATTCCGAACGCTGGCAACAAACGATCGGCGGCACGTGGCGCGACGATCCGAATGTCAACCTCGGCGGCTTCCTCGGCGATGCGGGGAGCCACAAAATCGACGCGGTCTTTTTCGCGACCGGGCTGACGCCGATCGACGTGTTTGCTCGCAGCCAAACGTGTGGCAGTCGCGTCGAGATCGTGACGTCGCTCTCGGCGCGGCTCGAACAAGACGTGTTGCTGACGATGCACTTCACCGGTCACGCGCAGACGTTTCGCGAGGACTTGCATCTGCATTGCGAAGAGGCTGACCTGCTGCTCCGCGACTGGCAGATTTGGATTGGGTGGAACAATTCGCTCGAACCCTTGAACGTCAAGGAGCCTCGTTGGCAGTCGGCGCTGGGACTCAACCCAATTACGCATTCGGAACTTGACCTCATGGGCAATCCGGTCAGCGGCTTTCTCGACCAGTTGTTACTCCGCACACCCGCCGCCGCTCCGCCGGAGTGCGCATTGCCCGTGTTCGACTTCACGCAAGCGGTACTGCGGTCCAGCCAGTCAGGAGTCGTCGAACGGGTTTGAGCTCCCCCGACTCCTGCGCACCATGTAGCTGAATTCGTGAGAATTCAGATTTCGACAGGGACCGAATTGTCACGAATTCGGCGACACCTGGATCGAAGGTGCGCAGTCGGACTACTTCTTCAGCAACTTGGCGGCTTGGGCGGCAGCGTCCGCGGAATCAAATGCCAGGAACGTGACAAACTTCTTGCCGATCACCGACGCCGACATGCCGCGCAGGTTGATGTCCGCGGCGGCTAATTTCTTGAGCAGTTTGTGGCACGCCCCCGCTTTGTCGCCCCCTTCCACACGCACGCCGCTGATCGCGTCGGTCTTCTGCCAACCCGCGGCGCTGGCCGCTTTCGTCCCTTTCGCTCCCTTGATCCCGACCGCGAACGCCACGCCCATTCCCGGTTTGTCGGGCTGACGCCGAGCGATGACGAAATCCAAGTTCACGCCCGCCAACGAAAGTTTCTCCAGCTTCGTCGACAAGCCTCCGGGCTGATCAGCAATCTCTGTGGACCACACATCGACCTTTGTCACTGTCAGAGCCATGGTATGTCCTTTCGTGAAAGAAGTGTTTGGGGCAGGCAGCATCCGCGCGGAGGATTATACCGCACGCGGCCCGAATC
>CAZPUJ010000110.1:0-7562 GCA_964589725.1 uncultured Planctomycetaceae bacterium
CGTTTCGAGGTCGGATCACTGAGGGTGCGGCTGGCGCTTTCGACGGCGTCGGCCAACATCAAGACGCCCGATTCACGAGTCTGCGGCTTCGGCCCGGGATACCGGAACGACGATTCTTCGACTTCGATCGAGTCCTGCTGCCGCTCGGCGGCCTTGGATGCGGCGTGATAGAAGTATTGGACCAGCGTTGTCCCGTGATGTTGTTCGATGAAGTCGATCATCGGCCGCGGCAAGTTATGCTGCTCGGCCAGATCGACGCCATCTTTCACGTGGCCGATGATGATCAGCGTGCTCATCGCCGGATTCAGATGTTCATGCCGGCTGGCGTCTCCTTCGCCCATGTTTTCGATGAAATAGCTGGGCTTGAGCATCTTGCCGATGTCGTGGAAGTAGGCTCCTACGCGAACCAACAAACCGTTGGCACCGATCTTCTCGGCGGCCGCTTCGGCGAGGGTGGCCACGGTAATCGAATGGTTGTATGTGCCGGGCGCTCGACGCACGAGTTCTTGCAGCAGCGGGTGCGACACGTGACTCAATTCGAGCAAGCTGATGTCGGTGACAATGCCGAACGTGGCTTCGATGAATGGCAAGCTGCCGGCGACGATGTAGCCGGCGGCCAGACACCAACCCGCGCCGCGCAGGCTGTGCAGCAACAACGTGTGATCGTGCCACAGCACGTCCAGCGAGTGTGTCTTGGCAATCGTGGTACCCCAAGTCATCAGGCAATACACGAGTCCGCACCAGAACCCAATTTTGATCAGCGACGACCGCGACGAGACTCGGCTGAGTGGCATCACAGCGGTGGCGGCGACACTCATCAACACCACCATTTCGCCGACCTCACCGACGGTGGACAGAGTCAGCAGCAGGCTGAGTGTGAATGCTGTCAGCGCGGCCAGGTCTTGGTTGAACGAAATCGCCAAGATCATCACCGTGACGATCAGCGGGATAATCTCGGCTCGCCACGGATCGAACGACAAGACTCGGCCGAGGAACGCCGCCAGTACGATCGCGCCGAGATAGACGCTCAACGCGCTGAGGCTCTGCACCAATCGCACGTCGCGGTGAACGAGGTAGTAGCCGTTGAGCACCGCCAGCACGAAGACCAGAAAGAACACCGTCGCCACGCGGATGATCCGCTCGCGAACTGGGACGAGTTGTTCCACTGCGTCGTGCTCGTCGCGCAACATGTCGAGCGCCGTCTCGTCGATCACTCCACCGGGCATGACCAGCAAATCACCCTTGTTGTACGGATCCGTGACCTGCGGCACCTTGCGACGCGCCTCGTCACGTGCGATGCGTGTGAGCGTGGAATCGAATCGCAGCGTCACCAGCGAACTGCGATTCTCTTGCAACCAGCGCTCCAACTGCGATCGCAGTGCGTCCAAGCGTGGGAATTGCGTCCAGCTTCGCCCCAATGAACCGTCTTCGCGCAACAAGTCATCCAGTACGACGTCCGATGGTGACACGACCTCGCGCGATTGCGGATCGTCGACACGCAGAATCGCCAGCTTTTGATCGGAGCGAATTTTTTGGCGATTCAGCTCGAACGGGTCGACGACACCGTACTTTTGCAGTGGCTTCAAGAACGAGGCCACGTCCTCAAGCAACAGCGCGATGCGATCGGCCATATCGTCCGGCGGAGTCAAGTTGGCGTCGATCGTTTCGGGATCAAACTCACCACCCGCGTAAATTGCGGCTCGCAGCTTCTTGAATTCACGCTCCTGATCGTCCAACAGTTTGCCGGGCATCGGCCGATCTCCCTCGGCCCACAGACCGAACGCGGTGCGCGTGTTGGATCGCACGGCTTCCAGAGTCTCGGAGCGAGCAACCTCCTCCAGATCGGACCTCAAAAATGCCAGCACCTCGCGTGGCGACGACGGCTCCAACCGGAAGACGAGCGGCACTTGATCTTCGTTCTGTGCACGAGCCCGGTCGCTCGCCAACCGATTGATCCGTCGAAATGCGACTTGCGCCAGCACGCCGTGCGGCTGGTGGTCTCCCAGCCGGTACGTGAACGGCGTGCGCCACGCCTCGACCGCGAACAGCACCGCCGCCATCGCCAACAGGCACAGCAGCAACCGCAGCAGGACGCTGCGGTCGGTCAGTGCTTCGCCGATGCGTCGCAGATACGACGTCTCACGCAAGGTCGATACTCGCGAGGAACGCTTGCGGCGGAACGAAGCTGGCCCGAAGAGAATCATGTTGCCAGCAAAGCCGGTCAGACTTTGCTTGAGAATTGAACTCGGGGAACCGCGTGTGACTCGCTCGTTTCCCCGCCGTGATCTTATTTGTGACGTGTTTTTCCGCCGTGCCCACCATCGTAGGCTTTGACAATCTCACCCACCAGCCGATGCCGCACGATGTCTCGCGTGGTCAAATGCACGACAGATAGTCCGGGCAGATGCCCCAGTCGCCCCACGGCGTCGATCATCCCGCACGGGACCTGCGGAGGCAGGTCGATCTGCGTGACGTCTCCCGTCACGACGATTTTGGAATCCTGGCCCATACGAGTCAGAAACATTTTCATTTGCGTGACAGTCGTGTTCTGCGCCTCGTCCAATATCATGAACGTGTTGTTGAGTGTGCGGCCCCGCATGTAGGCCAGCGGCACAATCTCGATCACGTCGCTTTCGAGGTAACGCTTCACTTGGTCGAAGGACAGGATGTCGTTGAGCGCATCCAGCAACGGCCGCAGGTACGGATTGAGTTTCGAGTTGATATCGCCCGGCAGAAATCCCAGTCGCTCGCCCGCTTCGACCGCCGGGCGCACGAGCACGATCTTGCGAACCTGGTCTTGTCGCAGTGAGTTCACCGCCATCGCGACCGCGAGATACGTCTTGCCCGATCCCGCCGGGCCAACACACAGCACGATGTCGTTTTGGCGAATCGCTTCGACATACTCGAACTGCCCGGCCGTGCGTGGGTGAATCTTCTTGGCTTTCTCGAACAGCTCGATGCCGCCAGCCGCCGTGCTGGCTTTGGCTCGGAGTCCGATTTCCGTGGCATGTCCGTTGACGTGGCCGGCATTCGAGTGCTGTTCGATCACGCGAGCGACCTCGATGTCGCGAAGCAATCCATGCTTGGCGATGATCGTTTGCAACTCCGTGAAGATCGATCGGCCTCGCTCGATTTGAACGTCCGAACCATACAGATGCAGAACATCGCCACGAATCACAACCTCAATGCCGACGGAATCACGCACTTTACGCAGGTGTCGGTCACGATCTCCAAACAGGGTGCGAATGAGGTCTTGATTCTCAAAGAGCAGAGTAGCTTCAGACATGCCTGGGTCACCACGGGCCGTCGGTGTGTTCGCGACGTTCGCGAAGTCGATGGCATTCTACGGCGCGAAACCCGGCTGCGAAAGCGGGAAAGCGTTCGGCGTGCCCGCAATCTTTGCCCGGCTTCTCAAATGCCGATTATGCGACGAGATGGCGCAAACCGACGTCTCGGCAGCATCACTGCGACCGCACGCTGGCAACCGGAGAACCCCTCAAGCTCGGCACAACCGGAGTTCGATCATGCTGTCTGTCCCACCTGAAAGGATTCACCATGTATGAAGAGTTTTTCGGCCTCAAACGTCGACTGTTTGCCGCCACGCCGGACGCGAGCTGCTTCGTGCCGCTGGAAGGACCGCAAGCCGCCTTGGACGCGCTGGCGATCAGTTGCGAGCGAGGCCAAGGGATCGGCGTGCTGACGGGCGACGCGGGATTAGGTAAGACATTGCTTGGTTTGCGGTTAGCGTTCGAATTGCAGCCCACGTTTCAAACCGCGTTTGTCAACCACTCGGCGTTTCCGACTCGTCGAGCGTTGTTGCAAGCGATCTTGTTTGAACTTCATCGGCCGTACATCCGGCTGGCTGAGCAAGAGCTGCGGTTGGAACTGGCGTCCGCGCTCAAGGCTTTGCGTGCCGAGCATCAAGCGCTGGTCGTGATTCTGGACGAGGCTCACAAGCTCAGCGAACCGCTGTTGGACGAAGTGCGGCTGATGTCGATGCTGGCCGATCGCGGCGAGCCGCTCACGCGTGTCGTGCTGATCGGTGACCGCGAACTCGAAGAGCGACTGACCAATCCCGCGTTGTCGGCGTTCAATCAGCATGTCTGTTGCCAAGTCGAACTGACGCCGCTGACGCAAGCTGAGTCGATCGAGTACCTGAGAGCCTGCGTGGAGTTGGCGGGCGGGCACGTCGACGAGTTATTCTCCGAAGATGCGTCGCTGTTCATCGCCCAGGCCGCCGACGGCTCGCCGCGATGTTTGAATCATTTGGCTGATCACAGCCTGTTGCTGGCGTATGTCGGTGAATGTCGTCCAATAACTGCTGACATCGTACGCCAGGCATTGGACGACCTCAAACAATTACCGTTGAATTGGCGCGACCCGATTTTCGGCGGCAAAATCTATCGCGGACTGTCGCGTCCGGCGGCGAGCGAAGCGGATGTCGAGCCGCTCACGACAGAGCCGGTTTCGTCTCGCGAACCGGAGACGGCAGACCAGGAGATGTCGTCTTTCTCGCGGCCGATGTTCAGCGCGGAATCATGGGAGGCTCCCGACTTCGGCCGAGCGGGTGCGGCGATCGAAATCGGCGAAAATGCGGAACAAATCTCTTGCTTGCGGGACGATTGGCAGGAGCAGACCGCGCGCCCACTGCAGGTCGATGACCTGTTGGACAATGTGGCGGAACTGGCAAAATCGGCCGATTGGCCCGAAGGTCATTCCGATAAAGACGAATGCGACTCAACCGGAAACAGCGACGGTCAGGTGACGCCTCAACACGTCGTGCCGCTCGACCAAAATGAGCCTGCCAAGCCGGTGTGGACTCTGCCCGTCCGGACCTGGGAGTCTGCCGACAATGGAATGTTCGAAGAAGAACCAGTCATTGATCGCTACGTGCAAATTGCGAGCGGCGCTTCGACCGGGGGAATCGCCTGGAACGTCGGCACACCACACCTCCGTCCGGACGCGAAGCCTGGGCCTTTGGTAATCACTAATCAAGAAGTGAGTTGTCCGAGTCTCACGCACGAGGCAACCGAACTCAACGCGCACTTCAACGCGGCGCCAAGGATGATGCCGGCCTCGGGTGGTGTTGTTGAAACAATTTCGCGGTCGCCTCGCGCGGACCGATTGATTTCACAAGAGCGGCATCTTCCTTCGGCGTTGTTGCAAGCCACGCTCGAAGAAGTCGGGCTTGAGGGGCAAATCGGAGCCGAGGTGCTCGATCTCTATCTCGACACGCAACAAGCTTCGCTCGACCGTACGCCGGCATCCGGCCAGCCGTCGATTTCCTTGGAACGGCCGCTCGACCAGGAATCGTGCTCAAAACACGAATGGACCGACCTGCGTGAAGACATTCACCCATTCGACATCGTGCAGCCGGAGTTCGAACACGGCGCGCGGGCTGAATTCGACGACGAGTCGCTCCACGTGCGTCAGCGGCCCAGCGAGGTCGAACGAGATCATGAGATCGAGGAATCTCGATTGCGAAATCCGCCGCCCGTCGGCGGTGCGTCAGCGCGAGCCGCGAAACCCGACCCGATCCAGCGTGCCTACCGCCGGCTCTTTAGCGAGCTCCGGCGCAGGCATCATCGATAACGTGGATCGGTCGCGGCGAACCGTTTTCTGCCGTTGAGCCTTGTGGTACTTCACGACCCAGCGGCGAAAATCGGTATCCAGATCGCTGGTCGTGTCGAGCGACAACAGTTCCAGCAGCGTGTCGAGGCCATGCGGATCGTGTTCCGCGCGAGCACGCAGCTTGCGGTAGTACGGCTCCAGAAGTTGCTGTTCTTGCAGGTACAAGCAGACGTATCGCGCATGAGCGTAATCAATCGTCTGATGCTCCGAGCGCATGCCCCGGTCGCTGAGCAGCTCGGCCGTGGGACGCAAGCGATTGTCGTGCAGTGCTCGCAGCACATGATGCACGCGCCAGTTGTCGGCTCCCGCCAGCCGGCGGCTGGTGTCGGAAAAGTCGCTTTGCTCGAACAGCGACGCCAGACCTTCATCGAACCACTCCGGCATGTCGGGAAAGTCGAAGTGCGACAACGCGTGCGTCAATTCATGCGCTAGCGTGCCGGCTCCCGTCGAGATGTTGACGACAATCCGACGCTGCGATCGCAAATAATAGCCGTAATACGAATCCGGCTGCCGGCGATCGACACGGTGGGCGAAATCTCGCAAGTCCGATTCCGTTGAGAACACCACGATCTTAATGGGCGCAGTTGGCCGTTGATCGAAGAAGCTGACGGACAAAGCTTGTTCGGTCGGGCGGATGACGTCGCGATGCAACCGTTCGAGCATTTCGTCAGACAGGTTTCCCGCGATCACGTAGGGCGGCCGCACGAGCACAGAATAGGAACGATCCAATTGCGTCAGCAACTCATTCGCGGCGAACTCGCACTCGCGCCGCAGCGGCGAGTTGGCATCTGCCGTGCGTGTCGATTCGAACTTCGCCGATGACGGTGTCCGACCCGCGGAGCTCCGAAAGTCGCTGCCATTCCCCGACGACAGCAGGTAAGACGCGAAGGTCAACAGCAACGGGCCAACGATCAAGATCACTTTGCGATGAACGTCCACGATCGGTCTCCCTGCCACCTCGAACTTGACGCGGAATCGCATCGAAGCTCTGAGCAACTCCCGGAGAAAACTCTCCCCACCCTAGCCCCACGCGCAAGCGAGGGTTTTTCGGGCGACCCTCGCTTGCGCGTCGGGCTAGAGTGGGTAAATCAATTTCGAGCAGTTGCCTTGCGGCGTATTTCGGCGAGACAAGTCTAAACCCCGCTACGGCGACGGAGGCGATTTATTGAGTCGTTTTGGTGAACCATCTACAGTGGTGCCGCTGCGATTGTTGAAGACCGCGCGACTGGTAGAGTTTTCCAGGAGGAGAAGCTGGGAAGCCTGCCCAGACCTGTCGGTGGACTCCAGAAAACTTGAGGCAATTTTGCGAGAAGGATTTCGTCGCCGGACCGCCGGCGCGGTCGAATGAACTGGCCGGACGAAATCGATTTCAAGAGTCTCAGCGGACGTGCCGAATTAAACTTCGCGCTGACGTAAACGGCGCGGTAGAGTGCTCGGTTCCAAGCTCGGCTTGAGAACACGGCTGGCCAATTCGTCGACTTGGGTAATCTGTAGCCCCAGCCCTTGTGGCTGGTCTGATTTGAATTCGACGGAAAGTAAAGCAGAAGTCTTTTCACTCAGGCCACAAGGGCCTGCGCTACAGGTTTCGTAGACATTTTTGAAACCGAAAGCAGAGTTTTCGGAATGGCGTCCCCATGCGGAGCGCGGGAACGTGAGATACCGAGAGGGACCGACAGGAATCATGGACGAAAACGTGTACACTCGGCTGCGTCGCCGCCAAGCCACGGTGCCGTGGCGCGAAATTAAACCCGCAGGACACAAGCGTCGTCTGTTGCAATCAGCGACGCCAGCGATTCCCCCGTCTGACGGAAAACAAGCCGCGATGTTTTGCCACTTGGGAGCTCACCTGGATCGAGTCGACGGCATCGACGGTGCTCGCTTCGGCGTGTGGGCACCGAACGCTCGCGAAGTCTGCGTGCTGACTGATCAGA
>CAZPUJ010000111.1:0-10369 GCA_964589725.1 uncultured Planctomycetaceae bacterium
CATTTGACAGACCGGCAGGAGACGCCAAACTGGGCTCGCCAAGCCACCAACTAGCAACGGATTTCTGCTAGTCCGAAAGATCTTCATGGAACAACTCGCGAGCTACGATTTTGGTGACTCGAGGAATGAACGTGTCCACCAGGAAGCTGACTCCGAGAAGCGCAAAATCCCCGAGAATTTTGGACTGACGTTCGACTTCAACCACTCCTGTACCCGCATCAATACGCCCCTGGACTGCAACGTCGTCGGAGGGGTCCGGTATCCTTCGCGCATCCCAATTCGGGTGAGAAACGGTCGACCGTGCGGGTTGTATCGACTTGCCGTCTAGGTAAACTGTAGCGGTTGTCTTGAGAGTGCCGACTTTTCCGGTTGTGTCGGTGTCGGTCCCGACCCGTGTCGCACGCTCAGATTGGTATTGACGCAGGTGGCGCAGAGGGCGATAAAGTTCTCCTCTCGCGCCCGTCAGTTTCATCAGGGAGGAAGCAGTATTTTGGTGATCTGCTTGCGAGATTTCTCTCACCAGCACAGGGAGGTTGCAAATGAGCGCAATGCCGCAGTTCAAGGGTCAGCATTCAGCGGAACCCAAGCGAGACCTATCTCCGGAACTCACACTTCGATTACCAGCAGATCTCGCTGCTGGTGCACCGCATATCGAGCGAAAAATCCGGACGACGGCCTACGACGATGTTTTTGCCGTGATGTCTCTGGGTTGCCTGGTGATGGCCGGAGGGTTCGTGTTTTACGTCTTGTTCGGGATTCAGTAGCCAGTGCTGGTTTCGTCGCCGCTGCCTGACATTCTGATTCGCGCGTCTGCGGGGACCGGCAAGACGTATCAGCTTGCGAACCGATACGTGCGGTTGCTCGAAGCAGACGTGCCGCCGGAGACGATCTTGGCGGCAACATTTACTCGCAAAGCGGCCGGGGAAATTCTCGAACGCATCCTGCTGACGTTGGCTCACGCGGCGAATGATGACCGCAAGTGCGCCGAGTTCGGAGATGCGATCGGCGCGAGGGAGCTGACGCGGGCGAGGTGTGTCGAACTGCTGGCGCGGCTGACTCGGCGGTTGCATCGGTTGCAGGTCGGCACGCTCGACAGTTTCTTCGCTCGGCTGGCCGCCAGTTTTAGTTTGGAGTTGGAGCTACCGCCCGGCTGGCGGATTCTGGAAGACCTCGATGCCGCGCGGCTGCGGAGCGAAGCGATCGCAGCACTACTGGAGTCCAGTTCTGAGGAGGACTTGGCGCGGCTGCTGCGTCTGATGACGAAAGGGACCGCGGCGAGATCGGTTAGCGAACTGATTGATGCGACAGTCAGGGACGCGCGAGAGTTGTTTCTTGAAACAACCGCGGACGCTTGGCGAAAGGTCCCCACACCGCCGCATCCGACGGCCAGGGACCTGCAAATCGTGCCTGACCGACTGCGCGAACTGCCCCCGCCGTCACACAAGAGCATTCAGAAGTCGATCGAGGCCGACGCCGTCATGGCCGAGCAGGAGCAATGGGATGAAATGCCGACAAAGGGAATCCTCTCCAAGTTGGCGGACGGCGAGTTCGAATTCTACAAAAAGCCGATCGAAGGCGCCGTGCGGGAGACGTACGAATGGCTGCTGGAGCTATTGCGGTCGCTGCTTCTGAATCGGCTGGCGCGGCAGACGGCGGCGACTCGCGAGTTGCTGGAACGGTTCGACCTCGAGTACCGTGCACTTCAACGCCGCACCGGCGGCTGCAGTTTCACCGACCTTGCGCGGGCATTATCCGGTCGTCGTGAGCCGTTGTCGCGCGAGACAACGAAGAATGCTGAGCCGGATGCCGAGTCGTCGTGGCTGCGACGAGCCGCATTTCGCTGCGATGTGCGACTGTCTCACTTGTTGCTCGACGAGTTTCAAGACACGTCGCTGTTGCAGTGGCACGTGCTGCGCCCGTTCGCCGAGCAGGTACTGTCGAAGGGCACAACGAAAACAAGCCCGACGCGCCAGCGAGGGACGAAAGCGGGACAACAGCCCGATCCCTCGATGGCGCGTCGGGCTCATGAGCATCTTGAGAACAACCAATCGGCATCCTTCTTCTGCGTCGGCGACGTGAAGCAAGCGATCTACGGCTGGCGCGGCGGCGATGCTCGCATCTTCGACACGCTGCAACGACAGCTTCCCGGTTTGCAGCCGGTGTCGCTAAATCAAAGTTATCGCTCAGCCCAACCGATCATCGACGTGGTGAATCAGGTGTTTTCGCGAGTGACTCAGCATCCGAACTTGGGTCGTTCGGAAAAGCCTCTCCAAGAGTGGAGCCGTCGGTTTCCGACGCACGAGACGGCGAAGAAGGAACTCGCCGGCCACGTCCGATGGAGCGTGGCGCCCGCGAAGACTGACGACGACGAATCTCAAACCGACGTCACGCTGCGACACGTGGCGCGGCGCCTTGTGGATTTGGCGAGCGAAGCTCAGGGGCGGTCGATCGGCGTGCTGGTGCGACGGAACGAGGTCGTTGCCAAGTTGATCTTTGAACTTCAGCTTCTCGGCCTTCCGGCCAGCGAAGAAGGTGGCAATCCGCTAACCGACTCGGCCGCCGTGCGGCTGGTATTGTCGTTGCTGCGTCTGGCGGATCATCCCGGCGACACGGTGTCTCGCTGTCACGTCGCGACCTCGCCGCTGGGAGTAGCGTTGGGTTTCATCGACTTTCGCGACGACTCGGCCGCGGCGGCGCTGGCCGCGCGCGTGCGATGGCAATTGTTGATCGACGGGTATGGACCGAGCGTGGCTGCGTGGGCGAAGTTGCTCGCGGAGCACTGTAATCCGCGCGAGTTGAGCCGGTTGGAACAGCTCACCGAGGTGGCTTACGGCGATCCAGCGTCGGCCACGCTGCGGACTCGCGACTTTATCGATCAGGTTGAGAGCGCACGCGTTGCTGATCCGCGCAGTGCGCTCGTCCGCGTGATGACCGTTCACCAAGCCAAAGGCCTGCAGTTTGATATCGTCGTGCTGCCTGAGTTGGATGTGGATTTACTCGGTCAAGAGCCGTCACTCGTCGCCGGCAACGCTGATCCGACCGAGCCGCCGAACGCGATCTGCCTGTATCGAAACGAACACATCCGGCGACTGTTTCCCGCGGAACTGCAGTGTCTGTTTGAGCAAGACGTCGAACGTCGTACTCACGAAGCACTGTGCGTCCTGTACGTCGCGCTGACGCGCGCCGTGCATGCCCTGCATCTGGTGATCGCGCCGTCCGGCAAACCGCCCGCGGCCACCTTTGCCGGTTTACTGCGAGCGTCGCTGGCCGACAACGCCGCCGCTCTGCCGGAAGCGACGTTGTTTGAGATCGGCGATCCACAGTGGGTCGGTCGGACTCCCAAAGCAGCGCAGCATCCGCTGCCAACCACAATGGAGCCACAACCACTGCGCATCCGTTTCGCCCCCCCCTTGACGACGCCGGTGCGCGGCTGGCAGCGAGAAGCTCCGTCGCAGCATGAGGAGTCGCAAGCGGATCGTCGTCTTTCCGAACTGTTGGTACCTCGTGATTCGGTCGCTCGCGAGCGCGGGACGCTGATCCACAAATGGTTTGAACAGATCGAGTGGCTGGATGCCGGCCGGCCGACGGCTGAGCAGTTGCTCGCAGTGGCGCGGTCGCTGCCGTCAATGTCGATCGAGCCGGCTTCGTTGTTGCCGGAATTCTTCACGATGCTCGACCAGCCAGTCGTCGCACGGCTGCTGACTTCCTCCACCCCTCCATCTGACAAGCGAGGAACGACGCTGCGTGTGTTGCGGGAGCATCCGTTTGCGTGGCGTGAGGGAATCACGTTGGTGTCTGGCGTGATCGACCGGTTGGTGTTGTGGCAAGCGGGCGATCGTGTCGTCGCCGCGGAGTTGTTGGACTTCAAGACCGACGCTGTTCCCGACAGTGGTCCCGTGTTGGATGCCCGGATTGCGACGTACCGGCCGCAACTGGAGTCATATCGCCGTGCTGTCTCGCGACTGTTCGGGATCAAGGCTTCTTGCGTGGCGGCTCGACTGGTCTTCGTGAATCCGGGTGTTTTGGTCAGCGTGTGATCTCGCAACGGGAGCTGCCGATGACGTCGATGAAACCGGTCAGCAATCAAACTGTGTTGGAACAATTGCGCTGGCGATATGCGGTCAAAAAATTTGATACGAGCCGGAGAATCTCGGCCGAGGATTGGCAGACGTTGGAGCAGGCATTGGTGCTGACACCGTCATCGTTCGGATTGCAGCCGTGGAAATTTGTCGTCGTCACGGACCAAGCGGTCAAGGACCAGCTCGTGCCGCTGTCGTGGGGACAGCCGCAAGTCGCCGATGCTTCACACGTCGTGGTATTCAGCGTCCGAAAGGATTTCGTCGAAGCCGACGTCGATCAGCTAGTAGCTCGTACGTCGACAGTTCGCGGCGTCTCGGTCGAGACGTTGGCGAGCTTCAAGAAGATGATGATGACAAGCCTGGTGCCGCCTCCGCCGGGATTCGACATTCACCACTGGGCCTCGTTACAGGCGTACATAGCGCTGGGCAACTTCATGACGACCGCAGCCATGCTGGGGATCGACACCTGCCCAATGGAAGGGATCGAGCCGGCCAAGTACGACACGCTGTTGGGTCTGCCGCAGCAGGGTTACACCACAGTGGTCGCTTGCGTGGCGGGCTATCGAGCGGCTGACGACAAATACTCCTCGTTACCGAAGGTTCGCTTTCGGCTGGAAGACGTTGTACAGCACGTTGGGCCTTGAAGTTGCGTTCTTGGGGTTTCGTGCCAACGTCGCACGTCTGCCTCAGTGAGGTGATACAAGTCGATCGAGGCTCCAATGCGATACTTCGGATCGAAAAAGTCGAAATACGAGACATCCTCCGGCGGATAAAGAGAGTGTTTTCCTCCGCGTCCATCGTGCGTCCAATGGGGCCGACCTTTCACGAAGTTTACGCTGACCGCGTGCCAACCTGCTCGCGGTTGCCGAGTCGGTGGATTCTCGTAGTCCAACCCGACCGACTCTGGCGGCAGTGTGCCGAAGTACGCCAAGCTCAGCGGAGCCACTTGCGGATGTTCGGCGACGAACCGTTGCAACTCGTGCAGGTCTTGGCCCCAGTCGAGATTCGAGTCAAGGAGATGAAAACGGCCGCCTTCGGTTCCACCGGCAAACTCATTGAAGTACGCCAAGTATTCGGGATGCGAATGCCACGGATCAAATATCAACAGCAAGACGCCCACCACGAGCGGCTGCCAACGAGTCTGCGGCCACGACCACTTTGCTGCGATTTCGCTGACGAACAACAGCGACAACGAAATCACTGGCAACACGTAGCGAATTCCTAACTGCATTCCGGATAAGCTCGCTACCGCGAGCATCAGCACGGAGGGCACCACGCACCACATTCGCCGCCGCCAAGCCGACGCGGTTCGCCAGCAAAGCGACTGGATCACCGCCCACAACAGGAGCACGTGAATCGAGTGCGGCCATTTGTAGAGCAACGTCATCAGGTAGTAGTGGGCAAAGCCGGTTTCGTTCAATTCTCCGTCCAGAAAGACCGCATGTTTTGACTCCATGACGGCTTTTTGCCGGTCGATCCCCACGACGTAGTCGCGTGGCAACGGCACCGGCAGCGCGGCCAGCGGTCCCAACAATTGTTGCCAGGCACGAGCTGACTGACTCGCGAATTCAAACGTGCGGAGCGACGACCCCGTTCCGCGAAAGAGGTACACGGCATTGAGACTGAACCACGCCGCCAGCAACAACACAGCCCAACGACCGAGAGCCGCGCGGCAAAGGAGTGGTTGCATCTCGGAACCGTGTGCCATTGGGGCACTCCGTGCCGGTCTACGCCAACGTTCGAGCAACCACAGCCCGATCGCCAGCGGGACCAGCAACACGCAGGTGTATTTCGCGGCTTGAGCCAATCCTAGAATGACACCGGCGATGATTGCGCGCCGCGGCGTCGGACGTTGAGCGAATCGCCACACGGCATACAACGTCGCGATCCAAAACGTGGTGCCACCCAAGTCGGTCGTGACCAGCGATCCGTGTGCGAGAATGTTCGGACTGCGCGACCACAACCACGCCACAAGGCACGCGGACAGCGGGCCATGCCACTCCCACGCCCAGCGTGCCAGCAACGCGCCGCTCAGCACCGTCAGCAAGACGACGGCACAGCGACTGATGACGACCCAGCGATCGAACGTGTCTGGATTTGCGGCGAGGAACTCGTCGCCGAAACGAGCCAAATCGCTTGTCGGCTCCGTGCGTGGCGAGTTTGCCGACGTCAGCAACAGCGGAGCCGCCGCCCAAAGGCGGATCAGCGGTGGATTGAGCGGTTCGAAGTCAAAGCGTCCTGTTTTCCAATTCAACAGCCCAACCGGAATGTGCCAGTACTCGTCGTGGGTCACCGTGAGCCGCTCCGCCGTTGCGATACCGAAGGCCGCTTGAGCAAGCAGCATCACCACGATGGCGACAACCGCCACACGACGCGGTCCGAAAACTGAAGGTTGAATGGACTCAGGCATGCGATGGATCATTCAGAGCTTTATGACACAAACTCACCCGAAGACTCCGTCAATGACTTGTGAACTTCCGGCGTCACCGGTCAATCGCTCCGGCCGCCCGTTGCGACCAAATCGGCTCGCAACAGATTCGGTGTCAAAAGGCCCTTGTTGATTGACCTGCGGTTGGCACCACGAATAGCGTAAGGCCAGCCCAAAGAGCAAGCTTCCGTTTGCTCGAACCACGGCCGGCTAATTCCTCCGGTTGCGTGGTCTGCGGAGGCATACAAGCCCGAAGCGCAAGCGAGGGAATCCGCAGAAATCCGTCGCTTGCGCTTTGGGCTTGTATTTCAACCAAGACGCAGATTGAAGAATTAGCCAGCCGTGTTGCTCGAACCGCCCCAGCGACGGATTGTCCGTCGGCCCGCGCTCAAGGTCTCAAAATGCGAACAATGCCTCGCTTTCGAGTTCGTCCAGCCCCGGTGTTTGCTGCGGTCTTGGTCGGAACGGCAAGCCTGTTTCTCGCGCTGGCATGGCAGCGACTTCACGCCGAAGACATCAAGCCGGCTGCGGCGACGACGCCTCTCCCGGCGGGACACTCGACACACGGCGAGGTCTTCAACGAAGGACCACGGCAAGCGGCCTATTTGATGGAGGGGACGGGACAAGTTTCATTTCCGGTGACGTCATCAGTTCCGGAGGTTCAAGCCTTTTTCAGTCAAGGTGTCGGCCAGTTGCACGGCTTTTGGTACTTCGAGGCCGAGCGTTCGTTTCGGCAAGTTGCGGCGCTCGATCCGAGCTGCGCGATGGCTTATTGGGGCATGGCCTACGCGAACACAGAAAACCGTTCGCGAGCTCAGAAGTTCATCGTCAAGGCTATCGACCGAAAGGCTTCCTCCAGCCGGCGCGAGCAACTCTATATCGACGCGCTGTCGCAGTACCTCAAAGATGACAAGCCGAAGGACGAGGACCGTCGCAAGGAGTACATTCGCGATCTCGAAAAGATCCTGGCCGAGTTTCCCGATGACATCGAGGCCAAGGCGTTTCTCGTCGTCTTCTTGTACCAAAGCAAGGACAAGGGCGTACCGATCACCAGCTACCTCGCGGTCAACGCCTTGATCGGCGAGATTTTTCAGAAGCAGCCGATGCACCCGGCCAACCACTATCGCATTCACTTGTGGGACCACAACGACGCGAAGAACGCCTTGGAGTCGGCCGCACGATGCGGACAGTCGTCGCCGCGCATTGCGCACATGTGGCACATGCCGGGGCACACGTACTCGGAATTGAAACGCTGGGCCGACGCCGCGTGGCAGCAAGAGGCTTCGTCGCGAGCGGATCACGCTCACATGATGCGGGACCGCGTGCTGCCCGATCAGATTCACAATTACGCTCACAACCAAGAGTGGTTGGTGCGAAATCTGATTTATCTTGGTCAGCCCAAGCATGGGATGGACCTCGCCAAGAACTTGATCGAATTGCCGCGACACCCGAAGTACAACACGTTCCCAAAGAATGGAAAGGGAAGTGGCAAGAACGGTCGCGAGCGGCTGATGCAGGTCATCGAAACCTACGAGCTTTGGGACGAAGCCCTTTCGCTGGCCAACACGATGTATCTCGAACCGACCGATCAGCAGCCCGAGCAAATCAAGCGGCTACGGCTGCTCGGCACCGCTTATTACCACAAAGGTGACGCTGGCAAGCTCAACGAGTGTGTCGCTGGTTTGGACGCGATCGCGCTGCAGCTCGAACAGAAAGCACAGGCCGACGGTGCCGCGGCGGAAAAGAAGGCTCGCGATGAGAACAAGAAAGACGACGAAATCGCCAAAGCGAAAGACGAAGCGATCAAGAAGTCGCGCGAAACCCTCATGCCGGTCGAGCAGACGTTGGCCGAATTGCGCGGCGTGCAATTGTTGGCTCGTGGCGAAACCGATCCGGCGCGCGAGCAGTTCGGCAAAGCCAACGACATCCCCAAGCCGCGGCTGGCGAAGTATCAGTTCCTGTGTGGGCAACACGACAAGTGCGTGGAGACACTCGCCGCCGCCGTCAAATCCGCGGAGACCGAAGTCGCGCCGCTGGCCGTGCAAGTCGATCTGTTGCGACGGATGAATAAGCTCGATGACGCGAAGGCCGCCTTCACGAAACTCCGCGACATCGCCGCACATGCCGAGCTCGATTCGCCGCTGCTGGCGCGATTGGCACCGTTCGCGAAGGAACAAGGACTGCCCGATGATTGGCGGAACCCGGCTCCGCCGCGCACGGACGTCGGCGATCGACCGCCGCTCGATTCCCTCGGCCCGTTCCGCTGGTCGCCGTCACCCGCCTCGGACTGGAGCTTGCCGGCTCCGGGCGAGAAGACGATCTCGCTGGCCGATTATCGAGGAAAGCCGGTCGTCGTGATCTTTTACCTCGGAGCCGGTTGCCTGCACTGCGTCGAGCAACTCCAAAAGTTCGCGCCACGCAGCAACGACTTCCAACAGGCGGGCCTCTCCGTCGTGGCCATCAGCACGGAAGACCTCGCATCGCTGACGACCTCAATCGCGAACTTTTCGAAAGAAAGCCTGTTCCCCATCCCGCTTGCGGCCGATCCCGAGCAGCGAATCTTCAAGGCCTATCGCGCCTACGACGACTTCGAGAAGACGCCGCTACACGGCACATTCCTGATCGACGGCGCGGGCCTCGTCCGCTGGCAAGACATCAGCTTCGAGCCGTTCCAAGACGTGGACTTCGTGCTCACGGAAGCCAAGCGGTTGCTGTCGATTCGCTAAAATCGCGACCTTCTTCTCCGGCTCCGGCGTATCATTATCACGATCTTTTCGTGACCTGCTTTGAGTGCTCGTGAACTGGTTCTCCTGTCGAGTTGGTCTCACCTACCCCGACCAGTGAGTCACTCCAATCCCAACTGAACCGAGACAATCGCCAATCTGTCGGTGACTCGAAAAGTCCGTCATTTTGCATCAATCCAGATTGGGAACTTCGCGCTTCCGATGGTGACCGGCCTCACATCGGCTGGCACAATGGCATCGACCGTCACAGCATCCGCCAGTGTTTCGCCGCGGATGTACTCGCCCCAGCATTGCAGCGCGGCGAGAACGTCGGCATCGTCGGTCGAGTAGAAGACTTTGATTCGTGCTTGGATTTCGAGGTTGGCGTCTTTGCGGAGTTGTTGCACTTGGCGGACGAAGTCGCGGGCGACTCCTTCTTTGAGCAGGTCGGGCGTCAGGTGCGTGCTCAGCGCGATTTGGACGCCCCGTTCGTCGGTGCTGACCCACTCGGCGGCCTGTTGGGTGGTGATGACGATGTCGGTCGGCAGGAGCACGACCGTAGGCGATGTCGCTCCGCGACTCGCATTCTGAGCGGCGTCGTTTTCAGATGTCGTTCGCGAATCCACGTCGCGCTCGGATGCGAGTCGCGGAGCGACATCGCCTACGACGAGCGACAATGTCACGCTTTCGCCTCGGCGGAGTGGGGCGAGCGTTTGCGGGTCGGTGGCCGCGAGCGTTTGGGTGATCGCTCCCAGCAGCTTGCCGTACTTGGGGCCGAGGGCTTTTTGGTTCGGCTTGTAGACGTAGCTCACCAGGTCGTCGAGGTGGTCGCAGCTCGTCAGCTTTTTGAGGTTGAGTTCTTCCTCGATGACGTCGGCCAGCCGTTCGATGGCGGCTCGCTGCTGCGGGTCGGGGCAGGCGAAGCGGATTTCGGCCAGCGGCTGACGGACTCGCAGATCGGCCTCTTCCCGCAGCTTGTGCCCCAGCTTCACGACGAGCTGTGCGAGCGCCATCCGCTCGTTGAGTTCGGGGTCGAGAAGCGATTCGTCGGCAGTCGGATACGAGCAAAGATGAACACTCGACGGAGAGAAAGCAGGCTCGCACGTCCAATCTCCGTCAGCCTGATCGACCAACCGAAC
>CAZPUJ010000112.1:0-9239 GCA_964589725.1 uncultured Planctomycetaceae bacterium
CGTGCATCCGGTGATCAGCGTGTCTTGGCAATCGTCGAGCACGATCCCGTTTGGCGTCCCCTCGAAAACTTGGCAGCCGGTCAGGTTCATGCGGCGGCAGCGAGTCAGTTCCAGCAGACCTTCTTTCTTCGTCGGCACGGCGCTGGCGACGGTGTTTTGTCCGGCGAGAGCGTCTTGAATAATCAGCCCCGTGACGGTGCAGTCTTCGCAATCGACGAAGCGGATGCCGGTCGCGAGTTCCTTGTCGCCGTAGTCGGGGTTGTGGCCGAGCGTGTTCGCTCCGATCGCGATGCTACGCGAGTCTTCGATGACGATATTCCGCTCGTGGCCACTGTAGATGTAGTTGCCACTGATCGCGAAGCCGAGTGCCGACGTCAGGTGAACATTGATCGCCTGGCTGCCGATCAGGTTACCAGCAATCGTCCACATGCCGGCGCGGTGGTTGCCCTGGTTGCCACTGCCGATGAAGCGAATGTTCGCGCCGTTGGGGCTGTAGGTGGCTTGCAAGGTATTGCTGCAAATCGTCCCTTCGCGCACCGTGCCGTCTTCGACGTCGATGTAGATTTCGGCGGTCGGTTCGGCGTCGGCTTCGGGGACGCCGATCGCGCGGTTGTTGTTGTACTCGATGTCGTTGCCGGTGATCTGCAAGTTGCGAATCTCTCCGCCTTGAATGCGGACGCCGCCCAGCCGGCAATAGCTGATGTGATTGCCGGTGATGATCGTCTGGTGCAAGTTGACGTGATCCAGAAACACGCCGATGCCGGTGTTCTGATAGATATGGCAGTGGCTGATGAGCACATTGCGACAGCGCTTCGTCATGTGAACGGCGTTTCGCACCTTGCGGATGAGCAAGCTCGTGAGCGTCGGTTGCATGACTCCTTCCAGCCGAATGCCGTCCGCTTCGGGATGCTCGCCGGTGATTTCGATGTCGCTGAGCAGCGGCATCCGTTCGTGCTGCCACACGCCCGGATTGAAGCCTGCCGGATCGGCGGACTTGTCGTGAGTGCCGGCCAAGAAGAACGCCGGCCCCGATCCAGACATGATGATCTTCGCCGTGCCGCCGCTGCCGCGAATCGCCGTGCGGCTGAATCTCGAAAGCTCGACGACGATCGATTTCGAGACGCGATACTCGCCGCGGGGAAACTCGACTTGCCCGTCGCCGTCGGCCAGCGCGTGCTGAATGGCTTCCGACTCATCCGTCTGTCCGTCGCCGACGGCTCCAAAGTCTCGAACGCTCGCCATGATGGTGTGCCTTGATGGTGAAGCGGTTTTGCCGACCGAACACGGGATTCTAACGCAACTGACACGATCCGCACATTTTGCAGGATCGCGTAGCACGGCGGACTCTATCGGAATCCCGACGGAATCCCACGACGGGTTTTGAGGTTCGACGTTGTTGCGGTTCGATCTTCAGAAGAAGCAGTCGCGATCGGGATCCCCTTTCGCACGGCCGATCTCAAAACTCCGTTTGACATGCATTTTTCGACACGCCTATACTCGGCTCAATTCCCTGGCAGCGGAAGAATTTCCGACGAGGGGATCACTCACATTTCGCGGAGCTGTCCGACGCGCGACGTCGTCAAAGTCGCCAAGTAAGGGCTGTCACGATGACACAGTTTGGTAAGATTCTCGCGGTCCTCACGACTTTCCTGAGTGTGGCGTTCCTCGGGTTCGCATTCGCGGCTCGAGTGGGCGGTCCGAACTGGGAAGGGCAAGCGGAAGCCTTGGAGAACTACTACGTCGAGAAAACTGCCAGCAACACAGGAGTCACTTACACCGTCAAGAACCGGGTGACTCAAGAAGCCGTGAAGCAGGGTTCCAAGGTGTTGCCCGAGGTTGTCTTCGCCGCCTATGACGACGAGGGAAAAAAGCTCAGCGAAAAAATCAAAAACCTAGAACCCGTGTTGCCGCGACTGGAGACACAGTTGAAGGACGTGAAGGCTCATCAAGGCGTCGATCTGAAGGCGATGGATCAGCGCCGGAAAGAATTGGAAAAGTCATTCGTGGAAGTCGTCAAGCAGATTCAGGATCTCTCGGTCGATGGGGGCAAGGTTGCTCAGGAAGCATTGACGACCTGGAACGAAGGTGAACTGCGACGCGAGGACGTGGCTCGCTTGAGGCATCACTTGGAAGAATTGGAAGTCGATCACTTCCAATCTCAGGAACAAAGGAAACGATTGTTGGACGAACTCAGCCGCTTGCGTGGCGTGCTGGCTCGCTTGCAACGTCGGCATCAGCAATTGGAATCGGCGGCACCTTACGAAGAGAAAACTGAGTAACCGTCGCCGGTCGCGATCACTTGGGGGGATTGATCATGTCGTTCATGGGAAAACTGCTCGTCGGTCTGCAATTGTTGTTGAGCGCCTTCTTTCTGACGTTTGCCGGAGCGGTCTTCACGGCTCACCAGAATTGGAAGAAGCAAGCGGAAGACCTCACGAAGCAAGTCGCGGACCTGAAGTCCGCTCAGGCCAATTCGGATGTGGAGCACAAGAACCACGTCGACCGCATTGAGAAAGCTCTGAAGGAGGAAACACAGAAAGCCGCCACGTCCGAAGGTCGGGCCACGACCCTCAAGGATCAGTTGGATGCCTCGGAAAAAGAATTGATCGCGGCGAAGACTCAAAGCGACGAGCAGCGGACGCTGGCGAAAGTGGCCACCGAGGAAGCTCGGCAGCGGCGCGAAGAAGCTCTGGCGCAGCGAGCTGTCAACAACGACTTGCAAAAGCTGCTCAACGACAAGAACGACCGCGTGCACGCGTTGGAAGACATCGCCTTCAATCAAGGCGTCGAAGAGAAAGCGCTACAAGAAAAGCACTCGAAGGTGCTCGGTGAGGTGGTGCTGTATCAGAAGATCATCGCCGCCCGCGGCCTGTCGACGGATCCCAAGTCCGTCGTCGGATTGCAGACGCCGCCGCCGGTGGTCGATGGCCAAGTCGTGGAAACCAAACGCGGTGGCCGCAACGGTTCCGACTTAGTGGAGATTTCGCTCGGCAGTGACGACGGGTTGGCCGAAGGACACAAGCTGTCCGTCTTCCGATCGGCCGCCGGCGAGCGACAAGCGAAGTTTCTAGGCGAGATCAGAATCGTTTACGTGACGCCCGACCGAGCCGTCGGCACGGTGGTCACGCGAGCAAAGAATGGAATCATTGAAAGAGGCGACAATGTCACGTCGAAGCTGTAATCACGACAGCCACGTGATCTCGCACATCCTCGAGGAAGTCGAACATGGCACGGAAAAGCTCTGAAAGCGGCAGCAAAGTGAAGGCGCCGCCCGATGTTTACGTCGGCCTGCTGTTCGTTTCGATCTCGGCCCTGATCGCCGGCATCATCCTGCTGGTGCTCGAACTCAACGAGTACGCCTGGCAGTTAACGGGGTGAGGGGATTTTTGATTAGCGATTTTGGATTTGCGATTTGTTCTGCTCGCAGACCGCCGGGGTGTCCAATCATTAGTCGCAAATCAAAAATCCGTTACTCCGCCTTCAGCACGTCGATCTTCAGTTTGCCCAGCCCTTGATACAAGGGCAGGAAGGTCGAGACGGGGAACGGTGCGTCTTCGTCCAAGGCCGATTCGGACATCTTCAGGTGCGCGGCGCCGATGCCCGCGCGGCCCAAGGTGGCGTCCAGCGGAATCCATTCGTCGCCCAAGAACGCTTCGGTCCACATGTGACCGCCAAACGAATTCACGCCGGGGATGTACACCAACCCGGCGGCGATTCGCGACGGAATCTTTTTCGCTCGCAGCATGGCCGCCAACAACACTGCGTGCTCCGTGCAATCACCTTCCAGGTGTTCGGCCACTTCGGCGGCCGAGGCCATCGCGGTCGAAAAATTCTTTTTCGTCAGTTTGTCGAACACAAAGCGTTCCATGCGTGTGGCGACGCGGCTGGGATCGGTCTCCCCACCGGCGGCTTTTTCGGCGTGAGCGACGACGCGCGAGTCGTTGACTTGCAGGAAGCGCGTCGTGGCGAGGTACTTCGCATCGGTCGCGACCTGTCGAGAAACCATGGGCGGAAGCGGTTTGTGGGTGACGGTGACTTCGATGGAGTCCGGCGAGAGCCGCTTGACTTGCTGCGTGCCGCCGTTGACCAAGAGCTTGTCGGGAAATTCGTCCTTTGCCGAGATGCGATACACGATCCGTTTCTTGCGATGTGCGTCGATGATCGGCGGGTCGATGCGGATAAGCGTACTGATCGCGATGTCGAGTTCCGCTCCCGCGATCGCCTGCAAGGCCACGTCGCGAGCGACGCGATATGACTTAGCCGCCGCGCCGAGCATGTCGGTTTCCGTCATCACGATCCGGCCGTTGGTGTCGACAAACTGCCGTGAGGTCTGCTCGGGGATCGCTGAAATCGCGACGCGCACCTTCAGTAGCGATTGATGTTTGCCGTCAAGCAGTTTCACCGGCCGCACCTCATCTGCCGACAGAGTGAGTTGTGAGAACTTGTTGAGCTCCGGTAAGAAGACTTTTGTCTTGCGCGATTCGCCTGGCTTAAGTGGTATTTCGCGCAGCAAGCGATCGGGATACGCCGGCGATTTGGCGTCGGCTTCCCACGTCAGGCGTCGGCTGACCTTTCGGCCCGCGACGGTCGAGGTCAATTCCAACTCGCCGTTGTTGACAACTCCTTCGGTTTGCGTTGGTTGAGCCGGCGGGTTCTTCAGCTCAAAAGTGAATCGCAGCAAGTCGCCGGCTTCGGTCTCTTCGGTTTGCAAGATCGTAGTCAGTTTCAATTCCTGCCCCAGCCGCTTGAGCTGAAAGTGCGACTCGCTGCTGCTGACGATCACGCCGCGGCCGTCACGCCGCTCGATCACTTCGCGGCCGTGCTCATAGCCGACACGCTGTTGGCCGATGTAAATCACCTGCCACGACTCGTCCGTTGTTTGCGCGACGGCCGTCGGGGTCGGTTTGCTCGATGGGACCGTTGGCGATTGAGCGAGTGCCCAGCGATCCAGCGAAAACAAGCAGACTCCCAGGAGTGCCACCCAGCCACAGAAGCGTGTCGTCGTGAGGCGCGTTTGCATGCGTTATCCGTGAAAGTTCTCGTGTCCGTCGATGAGGCCGTCTTTCATGTGGATCCGTCGCTTGGCCTGGGCCGCGATGTGGTCCTCGTGAGTGACCATCAGGATCGTGCGTCCCTCGGTGTTGAGAGCCGTGAGCGTTTCCATGATCTCCTGGCCGGTTTTCGAGTCGAGGTTTCCGGTCGGCTCGTCGGCCAGAATGATTTCCGGATCGTTGACCAACGCGCGCGCGATCGCGACTCGCTGTTGTTGACCGCCGGAGAGTTGGAACGGGCGATGATCCATGCGGTCACCCAAGCCGACACGCTCGGCGAGGTCGATGCAGTGATTGATGTCCTGCGGAGAGATCGCGTGGCGTCCCGGCCGGTAATGCAGCGGAATCTGGATGTTCTCCAGCACCGTGTATTGCGTGATCAGATTGAACGACTGAAAGATGAAGCCGATCATCTGATTTCGAATGTGCGACAGGTCATCGTCGCTCAACTCCGAGACGTTGTGCCCACCCAGGATGTACGTGCCGGTGGTCGGACGATCGAGGGCTCCCAGCAAGTTTAAGAGCGTGCTCTTGCCGCTGCCCGAAGATCCCATGATGGCCACGAAATCTCCCTGCGGAAATTGCAAACTGACGCCGCGCAGCGCCTGCACGACCACGCCCCCTTTCAGGTGGTAGTCCTTCGCCAAGTCGATCACTTCGCCGGCGAGCGCCATGATGGTGAACCCCTTTTCCACGAAACGGAATGTCCGTGTTGTCGCCGCATGTACCGAGTGCGGTCAACCCTGCTTTGCACACACTGGCCGCTTGTATTACGGATCGTGCGTTGAACTCGGCACCGTGTTCAGGAAATGCCAGACGGCTTCAAACTGTCGTCGCGCGTCGCCATCGAGCACATTCGTCAACTTGGTCGTCCGCCCATCGACGGCGAGCTTCGGCATGCGAGTCGTGACGTCGTATCTCGGCGGATCGAGCGTGAAGCGGCGAAAGAAATCGTAACGCACACGCTCGCGAATGTGAGCGAAGTTGATTCCGGGGGCGATGAGCGTGTTCTTGTCGCCGGTCGGCGGCAATTCACCGATCGCGTGACACTGCCGACAATCAAGACCTCCCGGCCGAGTGGCGAGGTATTCGCCGATCGGCAACAGATCCTGCTCAATGCGGGGACGGAGTTCGGGTTTCGAGGACACGCCATGCTCACGAGCAAGACCCTCGGCCAGGAAATGGGCTCGCGCGGGAAAGCTGGGCATCCGGACTCTTAGCCACGGCCGAATTCGTTCGCCCATGTGGCCGGCGAACAGAGCCGTCATCCACGACGAGTGCAATTTCTCACCGGTCCAAGTCAAGTTCGGCACGATCTCCGGCGGCTTGCCTTGCTCGCCCTCTTCGGCCAGCACTTCGGGCAGCAAGCTCATGCGTCCGTCGCGCGGATGGCACACGGCACAGCGCAGCTCGGTCCAGAATCGCCGCGAGATGTCGTCCGGAGTGTCGCTCGCCAGGACCGAATCCGAGCGTCGCAACAATGCGAGCAAGGCGTTGCGATCAGCATCATCGAAATGGTAATCCGGCACGTTCGGCGGAAGCTGCTCGCGCTCGCTGAGGCAACCGCGCGCGGCCACTTTGCCAAAGACAGACGGCAAGTGAGCCGTCGGCAGCGGCTGCTCGACGGCCACTCGATGGCATTGCCGGCAACCGAGCGTCTCGAACAATTTTCGACCGCGTTTCGCATCACCTTGAGGCAACGCTGTGTCAGGCGTCGTCCACTCGCCGTTCGATTCCCGTTCGAGCAATACGGCCAATGAAGCAGCTTCGTCCGCCGAAAGTTGAAAGTCCGGCATGCGACTCCACGCGAAGTGTCGTTGCGGATGTTGCAGGAATATCTGCAATGCTCCTGACTGAAACTTTTGCTTCACATTAGCCAGCGACGTGCGTCCCCAATCGTCTTCGAGCGGTTCGCCTTGGGCCGATGGTTTCAACCGATGACAGGCAATGCAACCAAGGTCTTCCCACAAGACTGCACCGAGCGTGACGTCGGCAATCTTGCCTTGTTCCCGCTCCCCGTGCGTACTTTGTCCTTGTCCCCCCGCCCCATCGGGAAGAGGGTTGGGGAGAGGGGTCGTCCGCCGATGGATCGACTCTGTGGCGGGAGCTTTCAGAGAACTCAAGTAGACAGCGAGATCAGCCGCTTGCTGCTTTTTCTCGTCCGTGCAATGTTCAGGAAAGAATCGCGGCATCGCGGAGTGTTTGCGAACTTGTTCCGGATGCAAAAGCCAGTGAGAAAGCCAATCGGGCCGCAGTCGCGACGCGACGTCGATCAAGTCCGGCGCTTCGGCACGCAACTCGGGCATGACCGATCGAGTTTGAAGCACGTCGTCCGAGATGCGATGACAACGAGAACAACGGAGCTGCGCGAACAGCTCGCGGCCGTGTCGCTCGATCTCCATCGCTTCCGGTAATCGCTCGCAGAATAGCGCCGTTGGCGGCACAGGTTCGGTCTCGAACGAGTCCCCGCTCCACAGTAACCGCAGCGAAACCGACTTGTCGCGCGCGTCGGCTGAAACGTGCTGCTCGATGCGCAGCTTGTTGAAACCTCTCGCCAACTCGATTTCCGACGCCGGCGGGTTCGGTTGACTGATCTTGGATTGCCAAACGACTCGATCATTGATCGACAATTCGGCCGGCGCGTCCCCGTCGATCGAGAACAGATACTTTCCGCGCCGCGGCGCGACGACATAACCGTCGGCGGAGAGTGTCAGCTTGGAGATTTCAGATTTGGGAATTGAAATTTGAGGTGCGAGATCCTGCGGCTCGAGCTGCCAAGCCGCCATGCGTAGCAGGCGCTCGCGTGGGACTTCGGCCTTCTGGTCGGAAGTCGGTTCGACCCGCAAACGCAGGCCGGGAACGAGCCGCTCACGCACCTCGTCGGCAAGTTGGCCGGGACGTGCTTGCGGCGGCTTCTTGTCGAACTCAAACAGATCACGGCGGAGCGCGTTGATCGTGGCATCGACACGCCGCTCAATGGGCTGTCCCTCCGCCGACTTCAACGTCAGTTGAATCGAGAGCTGATTGACCGGCTGAACGTTGGAGAGTTCGACGAAGACGGCATGGCCCCACTGCGGAGGAAGCAGCGTTGTTGAAAGAACCTCGACTTCATCGCGACCTTCTTGCGAGGGGTTCGAGACTTTAAATTCCGGTGACCCATACGCTGCTGACCAACGATAGTTCCATTGCTGCACCCGGTAGTTGTCCGGGTCTTCCGCCGCCTCCGGATCGAGTGGATCACTGAACTTCAGCAACACACCGTTTGGGAAGGCCATGATGCTCAACGGCAGATCGAGCGGCTCACCGGTGTATCGCACCCGCTGGAAGCAAGCATCCTTGGCCGCGTTGCTCACCCAGCCGCGCAGTCCGCTCACGTATAATTGCCCGTCAGTTCGACGGAACCGTCCGCGCATCACGCCCGACTCGAACGACAGAGGCAATGGAACTGTGGCTCCTTGCACGATGACAGGATCTTTCTCATGCACCCTCTCGCCCTGCGAGGTGACTGGGCTGAAGGTGACAGCTTCGTTCGATCTGGATTGCAGAATGTCATGGCGGATCAACTCCTCTCGCAAGACAAGGAACATCCGGCTGGTCCCATAGGACAGATGCAGTGGCATTCCGGAAAGCGACTTCCAGGTTCCGGATGGCACCCACACTTGTCCGCCGCTGGAGTTGTCCTGCAATCGAGGAATCCAACACAGCGGCGGTGTGAACTCCTGCGGCAATTCCGCGCGATGCGCCGATGGGACGTAACCGTGGAACCCACCATGCCGCACCTGAAAAATCGCTGAGGCCGGCGTCCATTCACCCTCTTGCGGAGCCACGGTGATGATGTCATCGCTGATGACCTCGGGCGTATGCTCGGGCGGCACCAAGTCGGAAATCTGACTGATGCCCAAGCCGTTCGAGTTGCGGAAGCCGGTCGCGACGACTTCCAGCTTCTGGCCATCAGGTGAGACGCGCAGCAGGCAGCCGTCGTGATCCGTTTTGCCGTCGCAGTTTCCTTTCAGGAAATAAAACCAGCCCTGCGAATCGGTCTCCAGACAAGTGACGTATTCGTGGCCATTGGCCGTCACTTGTCCGTCGTTGTTGAAGTTTTCGTAGAAGTCCGCCTCGCCGTCGTTGTTCGTGTCGTGCAGGCGAGTGATCTGGTCTCGACCGACGACGTAGATTTGGTTCTTGACG
>CAZPUJ010000113.1:0-5116 GCA_964589725.1 uncultured Planctomycetaceae bacterium
TGTTGAAGACCAGTCGCGATGGGCGGCAGCAAACTTTGGCGATGACTGCCGACTCGCGCAAGCCGGGCACGTTTCGAGTCGACGTGCCGCAAGCGGACGAGTCGTTCTTTTTTCAGGTGCTCGCGGGCGACGCTCGTTCCACGCAACGAGCGGTTGAGATTGTGCAGCGTCCACAGGTGGAGTCGCTGGAGACCACGCTCACGCCGCCGGCATACGTAGGCGGGTCACTCCGTGACCCGCATTCCGCGTCACGGAATGATGCGACCATCTTGGCTGGACTTCCGGGCACATCGGTCGCGATGACGCTGCGTGCGACCAAGCCGCTGCGTGAAGCGGTTCTAGGCACGGAAGCCGGGGCGCTGATCGAGTTGACTCGCGGCAAGGACGCGACGACTTGGAGCGGGTCGTTCGTGCTGTGGTCTGATGCGATTCAGAAACAGCCGCACGAGTTGGGCATCGAAGGACGCCTCGTCAAGGCACCGACGCGGTACCAAGTCCGGCTCAAAGACACCGACGGTTACGACGACGGCGATTCGCTGTGGCGTTCGATCACGCTCATCAAAGACTTGCCACCGCAGGTCACGATCTCGGTTCCGGGTAAAGACCTTTCGCTGAAGCCTGGTGAATCGTTGGAGATTGTGGTCAGTTCGCGCGATGACTACGGCGTCGGGCCGACGAAGATTTTGTTCCGGCTGAACGATGACCCAACCGTGCGCGAGTTGGCCTCGGTCGATCACAGCGGCGAGCCACAGCGCGACGTCGTAGACAAGCTGACGTGGAATCTCGGCAGCGCGAGCGGTGCTGTGTCATTCAAGGCGGGAGACCTGATTCAGTATTGGGCCGCGACCAGCGACCGCAATAACATCACCGGGCCGAGCGTGACGGAGTCGCGGCGGTTCTCGGTGTTTCTTGTCACGCCGGAGCAGTGGCGAGCGAACCTGGACGTCACGTTGGACGATTACGCGGCAGTGCTCGAAGAACTCGTGCGGTTGCAGCGCGAGAACCGAGCACAAACGGCGTCGGGTATCGCATTCGAAACGCTCGTTTTGCGGCAAATTCGCATTCGCACGCACACGGCGAAGCTGGCTCGATCCATCGAGAAGGGAGCGTTGCCACTGGCCTCGATGGTCAAGACGCTCGATGAGCTCCACGCCAGCGCGATGGCGAATGTGATCAAGCTGCTCGAATCGGGTCGCGACACGGAGAACGACATCAAAGCGCATCGGCTGCGCGAGCAGTCGCTTCCAGTTCAGGACGAGATTATTCGCAAGCTGGAAGAGCTGCTCGCGCGGTTGCAACGGAACGAGCAGGCTCGCAAGGAATTGAAAAAACTGCAAAAGAAGGACGCCGCTGCTCACAAAGAGATCAGCGAGGCGCTCGGCAAGTTGATCGGCGAACTCGACCGGCAGGTCGACGATCAAATGCAGGCAATCGCCAACCTCGAAAAAATGCCCAAGAAACCGGTCGAGGAATACTCGGACGAAGAACTACAACCGCTCAAGCAGTTGGACGAGCAGCTTTCGAAGTTCGGAAAGTGGGCGAAGGGCAAGGTCGACGAGTTGACCAAATTGCCGACCGGCTTCGTCGATGACTTCGGACTGCGCAAGGATGTGAACTCGGTCTTTGAAGAGATCGAAAAGCAATCGCAGCGCCCACAGGCTCAAAAGATGGAAGTGGCCTTGGAAGATTTGGGCATCAGCAAGGCGACCGAGATGCTCGAAGACCTTGAGCTGTGGATGCCGGACGCTCCGGACGCGGTCAAGTGGGTGCAAGAAGAACCCCTCGACAAGAAGCCGTTCGACATCCCCGAAATGCCGCTGCCGAGTGCGCTGGAAGACCTCATCGGCGAGCTGATGCAAGAAGAGGATGAGTTCGATCAAGAGGCGGACGATGTCACGTCGGCGTGGGGCGACAATCTGAATCAAGCTGGCTGGGGCGTGTCCGACGGGCCGATCAGTTCGTTCAGCGCGAAGGGCAAGACGGGCAATGACCTGCCGAACAATCAAGAGGTCACCGGCCGATCGGGGGATGGACGGCGCGGCAAGTCATCGGGACAGGCCGTGGGTGACACGTCTCGTAACCTGCCCGGTCGCAAGACGCCCGCGCGGCTTGGCAACGAACGCTACGAACCGGGACGCATCAAAGAGGAGCAACCGGCCGACCCGAATGGATCCACCGGCGGCGGCAAGAAAGCCGGCTCGGGACGGCGCGGTCTGCAAGGTGGCACGCCGCCCGACTTCGTCCGCGACATGGAACGGCTCAGCGAGAAACAGGCCGGTCTGCGCGAGAAGGCCGAGCAAGTCGCCAAGCAACTGGAAACCTCGAACATCTCCGGCCGCCGCTTGAACAAAGCCATCGACTTGATGAAGCAGTCGGAGGCCGACCTCAAGAACCTGCGTTACGAAGACGCTTCACAAAAGCGGAAAACCGCGCTCGGCCAACTCCGAGCCACGATGAACGGCGTCGATCAGGCGACCGCGATCCAATTGCATCGTGCTCGTGAGCTACCGAAAGAACTGCGGCAAGAGTTACTGCAATCGACCGACGCCGGATATCCGAAGGGCTACGAGTCGTTGTTGCAGAACTACTTCAAAGCACTGTCGGAGGCGGAGAAGTAGTTGGAGAAATCGGAACAGTGCCGGCGTTGATGTTCCGACTGCGCCTCGATAGTTTGCTCGCGGATTTCGTGGTCACGGAACGATTGTTCAACGATTCCCAATTTGCGCGCGGAGTGCAACATGAAAACGTGGATGACGAAAGTCGTGGCGTCGGGAGTGTTGGTGGCCTGTTTGCTGGGGGTGAGCTTGCGGCCTGAGGTGACGGCCCAAGAGGCGGGCAAGTCGGCGAAGGCAGAGAAAGGGGACGCCGCGAAGGGGCAGAAGAAGGCGTCGTTGGGTGATCGGTTACCCGCCAATTACGGCAAGATTAAGTTGACTGAGGAGCAGCGTAAGAAGATCTTCGAGATCCAGAACAAGTACGAGGCGCAAATCGACGAACTGGAGAAGAAAATCGAAGACCTGAAGAAGCAGCAGGCTGCGGCGGTAGAAACCGTGCTGACCGCGAATCAAAAAGCGGAGCTAGGCAATCTCCGTGACGAAGCCAAGAAGAAAGCGGCCGAAGGCAAGAAGAAGTCCGATTGAGTGACAGCAAAGACAAGAGCGACGCGAAGAAGGACTGAAGGACGACGTTCGAACACAGCTATCACCGGAAAGATCCTACCGCTGGGATCGTCCAGTTGATTTGTGACATTCGACTGCTCGGCGCTTGATGATGTCTGCCACAGGCAGACAGAGATTGGTCACGGCCGACGAGTTGCATGATGCCGCCCGACGGAAATTTTGAGCAAATCTTACTGCTCGTGTAATTGCGGCCGCCTAAAGGCGGAACTACGAACTGTTACGCCAGAATCTCATTCACAACTCGGCCGTAGACATCGGTCAGGCGGTAGTCGCGGCCGGCGTGACGATAGGTCAAGCGTTCGTGGTCTAGTCCGAGTAGGTGCAGGATCGTGGCGTGCAGGTAGTGAACGTGGACTTTGTCTTGGACGGCCCGGAAGCCGAATTCGTCGGTGGCTCCGTAGGCCATGCCGCCGCGAACACCGCCGCCGGCGAGCCAGGTCGTGAAGCCGAGATGATTGTGGTCGCGGCCGTCGTTCCCTTCGGTCGTTGACGTGCGGCCGAACTCACCGCCCCAGATGACGAGCGTGTCGTCGAGCAGTCCGCGACGCTTGAGGTCATTGAGCAGCGCGGCCGTCGGCTGGTCGATGTCTTACGCGAGCTTCTTCGTCTGGTCGTTGTGATTGCCGTGCGTGTCCCACGGCTGGCCGTTGCCGTAATAGATTTGTACGAACCGCACGCCACGCTCGATCAACCGCCGAGCCATCAAACACGAGTGGGCATAGTGCGACGTGCCGTACTCGTCGCGAACGACTTCCGGTTCTTGCCGGATGTCGAACGCATCAGACGCGGCGAACTGCATGCGAAACGCGGTTTCCATCGAGCGAATACGGCTTTCGAGTGCCGGCTCATTGGAGTGTTCGGCCAAATGTTTCGCGTTCATCTGTCGCAGCAAATCAAGCTGCCGGCGCTGCTGCGGCAAAGTGAGAGCGTCGTTGCGCAAGTTCGGCAGCATCTTGCGCGGGTCAAGATCGCTGTGGTTGATGTATGTCCCCTGAAACTCACCCGGCAGGAAGGCACTCGTCCAGAGTTCGGCGAACCGCACTGGACGACCGGGACAGAGCACGACATAACCGGGCAAGTCGTTGTTCTCACTGCCGAGTCCGTACAGAAACCACGAACCCATGCTGGGCCGTGTCGGCGTGATCGTACCGTTGTTCATGAGGAACAGCGCCGGCCCATGATTCGGATTGTCAGTGTGCATCGAGCGGATGACACAGATGTCGTCGATGCACTCGCCCAACCTGGGCAACAAGTCGCTGACCGGCAGTCCGCACTCGCCGTGCGGCTGAAATCCAAACGGTACGGCGAGCAACCCGCCGGTTTTGTTCTCGGTACGGAACTCGACTTCCTTCGGCCGTTGCCCCGCGAACTGATTGAGCGCCGGCTTCGGATCAAAGAAATCCGCCTGAAACGGCCCGCCATTCATGAAGAGCTGGACGACTCGCTTGGCTCGCGGCGAGTGATGCCTCCCGATGTGCGGCCGCGATGAACTCTCGGCAATCGTTACATCGGGCCGCGACAGCATCGACGCCATCGCAACCAATCCGAAGCCGCCGCCAACTTGGGTCAACCACTTACGACGGTCACGTTGTCGTTCAAACGGGCTCATCATGTTCTCGTCCGATAGATACTCATTGCTTGACATTCGTGCTCATGATGAACACGAACCAAACAATACCAGAGATTATCGCGAGGCTTCGTGAATGGCGACAAGCTTTCATCAGCGTGCTGCGCCGTGAGCCAACCCTACGATTCACTTCGCCGCCATCTGTTCGCGGATAAACTCCAGTGCTCGTCCGTTGGCTTCGGCGACTTTCTTGGGGTCGCCGTCGCGGAGACCGTGTTCGGCGCCTTCAATGGTGAGGAGTTCGTGCTTCACGCCGTGCTTGGTCAGTTCGCGAGCCATGTCGGCGGAGCAGGCGTAGGGGACGTCGGTG
>CAZPUJ010000114.1:0-6339 GCA_964589725.1 uncultured Planctomycetaceae bacterium
CGAGTCATGTGAACTTGAAGAAATACCAATCCCACCCGCGCGGTCCCAAGAAGCCAAAGCCCCAACGCCACTACTCGGGGAATGGAAGGCTTGTCGCAACCGCTAGCCCAAGGTCGTCGAGTTGGAGGACAACGTCGACGAATTCAAAAAAGTTCGTGGTGTTCTTTCGACGCAAGTTATTTCGCGATGGGTGAGCGGTTAGTGATCGTGGCTGAGATCGCTGTGTAGTGAAGACTTTTGGTTTTGGCGGAGCGATTCGCGGTGGTAGAACACGGGCCATGTTTATTCGTCCGTGTTATCGCAGGAAGAATGGCAAGCGTCACTCGTATTGGGCGTTGGTCGAGTTGTATCGCGCCGTGTGCTGGACGAACTGTCGAGCCTGCAAGTCATCGACATCGTGCTGCCAACTCGCCAAGGTCCGGACATCCGCAAACGTTGCGTGACTCGCCCCACGGACCACCAATCGATCCTGCTCCACCACCTGGGCCTGGAGTTGCCGTCCCACATCGAACCCACCACGATGTCGTGAAGACTTTCGGGAACCGTCCGTTGCCCTCCAATCACTTACGGCGACAACTGACGAACTTGGGCTAGCTTGTTGCAGAGATGAATGGCAGCAACGATCGGGTTGCCTGACTGTTGGCTACGTCGTCATTGGGTTGGGGTGATTGGGAGGAACAGATGGCTCAAGCGTTCGCCCCGTTACCACCTGGTCCGAAGACGCCGGCCGTTTGGCAACTCCTCCGCTATTCCCACTCGCCGTTGCCGTTCCTGGAAGCGTGTGCCCGCCGTTATGGCGATCCGTTCACGGTCCGGTGGGCGGGTTACGGCACATTCGTGATGCTGGCCTCGCCCGACGCGGTGCAGGACGTGTTCCGGGGCGATCCTCACACACTGCACTCCGGGGAGGGCAACGAGTTCCTCACGGCCACGGTGGGCCAGAACTCTGTGCTCGTTCTGGACGACGAACCCCACGCGCGGCAGCGGCGCATCTTGTTGCCACCATTGAAAGGTGAGCGGATGCGTTCGTACTTCGACGCAATGCAAGCGGCCACCGTGGAAGCGGTGCAAGAGTGGCCCCTCGGCCGGACGCTGGGCATGGTCGAGCCGATGCAACAGATCACATTGCGGGTGATGCTCCAAGTAGTGCTCGGATTGGAGTCTAGCGCGGAGCTCGCAGATTTCGCCGGAAGGGTTCAGCGTGTCTTGGAACTCGCTCGCGGCCGCCATGTGCTGATACTCGTGAAGATTCTGCCCATCGCGCTGCTCCAGAGGACGCGGTGGTTGCCGTTCTATCGGCGCATGCACGACCTGGACCAGGCTCTGTTGGGCTTGATCGAGAAACGTCGCCGAGAGCCGGTCGTGACACATGGCGAAAACATCCTGGCCGATCTCTTGGCGGCTTCCCACGCGGACGGCCAGCCGCTCGGCAACCAGGAGATCCGCGACGCCCTGGTGACCATGATCTTCGCCGGACATGACACGACCTCGGTGGCTTTGGCCTGGACCCTGGAGCAGATCGTGCCCCGCGCGGACGTGGTGGAGCGGATCACCGACGAACTGCGGCAAACGACCGGAGGCGCACCTCCGCGTGCCGACCATCTGAACCAACTGGAGTACCTCGACGCCGCGATTCGTGAGAGCCTGCGGATTCGCACCATCCTGCCATTCGTTGTCCGGTTGACCAAAGCGGTGTTCACTGCGGGAGGACGAGAGTATCCGTCTGGCATCGTGCTGTGCCCATGCAGTCACCTCGTCCATCGTCGGGAAGACCTGTACCCCGAGCCGGAGAAGTTCCGTCCCGACCGATTCCTGGAGAGACACTACGCGGCCCACGAGTGGTTTCCATTTGGCGGTGGCAGTCGGATGTGTCTGGGCATGGCCTTCGCTTTGTATGAGATGAAAGTCGTCTTGAGTACGTTGTTTGCCACGATACGCCTGGCTCGTCCGCCCGGCAGTCGATCCACCCCGGTTCGCCGTGGCATCGCGCTCGCGCCGGACGACGGGGCGCGGATGACCGTGGTGGAGAGACGAACCTAGCGTAGGTTGGGACTCCGTCCCGACCATTCGATTTGGGGTCGGGACGGAGTCCCAACCTACATTAGTTGCGGCATCGCCGCGTGAGAGTCAGACGATGAAGCTGGGAAACGCGCCCGAGAGTTTGCTGGAACGGTTCGCCATTTTGTCCGGCATGTTGCCCACCCCGGAATTTTCGAGAGTTGGTCAGGCATCATGCTGTCTCGCACGATCATGGCTACTTCTCAGTGGCGATCTGCCGACGATATCCGCAACTCCGGTCCACAGTCCTGGACTTGCCACAGGCGATTCAACACGTGGCTCCACTGCTGGCGAAAGAAGGCATGGGTGATCGAGTGGTTCATCGAATAGGCAACGCCTTGACCGACGATCTGGGCACGGAGGCTTACGACCTCGTGTTCCTGTCGGCGGTCATGCATCACTTCGATGAAGCGACGAACCGTGAGCTGATGGGGCGCATCGCGCAAGCGCTCCGCCCCGGCGGCTTCGTCGCCATCTGGGAACCACGGCGGCAGGATCGCGCTAGCAAGATTCTTCAGTTTGGCGGTCTGATGGATTTGTTTTTCGGGTTCTTTAGCAAAGCTGGAACTTGGTCCGCCGCAGAAGTTACCGACTGGTTTCGCGGAGCCGGCCTTGAAGCACGGAAGTCCCGGTCGCCACCGATGATGTCCGGTCTGGCGTTGCACGTCGCACGAAAGCCAACGTGAGAGCGTTCGCCCCAAATCTAACCTTCGCGGAGAGCTTCCATGAACCGTATCAACAAAGCAGATTTTGTCGGTCCATCGCGAGCACGGGAAGCTCCGAATGCATTTCGCCGACCTGGAATTGTTTGTATTTCGCGATCGGGACCGCGCAGTGGAGTGGCCCCGAGAAGTAATGATTCGTCGATTGTGGCCGGATGGCGGCTAAATAGACCCGTAGTGATGATTGCATAGCTGAAGTCGTGAGACTTCAGGCTCCGAATTCTCACAAGTTCGACTATTGCCAAGAGGTCTTTGCGGGTCTACTTACATTACATCGTAAGGATAAGACTCATGCGCCAACTCACTTGCTGTGCGGCTGCTGGGATTCTCTTGATGGCAGCGGATCGTGGACAACGTGCTGTTTCATCAGTTCGCCTACGGCATTCACGTTTACGGTTCGGAGAAGGCGTCGCTCAAGGGCTTCGAGATCGACGGGAACATCGCCTTCGAGAACGGCTGCCTCACGCGGAAGGGAGACAACGCGCCGGGCATCATGGTGGGCGGAGCTTCGCCAGCCGAACGCATCGCGATCCGCGACAATGTGGTCGTCAGCGGCGGAATGCGGCTGGGGTATCCCTGGGGCACGACCAGCGAGGACGTTGTCTGCACCGGCAATTACTGTGAAGGTTTAGTGGTCCGCGACTTCCGCAAGGCGACCATCGCGAGAAACACGATTGTGGCTCATTCTAACGTCGTGCAATTGGAAGCAGCCGAGCGGCTGCTTCTGGCCGGCCAGCGCTGGAACGAGAACGACTACTATGTCACCGACGGCCGCTGGGGCGAGTGCGCCGTCGTCGAAGGCTCGAAGAGTCGCGGTCTGACTTACGATCAGTGGCGTGAGACAACCGGCTTCGACGCCAAGAGCACCTTCACGAAAGGCACGCCGTCCAAACTGCGAGTAATCGTGCGCCCCAACACTCACGAACCCGGCCGCGCTCACATCGCTGTGCTCAACCCGGCGCAGTTGCCAGAAGTCGAAGTCGATTTGTCTCGCGTGCTGTCGTCTGGCCAGAAGTTCCGCATCGTGAGCGTCAAAGACTTCTTCGGCCCATCGCTGGTGACTGGCGTCTACGACAGCAAACCTGTGCGAGTGCCGATGAAACCGGTCACGCCTCCTTCGCCCGTCGGAATGCCGAACGCCGAACTGCCAGTCACTGAACCCCAATTCGCCGCCTTCATCGTGCTGCCGGAGTGAGCGATTTCGAATTGATTAGGTCGAGTGAAACGCGTGGTTCCACGCGAAGCGGTGGTGTGCAGGCTGCTCATGACGTAGGATGCCCAGCGCGCGTCGAGAAGACCATGCAATCCTCGCGGATGCGACCAGGACGGCCTATGTGACGCCTCCGTCGCACGAGGTGCTTCTCCAATGAATTTGTATCGCGGTTCCAGCCAGCACGCTGCCTCGCGGTTCGCGAGTAGGCCGGAGTGCCGCTTCGACTTCGCTGGCTGCGCGTTTCGTGCGTCTTGCTCGGTGTGGCTGCTGGTCTTCTCCGTAACAACGGTCGCTGAGGCGGCGGACGCGGCTCAAATCGGCGGACTCTTTCGCACGGGCAAGTATTCCGAGTGTGTCGAGGCAGCCGCGAAGACGATTGCCGAACGCGAGGTCAATGAGAATTACCGCCTGCTGAAACTGCGGTCGGAACTGGAGCTGGGAGAATACGCCAACGCGGCGGAGACGTTGGAGGCGGCGTTGAAGAAGTTCAGCAACAGCATCGAGCTTCGCTGGTGGGGCCGAGACGTTTGTCGCTTCAACAACCAGCCAGAGCGAGTCGCGCAGATTGACGAAGAAATCGCGAAGCTCGTGCAACAGTCGCCGTCGCGGTACAGCGACGCCGGAAATCGGCTCATCATCGGGCGGTTTCTGCTCGGTCAGGGGGCCGATCCTAAGAAGGTGCTCGACGGAGCTTACAACATCGTCAAGAAGCAGCAGCCGACTTACGCTCCGGCCTTTCTCGCGAGCGGCGAGTTGGCGCTGGAGAAGAATGACTTCGCACTCGCGGCGCAGAACTTCGAACAGGCCGTGAAGCTCGACGCAGCCGACGCCGAGGCGCATTTCGGATTGGCCCAAGCGTTCGCTCCGAGCGATCCGGAGAAAGCCAACGCGGCGCTGAAAGCCGCGCTGGAACGGAATCCGAATCATATCGGCTGCCTGCTGCTGATCGTCGATGAGCACATTGATTCGGAACGCTACGACGATGCAGAGATCGTGCTGTCGAAGGTCGAGTCGATCAACCCGCAGTATCCGCGAGCGGCGGCGTATCGTGCGGTGCTGGCTCATTTGCGGAATCAGCCAGAGAGCGAGCAGCAATACCGCGGCACAGCGCTCAAACATTGGACGACGAACCCACAGGTCGATCATCTCATTGGCAAGAAGCTGTCGCAGAAGTATCGCTTCGCCGAAGGGGCGACGTATCAGCGGCAGGCCTTGGAGTTCGAGCCGAAATACTTGCCGGCGAAGATGCAGCTCGCGCAAGACTTGTTGCGGTTGGGCCAGGAAGCGGAGGGTTGGCGGCTGGCCGAGAAAGTCTATCAATCGGACGGCTACAACATCGTCGCTCACAACTTAGTGACGTTGCAGGAGAACGTGTCGAAGTTTCGCACGCTGGAAGAAGAGGGCATCGTCGCACGGATGGACGCTCGCGAGGCCGACATCTACGGCCGCCGAGTGCTCGACCTGCTGAAGCGGGCGAAGCGCGACTTGTGCTCGAAGTATGACGTGAAGCTCGACGAGCCGATCATCGTCGAGATGTTTCCCAAGCAAGAGGACTTCGCGATCCGCACCTTCGGACTTCCGGGCGGCGCGGGGTTTCTGGGCGTCTGCTTCGGCACGGTCATTACGGCCAACAGCCCGGCGTCGCAGGACGCGCATCCAACCTGCTGGGAAGCGACATTGTGGCACGAGTTTTGTCACGTCGTCACGCTCAACAAGACCGGCAACAAGATGCCGCGCTGGCTGAGCGAAGGCATCTCGGTCTACGAGGAGCGGCAGGCGAACACGACTTGGGGGCAGTCGATTAATCCGCGGTATCGCAAGATGCTGCTCGGCGACGAACTGACGCCGGTCAGCGAACTGAGCGGTGCATTCCTGCAGCCGCGTAGCTCGCTGCATCTCCAGTTCGCGTACTTCGAGTCGTCGCTGGTTGTCGAGTATCTCGTCGAAAAGAACGGCCTCGACACGTTGCAGAAGATTCTGGTTGATCTCGGCAACGGCGTGACGATCAACGACGCGCTGGCTCGGCATTCAAGCTCACTGGACGAATTGAATACAGCCTTCGCGGTGTATGCTCGCAAGCGAGCGACCGACATGGCTCCGGCAGCGGACTGGTCCGAGCCGGAACTGCCGCGCCGCGCCGACGCCGCGCTGATTTCCGCGTGGCTCAAAGAGCATCCGCACAACTATGCCGCGTTGCAGCGACTCGCCAAACAATTGATCTCCGAGAAGAAATGGGCGGAAGCGAAACAGCCGCTCGAAACGATGCGGCGGCTGTATCCGCAGGACGCGAGCGACGACGGGCATCATGCGCTGCTCGCACGAGTGCATCGCGAGTTGAAAGAGACG
>CAZPUJ010000115.1:0-14025 GCA_964589725.1 uncultured Planctomycetaceae bacterium
GTCCCGGCCGTCTGATGCTTGCGGCACCGCGTCAGAATTCGCCGCGCCGTTCGCGACTGCTCCCTCTGCCGCTCGTTGCGCGGTGAGACAATCTTCAGGCCACGAATCAAATAGACCAGCATGTCGGTGTCGAGCAGATAAATCATTTCGACCAGTCCCGCGTTTCGAGCGGCGGTTGCCGACGCTCCGCCAGGAAGTCCTCCGACAATTCACGGCAGCCCTCAGCAAACACGTCCCACGGGTCGCGTTCGACGACCAGAAAGCCCTCCGTCGTGCGCTTCAAGAAGACTTCGTCCCCTTGCACTCGGAACTCTTTCGGCAACCGAATGGCCTGGCTGCGTCCGTTCATAAAGACTTTGGCGGTGGTCATGATGCTGTGGTCTATACCAAACAGTCGCTGGCACGGCAATCACGAGTTCCAGAATTTCCAGTCAAGCTCCGGTTCTCTCAATCCCCATGCAGCGTTCGCAGCCGAGCTGACGTTCGCAGCATCAGTTGAATCCGTTCGAACTCATTCAGCCACTCCTGCACAACATTGTCGAGCAACGATCTCCCCGGAGCAACGAGCCCCGTCGGGCACGCGGCTCCGGCGAGGGTGCTAGCCATGTCGCGGTACTTCGACAGAGTTCGATCTCCGAACTGGCCGCAGCGGAACCAGTCCTCGCTGAGGAACAGCACAGCCGGGACGCGAGCCGCTCCGCAGACGGAGAGTTCGTTCGCCAACTCCGGGCAGGCGTCGCGGTCGAAGTAGCGGATGTCGAGGCAGGCGGACGCCGACGCGAAGTGATCGAAGATCGGGCATTGATTGACGCAGTCTCCGCACCACGTGCCGGCCAGCACCATCACCCTCATGCGGCGCGTGAAGCCGCTCAGCAGTTGGCGTTGAGCGTCCGTCAGCCGGACCTCGGCATGCAGGCCGTCCCAGCGACGACGGTGTTCCTCGGTGCCGTACTTCGCGAGGAAGTCGCGGTACTGCAGGCCGGTCTCAAACAGTTTGGGGTTATCGAGCACGGGATTCCTTTCTTGCGAAGTGTCGCTCAGCCAAAAATCCTAGTCCTCAATCAAGCGACCCCGCTGGGCTTGCCCCAGTGGTTTACGGGATTCTGCACTACTGAGCCGTTTGTTTCGCGTGACGCCGAGTAGTGCGAAATCCCGCGATCCACCGGGGCAAGCCCGGTGGGGTTCGCTTGTTTGAAGCCTGGTGAAGCGGGGGGGGAGCCAACGTCGCAACGCTACAAAGGTGGCCCGGCGGAGACAACTCGCCCGCCCGCTTCGCCGGGGCCGGGACCGAGTTCGATCACCCAATCGGCACAGTGAATGAACTCCGGGCAATGCTCGATCACGATCAGTGAGTGACCAACTTCGATCAGGCGACGCAAGCAAGTGAGCAGCGTGGCGACATCACTGAGGTGCAGGCCGGCCGTCGGCTCGTCCATCAGGAAGAGCGTGCGTGCTCGCGAGCGGCGAGCCAGCAGCGTCGCCAGCTTCAGACGTTGGCTCTCGCCGCGAGACAACGTGCTGGCGGACTGACCGAGCGGCAGATACCCGAGGCCGACATCTTTGATGCTTTTCAAACGGCGTTGTAATCTGGGCTGACCTCGAAAGAACGCGAAGGCTTCGTCTGCCGTGAGGGCCAACACTTCCACGATCGAGAGGCCGCGCAGCTTGGCGTCGAGCAACTCTCGCTGAAACCGCAGGCCATGACATTCCGGGCAAACGACCGACAGATCAGCTAGGAATTGCATGTCGATCTCGACCGAGCCAAGCCCTCGGCAGCGCGGGCAACGCCCGCCGTCGTGCGCGTTGAAGCTGAAGTGTCTCGCCGAAAAGTTCTTCACTTTGGCTTCGGTCGTTTCGGCGAAGAGGCGGCGGATTTCACCAAATGCCTGGAGTGCCGTGGCGGCGTTCGTCCTCGCGGATTGGCGGATCGGCGACGAGTCGAGAAAGGCAACGTCGTCGATGTGCTCGCTGCCAGTCAGTGCCGTAAACGTGGAAGCGATCTCGACATTAGCCTGACGCGCCAGCGAGGGATCGGCGTCACTCGGCATCCGGTTCCCTCGCTGGCGCGTCGTGCTGGTGTGCGCGGCGGAGTCAAGCCGCCGGCTGAGCCCCGGAAACAACGTGTGTTCGATGAGCGAACTCTTCCCGCTGCCGCTCACTCCCGCCACGACGCACAACACACCGAGCGGAAACTCGACCGACACGTCACGCAAGTTGTGCAGCGTTGCACCTGCAAGCGTCAGCCAACGATCAGGCGATCGGCGTTGAGCAGCCGTCGGAATCGGCAACGCGCGGCGACCGGTCAGGAACGCGCCGGTGACTGATGCCTCGCATTGTCGCAGTTCCATCGACGAACCCTGAAACACCACCCGGCCTCCGTCGCGACCGGCACCGGGTCCAAGGTCGATGATTTGATCGGCCGCTTCGAGAAACAGCGGCTGATGCTCGACCATGATCACGGTGTTGCCGGACTGTTGCAGCCGGCGAATCGCGGCCAATACGCGCGGTTGCTCGGACGGATGCAGGCCGGACGCCGGCTCGTCAAGCACGTACATCGCGTTGTCGAGCCGCGTGGCCAGCAACGCCGCGAGTCTCGCTCGCTGACCTTCGCCGCGCGACAGGCTGCGCGGCGAGCGGTGCAGGCTGAGATGCTCCAATCCAAGTTCGATCAGCGTCTGCAATCGAACGCTCAGTTCGGAGAGGATATTCGTGACAATCCACGTTGTACTTGTTGACGCTGCCGTAGTGAATCCGTCAATGAAGTCCCTGAGTTCCGCAATCGTTACGCGTCGCAAGTTGTCGATGCCGCCTGACGCTGTAGGAGCAGTAGGAGTAGGACGGATTGTCAATCCGTCCGCAAGCGGCTGGGACACCGCTGTTTCGCGAGATGGCTCGGACCGATGGGCAATCCGTCCCGCGAGACTAAGAAGCCTCACTCCACGACCCAATGCTTTGATGCGCGAGCCGCCACACTCGGAACACGATTCCCAGGCGCCATCTTGCTCGACAGTCCCCAGGCCGTTGCAGTGCGAACAGGCTCCCAGCGAGTTGCCGAAATGGAAATGATCCGGCTCGAGCGCCGGGAATTCGGCATCGCAATCAAAACAGAAAAGCTGCTTCGAGAACCGTGCTAACTGCCATTCGCGGCCATCCCATCCGACGGTTCGTCCGCCGGGTTTGCTCGGCGGCTGGTCCGTCTTTGTTTCCCAGAGCACGACACACCGGTCCGAGCCGTTTTGATACGCCTGCTCGACGCTGTCAAGCATTCGTGCGGAGTCCGTCTTTCCGGCGATGAGTCGGTCCACGACAATCCACAACTTCGACGGTTCGATTTCGGTGACTTGTGGCTCGCACGCGGCGAGTTTGCTCAGGTCGATGGTTTCCGCGACGAACGAGTCCGTCGACGGTTGCGTTCGCATTGCGATCGCGCGCACGAAACCAAGCTGTCGCCAGGTGTCGATGGACTCGCTGTGGTTCAACAACCTCGCTGGAAACGCGACAACGAAACGCGTCCCCTCAGGTAAAGATGCCAACTGCGCGACAACCTCGTCCGGCGAACAAGAATTCAGTGGCGAGTCACACTGCGGGCAGTGAGCTTGGCCCACCCGAGCAAACAGCAATCGCAAGAGATCGTCGGTTTCGGTGATCGTGCCGAGCGTGGCTCGTGGATCAAACGACGACTCCGCGCGGAAGGCGATTGCCGGCGGGAGATGTTCAAGCGCATCGGCGTCGGGACGCTCGATCCGTTCGAGAAATTGACGGGCCGACGGTGCGAAAGTCTCGATGTAACGACGGCGTCCTTCGGCGACGAGCGTGTCGAACGCCAGACTGCTCTTGCCGGCTCCGCTGACGCCCGTGATGGCGATCAGCTTGCCCAGCGGCAGGCGCAGATCAATCCCTTGGAGGTTATGAACGCGAACGCCTCGCAGTTCGATGTGCGACATGCCGCGAGAGGATAACGCTCGGGCGTTGCAAAGTAGACCTGCCACTCCGCGACGCGACAGTCGACGCGGAGAGTCTGTGAAAGAATTGGTGAGCGGGGCGGCGTCAGCCCCCCGGTGGTCACAACGACCGCTGAAAACCGGGGGGCTGACGCCCCCCGCTCGCCTGAGAGTCTTTTTTTTTTCACACGCTCGGAGTGACACTCGGCATGCGGTTGCTCAAATACCTGGAATGTCCAGTTTCTCGTCAGCGGCGATTTGGCGCAGCTTCTTGAGGCCGCGAGCCTCCAACTGACGGGCACGCTCTTTGGTCACACCGAAGCGGTGACCGACTTGTTCCAGCGTTTGCGGTTCGGAGCCTTGGCGAAGTCCGAAGCGGAGCATCAGGATTTCACGCTCGCGCGGCTCCAGTTGCTCGAGGATCCGCATGATGATGCCATGCTGTGTTTGGTTTTCGCGTTCGACCTGGAACTGATTCGCACGGTCGTCGTACGACGCCCGGAAGACCTCGTCAATTCCGGTCTTGAAGCGGTCGTGCAACGTATTCTCGGCCGGAATGGTGCGGGCGAAGTTCTTCATGATGGCCCACGAGGCGTACGTCGAGAATTTGTTGCCACGGCTGAAGTCGAACTTCTCGATCGCTCGAATCAGCGACATGTTGCCGTCGCTGACCATTTCGAAGAAGTTCGTGTTCGGCCTAAGGTGCTTCTTAGCGATCGAGACGACCAACCGCAGGTTGCTACGGATGAGAAAATTCTTGACCGACAAGCTTTCTTCCAGCAGCCGCTCGATTTCGCGCATTAACGCAGCCTTCGGCCGCGCAGGATCCAACTTCCGCCGCAGCTGCTCGGCTTTGAACTTTAAGTAGTTCATCTTGCGGAAGTAGTAGGTCTCATCCTCGCGCGTCAGCAGCGGGTGCTGATAGAGGCTGTGCAAGTACGGCGGCAAGCCTGGCGGAGGCACGTGCTGAACCACTTCCTCGTCGCGCGGTGGCGGCGTGCCGAGGATCAAATCATCGGCGCTTGGCAACTCGAACGATTCATGCGCCATGAAATCGATCGGAGGCTCGAGCAACTGCCGGGCACGCATCTCACCGAGGACGCGGTAGATACTGGATCGCGTGCGACGAAACCGCGACACGAGCTTTCTTATGGGGGCGTTCAGCCGTGACAGCCGAAAGATTTCACGCTTCTCTTCGTCCGTAAGTGGAGCAGATGCATCCGGGAAGACGGCATTCTCGGGGTTTTGCCGATCGTACTCTTTCAGCGTGTAGCGGATCGTTTCCGGAGCTCGATCGAACCGCTTGGCAACTCGACGGACGACTTCCGTCGGATTGCCGCCCCACTGCGCCAAGCGTCTCGCCCAGCGGATGATCCCACAGCGCTCATCGTCGGAAAGCTGACGGAAGCGGCTGCCGCGGGCGACGGTGTCACGGTGACGCAGCACAAACCGTCGGACTGAGGATTCCAGAAATCCCAACTGCTTGCGATTCCCGATGACGAACCGGCGCGCGACCAAGCCACGTTCGCGCCAGCGCGTGACGGTCTTCGTCGAAACGTGATAACGGTTACTGACGTCTTGCAGGGTCAGTACCGGCTCATTGAGCATGTCGGCCGTCAGCTTGGCGCTCGACGAAAGGTCTTCCACGAATCTGTGCAGGTCGTGAGCCGCTTCAGCTCCCGTGAGCGTCAAGCTGGGATAACGGTCGGGGCGGTAATTCGTCAGCCGTTTGCAGAGGTCGTCGTACCGATATTCGGTCCGCGGATCGAGTTCCTCAATCAGACGTTCGGCGCGGTCAATTTGTTCGAGACGGACGGGCCGAGGCGCATAACGCATCTGCTGATCGGCAAGTTGTTTCATTGCGGGGTTGTTGTAGCGTGTCATGGTGAGCCTCCTTCCCAGCCACCGTCGAGAGATACGTCATTGAGACGATTCGTGACGGGAAAAAGTTTCTTGCGCGGCTGAAGTCTTTTCCCTAAAATTTCGCGGCCGGACGGACCTCCGCCTCCGAATTCGATTTCCCGTTCGGCCCGCGAACCTTCACAAATCCGGAAATCACAACAATCAGAGAGGCCAAGACGATCACCACACCCATCCATTTCGCTCGGTTCTGACGCATTCTCTCGAACGCCTCCGAACGTCCCACGAGAGCCGCAGCGAGAAAGAACACCGCCAAGGCCAGCAGCATCTTCGTGCCCAGTAGGCCGTGATACAGCCCGTCGCCTCGGTGCTTTGGAATCGCCTGCATGTAGTTGTAAAGGCCGCTGAGCAACAGCAGCCCAATCCCCGCATGCACGACTCGCTTCCAGCGACCGAGCAAACGTTGCCGGAGCGCGTTGTGCTCCGCCTCCGGCAGCCCAGCCGCCGCCTGCATCAACACGCACCGCATGAACACGGTCCCACCGACCAGAACGATCGCCGTTCCAACATGCAGCACTCGCGAGAGCACATCCACTGCCAACATATTGTCCGACATGCTTGCTCCAAGGCTGTACGTTCTCGAACAGCAGTAACTGTCCGGAACGCTTCGTGCGTCAATGATCAGACCCACCGATAGACGGCAGACGTTCGGAAGGAAAGTTCACCGCACTTAAAAAAGCAAGACCCGGCTCCTTGCGGAGCCGGGTCTTGAATGAACTCGTCGAAGAGATCGAAGGTGATTCTTCAGCCGAGTGGGTAGCTGCCGAAAGACAGCCCGCCGGCGTCTTAGGCGATACCACCTCTTAGGCATCTAGAACTGTCTGATTTCACAAATCACCTCCTTTCTGGGAAAAACCAAGCCCGATGGGATCGGCGTGCCATAAGAGTCCGATCAACCGGTGGGCCAGAAGTTGGTCCCTCGTGCCGCGGAAGCACGAACGCTGAATATATCCTGCCAATTCTCTGAATTCAGGCAAGCCGAGTTTCGCTGTTTTCACAAAATTTTGCCAACTTCGACGCGTCTGGGGCTAGAATTCGTCCGTAAACGGAAGAGTCCGTTGTGAAGGTCGGCTCACTCGGGGAACCTCAGTCGGTCTCGATCGAACAAAATGTCGACGAACTGGCCAACGTGACATCAAGCCGCGTCCCCACGCGATACCGCAGCACTAAACGGACCAATTGCGGAACAGAATCGGCCTGCAACTTACGCATGATGTTGGCACGATGCGATTCGACAGTCCGTACGCTCAGGCTTAACGCGGTGGCAATCTCTTTGCTCGACAGCCCTTCGAAGACTTCTTCCAGAACTTCCTGTTCACGATCCGACAAATTGGCGAGCTGCCGCCCGATCTCCTCGATTTCGAGGCGCGTCTGTTGTGAACGACTGTCTGTGGTCAGCACTTGTTTGATGAGGTCAATGAGTTCGGGCATGCTGCGCATCGGTTTTTCCACAAAATTGATCGCGCCCAACAACATCGCCTTCACAGCGGTCTGCACACTGCCGTAAGCCGTCATCACGATCGTCGGCAGGCTCCAGCCGCGTTTATTGAGTTCCTCCAAAAGTTCCAGCCCCGTCATGTCCGGCATGGAGACATCGAGCAACAAGCAGCCAGGACATTGCGAATGGCACGCTTCAAGAAACGCTTGGGCCGATGCAAACGTTTCGACGGAAAGCTTTGCAGACTCCAAGAGGTATCTGGTTGTCTGGAGGAAATCCGGATCGTCATCAACGACGAACACCGTGGGAGTCGTTCTCATGGGTTAGACCAATTAATGCTTGAAGTGCCGACGCCCCGTAAAGATCATTGTCATGCCGTGCTCGTTGGCAGCGGAGATGACTTCGACGTCGTTGCGTGAGCCGCCTGGTTGAATCGCGGCGACGATGCCGGCTCGCGCGGCTTGATCGATGCCGTCGCGGAACGGGAAGAAGGCATCGCTGGCGACGACTCCTCCTTGGCTCCGCTCGCCCGCTTTCGTCGCGGCGATGTTGGCCGAGTCGAGTCGGCTCATCTGGCCGGCGCCGACGCCAACGATCATGCCGTCCTTCGCGAAGACGATCGCGTTTGATTTGACGTGCTTGCAGACACGCCACGCGAAGCGGAGGTCACGCAGTTCGGCATCGCTCGGCTGACGGTTCGTGACGACATTCCACTCGGCTTCCGGATCGGATTCGTCGTCTCGCGCTTGCACCAGCAAACCGCCGCTGACTCGGCGGTATTCGAGGCTTTGCTCGCGAGCGTCAGTCAGTGCCGGGCACTTCAGCAGCCGGACGTTGTTCTTCCACTTGGGCCGAGTCGTCAACGCTTGCAACGCCTCGTCGCTAAAGCCGGGAGCGATGATCGCTTCGACGAACCGATCCGGCAGGCAAAGATGTTCGGCCGTCGTGATGTCCACGATTCGATTGAAGCCAATGATCGAACCGAATGCGCTGACCGTATCGCCGGCATACGCCTTGTCGAATGCGGCGGCCAGCGAGTCGCCGATCGCGCAACCGCACGGGTTGTTGTGCTTGAGCACCACCGCCGCCGGCTGTTCGAACTCACGCACGATCGCGAACGCGGCGTCGAGGTCGAGCAGGTTGTTGTAGGACAGCTCTTTGCCATGCAGTTTCTCCGCCGCTGCCAGCGTCGCCGGGCCGGCGTTCGGCTCGACGTAAAACGCCGCTTGCTGATGTGGATTCTCGCCGTACCGCAACAAACACTTGCGGTCGAACGACAGATGCAGGCGGCGCGGAAAGTTTTTCTCATCGACCTGCAGGTCGTCGGGCGTTTCTTCACGGATCAACTGGCTGGTGAGTGCGGCCATGTAGTCGGCGATGGCTCGGTCGTAGCGAGCCGTCAGTGCGAAAGCCTCGGCAGCTAATTGTCGGCGGAAGTCGTGCGACAACTTCCCGACGGATCTAAGGTCACTCAGGACTCGGCCGTACTGCGACGGGCACGTGACGATGCCGACGTGTTCATGATTCTTGGCCGACGAGCGAACCATGCTCGGCCCCCCGATGTCGATGTTCTCGATCGCGTCCTCGACCGAACAGCTCGGCTTCGCGATCGTCTGCTCGAACGGGTACAGGTTCACGACGATCAGCTCGAACGGAATGATACCGTGTTCGCGAATCGCCTCCGCATGATGCGGCAGATCCGGCCGGCCGAGGATCGCACCATGCACCTTCGGATGCAGCGTCTTCACGCGGCCATCCATGATCTCCGGAAAGCCGGTGTACTCGGAGATGTCGATGACCGGCAGCCCTTGTTGAGCGATGAACGCTCGCGTCCCTCCGGTCGAGACAATCTGAAAACCGAGTTCGACAAGCCCTTTGGCCAACTCGGCCAACCCGGTCTTGTCACTGACGCTGATCAACGCACGACGCGGAAAACTGCTGCTCATTCGAGGGGTTCTCGGTGGTGCCAGGGATTCGCAAACCGGTTTCGAGTGTCACGAGGAACGCGGAGAGACAGAAAAATCCGGGACAGAAAAATGGCGTGCATCTGCCTTGATCTTTCTGTCCCATATCTTTCTGTCAGCCGCGTGGAGACGAAAACAACCCATACATGTGCTCGCTGCGAAAAAGGGTTCAGCTTGTGTGGCATTCTATCGCAATCAGTTGGCCGCGCCGCTGGCCGGTCAGTCTGCCAGGCAAGTTGACAGAATTGTGTTCACCGGTTTGAGCCATTGCGGCTAACGCGTCCCAGTGGGTGAATGTCATGAGCTGCCGCGGCCATTGCTGCCGGCACCACAGGCGGACGAACAGTTCGCGGATCAAGTGGCGCGGTTGAATGGCGAGAGATGTAAACGGTGGCGGCAAACCGTCACAACGCAGTCGCACGCACGTCGGTGACTGGTCCAGCAACGCCGCGGACAGTAACTGCTCGGCGGTGGCGCGAATGCTTTCTTCACACTCGGCCGCCTGGATAGCGAGTCGCAACAGATGTTCGCGGACCTGCGGATTAATGCGGCGTTCGAGCAGTGGCAACAACTCGTGCCGCAGGAAGTTTCGAGTCAGTGACACGTCGTCGTTCGTGCGATCCTGCCGAAAATCTTGGCCGAGCTCCTTGAGGAACCGCTCGATCTCGTTGCGTCGCACGTCGAGCAACGGTCGCACCAGCCGCACGCCGTCGGTGAGTACACGCTCGCGAGGCATCCCGCGCAGGCCGGCCAATCCCGTGCCGCGCAGCACGTGATGCAAAATCGTCTCTGCCTGATCGTCGGCCGTGTGTGCGACGGCCACAAACGGACAATGATCTGGCAAGGCGATATCCTTAAAAACCTCATACCGAGTGTCGCGCGCCGCCTCTTCGATACCGATGCCTCCATCCGCCGCCAGCTTCGCGACGTCAATCGCGATGATCTGATAAGGCATTGTCAATCGCTCGCACAAGTCGCGCACCCAAGACTCATCTTGATCGGACTCGTCGCCCCGCAGTCGATGATTCACGTGAACGGCCAACGGTGACATTTCGAGTTGTTCGCGCAGCAGACACACTCCTCGCAACAACGCCACGCTGTCAGCACCTCCGGAAACGGCCACGATCAGTTTTGATCGAACAACCTTGGCGCGAGCCAACTCGGCGGCGAGGCGATTGAGAAAACTGTGCTCGTCGTTCGTCGGCACGTGAACTTCCTTCTCATTCTTGCTCCCAAGCTCCCGCTTTCCTTGCTCCCAAGCTCCCGCTTGGGAGCACACTCCCCGAAGCTCTGCTTCGCGAAGCGGAGCTTCGGGGGCGGCATTCCCAAGCAGAGCTTGGGAACGAGCGGCGCGTGGCGGCGGGCCAAGCCGTCCATCAAGCGACCGGACTTCCGGCGTACGTTGGTTGACCCCCGCAAGCGGCTTGTTAGTATGGCCACGACATTTTCCGGACAACAGGTCCGGAGCATTTTTGATTTCAACTCCGCGACCCACGGACTCATTCAGTCGGTGGGGCAGAGTGGCATGAGGTTCGACGCAAACGCGTGGAATCTGTGCTTTCACAACGGTTTTTCGCAGGTGTCATTGTGGAATTCACTGCTGGCGAGACGTTGCTGCTGGTCGTAGCGTGGGTGCTCGGTGGGCTGTTCAGTGTGGGACTGCTGGTCCTGCCGATGTCCTTGCGTGCCTTCTCCGCGAACACGTGCAACATCTGGTCTGCCTCTTCGCCGCTGCTAGAAATGACAGACGCGCGCGAGCGACCGGGAGACCTTCTTCCGGCGCGATGCCCTGTCCGAACCGCAGCTTTCCGCGACCGCCGGGAGTCGTCCGGTCTGTCCGTCGATTGGACAGTTCGAGACGCTCGGCATCGCAACCGTTCGTGATTCTGCCTCATCGAGAGTTGTCGTCGCTGCACTCGCAAGAGTTCAGAGGAATCGGAACCAAAACGGAATTCTTGTGAATTCCGCAATGTTCCAGTTCGTCATGACGGCCGTTGAATCTGTTCGTGGTCCGTGGGCCGTGATGAAGGCTGCGTGGCCATGGATTATGCAGTTGCCGTTGTCGGATTGGTGGCGCTGATGCTCGGCGCCGCCGTCGGGTTCTTCTTTGAGAAACTCCGTCGCGGAGCCGCTTATCAGGATCGCGACGCAATTCTCAAGCAGGCTCAGACTGAGGCGGACAATCTCAAACGTTCGGAAGAACTCGCCGCCAAAGAGATCGTCCTTAAACGCCGCGAAGAACTGGAGCGGGAGCTAAACAAGACTCGCAATGAGCTGCGTGAAATCGAGCGGCAGCTGGATAAACGCGAAAAGTTGCTCCAGGACCAGCAGGACGACCTCGGCAAGAAGGAGCGGGTCACCCAGACGACGCAGACCAGGCTCACTGAGCGGCTGAAGGTGCTTGACGCTCGCGACAAGGAACTCGAACGGCTACTCCGCGAGGAACAGGATCAGCTCTACAAGATCAGCGGATTGGACAAGGAGACCGCCAAGAATTTGTTACTTGACCGGTTGGACCGCGACCTCAAGAACGAAACCGGGACGCTGATCCTCAAGCATCAGGCCGAACTGCGTGAGAAGTGCGAGCAGCAAGCTCGCGAGATTATCGGCATGGCCGTGCAACGCTGTGCGTCGGCCCACACCTCGGAGATGGCCGTTTCCACCGTCGATATCCCGAACGACGAAATGAAAGGCCGCATCATCGGCCGCGAAGGCCGGAATATCCGCGCGTTTGAGAAGATCGCCGGTGTGGATGTCATCGTCGACGACACGCCTGGCGTGGTCGTCGTTTCGGCGTTCGACAAGGTCCGCCGCGAGGTCGCTCGGCTGTCGCTCGTCAAACTGATTCAGGACGGCCGCATCCATCCCACACGGATCGAAGAGATCGTCACTGAGACGCAGAAGGAAATGGACACCCACATCCGCCGCCTGGGCCAAGAGGCTTGTCAGGAAGCGGGCGTGCTCGGCCTCCACGAGAAGCTCGTGGACTTGATGGGCCGGTTGCACTTCCGCACCAGCTACAGCCAAAACGTGCTGCGGCACTCGATCGAAGTCTCAGCGCTCACGGGCATGATCGCCGAACAATTCGGTCTCGATGGCACGCTCGCGCGGCGTTGCGGGTTCTTGCACGACCTTGGGAAAGCGGCCGATCACGAGATGGAAGGCGGACATCCCGCCGTCGGCGCTGAACTGCTCAAGCGATACGGTGAAGGCCCCGAAGTCGTTCACGCGGCGCTGGGACATCACGATGACATCCGGCCGGAATACATCTACACTGTTTTAGTCGCGTCCGCCGACGCTGTCTCCGCGTCGCGGCCCGGAGCGCGCCGCGAAAGTCTCGACCGTTACATCAAACGATTGGAAGAACTCGAAGCGGTTGCTTGCGGTTTTCCCGGTGTCGATCAAGCCTTCGCGGTTCAAGCCGGCCGCGAAGTTCGCATCATCGTCGACTCCAGCCGAGTCAACGATCGCGAAGCCGCCAAGATGGCTCGCGACATCGCCACCGCCGTCGAACAAACACTGACCTATCCTGGTGAAATTCGCGTGACCGTGCTCCGCGAAACCAAGGCCGTCGAGATCGCGCGGTAGCGCTCGCCGTACGCGTGTTTCACGGCGTTTTCGCGATTGAACGCAGGGCTGTTCAGATGGCTTAACATCCGGCGACCTTTCCACGGCTTGTGGGAAGCCTTGTTCAGAATACTTGATTCAAGGTTAAGCTGTTGAATCAATGGCAGTTGAGCCTCACGGCCTCTTGCTGAGCCGTTGGGACGGTTGAACACGGCACGCTGTCTGCTATTCCCGGAACCACTCTCTCACTTTCTCTCGCACCTAGGGGGGCTCAGACATGCTGCGTACAATCCGAAAGTTGGCCGGTGACGAAGCGGGCTTCATCATCTCGGCCGAACTGGTATCGGTCACGACGATTGTTGTCTTGGGAATGGTTGTGGGACTGGCTGCAGTTCGCGATTCCGTTACGAACGAACTCAATGACGTTGCTCATGCATTTGGCGCCGTTTCACAGACCTACCATGTGGCCGGTCTGACGAAGAATTGCCACGACTGCAACGAGTTTGCTCATACTTTTGGAACTGCTTTCCAGACCGATCAAGTGGCCCGTCGGACGAAAAACTGCAATAACTGTAATGACATTACTCATACTTTTGGCACCGTTTCGCAGACGGACCATGTGGCCGGTTGGACGAAAAACTGCTACCAGTCGCGTGTGCATGCCTCGATCAATGGCTTTGGTTTCAACGACGACGACGACGATGACGAGTGCGACTGGACTCCGATCCGCGACAGCGATGTGTGCGGCAAGAACGACCGGATCCACCCAGACAATGACTAATCAGGAACTCACGCCACGTAGCCGAACGTGTGCTGAGCCCCTTCGATGAGCATACAGGATCCACCGCGATCGAGCAGTCGTGCGGCTTCAGCCTCGCTGGCCAGTGGCGTCAGGAACAAGCTCTCGACGACGTCCGACGGCAGTCGGCTCAGCAAATACACAGTTGCCCAATCGGCGGCCGATGCCAGTCGACTGACGGGAATTACGTCGGGCGGGCTTTCGAGCCGCAGCGGCTTGAGCGCCTCACGCGGCGATTCGCATTGACGCAGTAACTGGAATCCCTCGGTCGGCTCTTGAGCCAGAGTCGTCAGCAGCAGAATCGTGCCGCCGTTCTGCACGAGATTCCGCGCCGTCTGCAATGCCGCCCCCAGGTGTTCCCAACTCGCTTCCTGGTTGTCGAAGTCAACCGCGGCG
>CAZPUJ010000116.1:0-3704 GCA_964589725.1 uncultured Planctomycetaceae bacterium
GGTCGCGCACCTCACGACGGCTCACGATCAATCCTCCGCCGCGCCACTGCAACCGGCGCTGGTCGTCGAACAATCGGCCTATCAGGCGTTGCTCAAGCTGCGTGCTCGCGAGCACGAAGTCATCCGCCAGCAGCAGCAATCGAGCAGTTCCAGCAGCAGTTCGTCCGCCCGCTCGCAGCAGCAACGGCAGCAGATGCAGCAACTCGATTTGAAGAACGAAGAGAACCGCTACGAAACGCAGCGGCTGGCTCAATCGCAACAGGAGTCGCCGGAAGACCGCGAGACGCGGCAAGTGCTCAACCGCCTGCGCGAACTGGCTCGGCGGCAACATGACCTCAACGAGCGGCTGAAGGATTTGCAGTCGGCGTTACAGGAGGCTCAAACGCCCGAACGCCGCGAGGAGATTCGTCAGCAACTCAAGCGATTGCAGGACGAGCAACGACAAGTGCTGCGCGACACCGACGAATTGAAGTCCCGTATGGAAACAGCGGAGAACCAGGAACGCATGTCCGACGAACGGCAGCAGCTTGAACAGACGCGCGACCAAGTTCGCCGCGCGTCGGAAGCGCTGGAGAATGAAATGGTCACGCAGGCCGCCGCGTCAGGGACTCGTGCCGAGCGAGAGTTCGAGGAACTACGCAACGAATTCCGCCGTCGAGCCTCCAACCGGTTCAACGAAGAGATGCGTGCGATGCGCGAATCGGCTCGTGAACTCGACCAGCAGCAGAAAAAGCTGTCCGAGCAACTTTCCGAGGTCACGAAGCCCGACCCCTCTGCCAAAAAGTCGCTCCGTGAAGACAACCGCAGCGAAGAAGTCGTCAAGGGACTGAACGAGCAGAAGGAAAAACTCTCAAACCTGACCGAACGCATGAAGCAAACGATTGAGGAAGCAGAACAGACCGAACCGCTGTTGACCGAGCGGCTGTATGACGTGGCTCGCAATGTTCAGGACCAGAAGGTTGATCGCGCGTTGGAGGCCGCCGGACGCTCGCTGCAACGTGGGTTGATGGAAGACGCTCGCCAAGTCGAGCAAATCGCCGGCCGCGGCATCACTCAACTGCGGGAGGGAGTCGAAAAAGCCGCCGAAGCGGTGCTCGGTGATGAAACCGAAGCTCTGCGACGTGCTCGCGAGCAGTTGAAAAATCTCTCGCAAGAACTCAATCGCGAGATCGCTCGCAACTCGCCGGAGGACGGCGCGCAGTTGCCGCGTGAGCGAACGGAACGCGAGGGGGAGAGGGGGAGAGAGGGCGAGGGGGAGAAAGGCAACGAACCCAATTCGACTTTGCTGCCACAATCGCGCGAATCGCAGAACGGTGAGCGTCAGCCGGGACAGAGGCCGAATGGTCAACAACCCAACGGCCAGCGACCCGGTGAACAACAACCGCAAGAGGAGCAACAACCAAGTCAGCAGCACGGCCGCGGTCAACAGCCGAACGAACGGCAGCCGAATGAAGCTCAAGCCGGTCAGCGTCCATTGAGTGGTCAACAGCCGGGCGAGCGACAGCCCGGAAGAACTCAGGCCAATCGACCTCAGAACGGACAACAACCGGGTCAGCCTCAGTCCGGCCAGCAACCCCAAGACGGCCAACGTCCGTCGGACCAACCACAGAACGGTCAACGTGGCCAACGAGGCACTCAGCGGTTGTCTGACAACCAAGCGGGCGGTGCCCGGCAATTTGAAGGGGGCGAGAATCGCGAGGTCGCGCCGATCTCCGGCGAGGATTTCCTCAACTGGTCCGACCGACTGCGCGACGTCGAGGAGATGGTGGACGATCCCGAATTGCGAGCCGAAGCCGCGCGCATCCGCGATCAAGCCCGCGCGATTCGCGCCGAGATGAAGCGGCATTCGAAAGAACCCAATTGGAATCTCGTCCGAGTCAACGTCGCCGAACCGCTCGTCGAGTTGTCGAACCGCGTTTCGGACGAGTTGCTGCGTCGCACGTCGAAGCAAGCGATGGTGCCGCTCGATCGCGATCCGGTGCCACCGAAGTATTCCGAGAAGACTCGCCGCTACTACGAACGATTGGGCAGCGGCAAATGACATGCGATTAGTAAACTCGACGTCAGCCTTGGCCACACGAGGTCGTGGTTGAATCGTTCCAAACACGCTCCGTACAACCAACATTCTCGGAGGAAAACATGATTCGCCACTTGGTGCTGCTGACTGCTCTCTTGGTTCCTGTCGGTGTCCTGGGAGCCGACGCTCCGGTCACGGCTCCGCCTGAAGCGGCTGGGATGCAGTCGCTGTTCAATGGCAAGGATCTCACGGGGTGGGATGGCGATCCTCGGCTGTGGAGCGTCAAGGACGACGTCATCCGTGGCGAAACGACTGAGGCCAATCCGGCCAAGGGGAACACGTTCCTCATTTGGAAAGAGGGCCGCACGAAGGATTTTGAACTTCGTCTCTCGTTCCGTTGCAACGCGACCAACAACTCGGGCATTCAATACCGCTCCAAGCACATCACCGACGGCAAGGTTGGCAACCAATGGGTGGTGCGCGGTTATCAGCACGAACTCCGCAACGAGATGCAACTGCCCAACGTGGCCGGCTTCATCTACGACGAAGGGGGCAAGCGCGGACGCATCTGTCTCGTCGGCGAAGAAGCAACTTGGGAGAAGGATGGCAAGAAGCTCATCAAGTCCAGCTTGGTCGATCAGGCGGCGTTTCAAGAGCTTTTCAAGCTCGACGAGTGGAACGACGTGGTGATCATCGCCAAAGGGAACCACATCCGGCATTACCTCAACGACACGCTGATCGTGGACTTCACAGACAACGATTCTGAGCAAGCTCTCACGGAAGGCATCCTGGCTCTGCAACTGCACGCCGGAAAACCAATGTGGGCCGAGTTCAAGAACATCCGCCTTCGCGAGATCAAGTAACTTGGACACGGACTGGCCTGCGATCGACTGCTTGCGGCTTGTCCATTGAAATTCGGCGTGCCAACGCCTGTACTGGGGTTGTGATCTCACGTCTACCGACAAGGCGACATGATGAACGAATTGTTTTGGGTTCTGCTGTGGTTTGCGGTTCCCGCGGCGATTCTGTTCGTGCCGATCGCGACTCTGATGGCGGTGAACAAGCTCCGCCGCGAGCACGAGAAGACGGTCGCTCAATTGACCGCTCAGCTGCGCAGAACGCAGGAGGGCTTCGACAAGCACCGATATCTGGTCGAGCAAGCACTGGAGCGTTTGCCGACGCCATCAACTCCGACGCCCGAATCGCTCCACCAGATGCCGCCGGTTGTTCCGACCACGCCAACGCCGATCACGCCAGCGGGTCGCGAGGTTGAGCCGGAAGAGAAACCGATCGAACCGGTCGAGACTCCCACCAAACCCGTCTCTGATTTGGCGAGGATGCTGCAGGCCGCGGCCACCGTGCGGCAGCAGGCTGCCGAACCGAAGCCGCTCGGCTTGGCGGGGCTTGATGCTCCTTACAAGCCCACGAAGCCGAAAACTCCTGCAACGCCGATTCCGCCGCGCGAACCGAGTCGCTTCGAAACGGCGGCTAAAGAGGTGCTGCGAAAGATTTGGAACTGGATCATCGTTGGTGATGAGCACATTCCCAAGGGCGTGTCTGTCGAATACGCAATCGCCAGTCAGTGGCTCTTGCGAATCGGAATTCTGCTGGTCGTCGTGGGGATTGGTTTCTTTTTGAAGTACTCGGTCGAAAAAAAATACCTCAACGACTACGCGAAAGTCGGTCT
>CAZPUJ010000117.1:0-31154 GCA_964589725.1 uncultured Planctomycetaceae bacterium
CATCGCGGCGTTGGAAGCGAAGGGTCTGAGTCTCTCGCCGGACGCGAGTCGCGAAGTGTTGCTCCGCCGCGCGTCGTTTGACTTGATCGGTCTGCCCCCTTCGCCGGACGACGTGCGTGAGTTTCTCGCCGAGCATGATGAACTGGCCTACGAGCGGATGATCGAGCGGCTGTTGGCCAACCCGCATTACGGCGAGCGGTGGGGGCGGCACTGGCTGGATGTCGCGGGGTATGCAGACTCGGCCGGAGTGCTTTCCGAGGACCGGCCGTTGCCGACGGCATTTCGCTATCGCGACTATGTGATCCGCGCCTTCAACAGCGACAAGCCCTACGACCGGTTCCTCCAGGAGCAGATCGCGGGCGACGAACTGACGGACTACTGGACCGCGTACGAGAAACTCGATCGGTTGCCGGATGATGTCGTCGAGGCAGTCACGGCGACCGGCTATTTGCGATGTGCTCCGGATTCGAGCCGGCCCGACTTCTCGACCATCAAGAACGCCGACGCGCAGTACTTCTATCCGACGCTCAACGACACGTTGCAGATCGTGGCGTCCTCGACGATGGGGCTGACGTTGCAATGCGCTCGCTGCCACAGCCACAAGTTCGATCCGATCCCGCAAGTCGAGTATTACCGTTTGCAGTCGATCTTCATGACCGCGTTCCGGCCGAAGCAGTGGATTCCGCAGATGGATCGGCGGTTGCTCGTCGCATCGGCTTCGCAAAAGAAGACGGCGGATGAGCACAACGGCAAGCTGGATGCCGAGATCGCGCGGTTGAAGAAAGAGCTGACCGACTTGCGGGCTCAGTTCAAACAGAAGCTGTTTGACGATCGTCTCACATCCGTGCCGGAACCGATTCGGGCCGATGTGAAGCAGGGGCTGAGTAAGCCGGCCGATCAACGAACGCCGGTCGAAAAGTACCTCGCCGAGAAGTTTCAACCGCTGTTACAACCGGACGACAAGACGCTCGACAAGCTGTTGCCCGAGACGTTTACCGATTATCGGACAGGGCTCGATCAGCGCAACTCGGCGATCGCGGCGCAGGAACGACAACGTATCGGTTTCGACGAACTGCGAGCGCTCTATGACCAGCCGGGGCCGGTCGTGACGCCGTTGTTGCGGCGCGGCGACGCGCTGACTCCGGGTCCGCCGGTCGAGCCGGGTGTGTTGTCGTCGCTGACAACACCGGTCGCGTTTCAGTGGACTCCGCCGGCAGCGGAAGCCAAGACGAGCGGCCGGCGACTCGCGTTCGCCCGCTGGCTGACTCAGCCCGATCACCCGCTGACGGCGCGCGTCATGGTCAATCGCGTCTGGCTACATCACTTCGGCGAGGGACTGGTCTCGACGCCCGAAGACTTCGGCACACTGGGTTCGGCTCCGAGTCATCCGCAACTGCTCGACTGGCTGGCGCGAGAGTTTGTCGAGAGCGGTTGGAGCATCAAGCACATCCACCGACTGATCCTGACTTCAAGTGCTTATCGCCAATCGTCCCATCGACTGGCAGATGGAGATGGCAACTCAATCAGCCGGACGGCGCTAGCCGCCGGTTCAGAACCACAACCGAAACCGGACCCTAGCGCGTTCCGGCTGATCGCATTGAGCGAGCAGATCGATCCCGATAACCGGTTGCTGTGGCGGCAGCGTCTGCGGCGAGTCGATGCGGAACCGCTGCGTGACGCCATGCTCAGCGCTGCCGGTTTGCTCGAACACAGATTCTTCGGCGCCGCGATCCCGGTCGCGCGGCGCGGCGACGGTGAAGTGAGCATCGCGGACGGCCAGAACGATCGTCGCCGTTCAATCTACGTGCAGATTCTGCGTGGCAATCCGCTGACGATGCTGCAAGCTCACGATCAACCGGTGATGGAAACCAACTGCACGCGCCGCAGCCGCTCGACAGTCTCGACGCAGGCCCTCACGTTGCTCAACAGCGATGCGGCCGTCGCCTACTCCGTAGCCTTCGCCGACCGCGCCCTGCGGGAAGCACCTGACGCACCGATCAAGTTTGTGGCGCTCGTCGCCTTGTCGCGCGAGGCCACGGCGGACGAACTCACCGTGTTGAGTGACTTCGTGACCGAGCAGCAGACGCGATACTCCGCTCGCGGTGAGCAGCCGGATGCCTCGCGCCGCAAGGCACTGGCCGATCTGTGTCACATGCTGCTGGCGTCAAATGAGTTTGTGTATGTCGATTAGACCCGTGAGATAGGCTTCCAGCCTGTCATAGTCCGTATGAAGACTGAACGAGGAATGTCATGAATAGAGACAGAACACGACAGGCTGGAAGCCTATCCCACGTCAATCGACGTGACGCGATCTCGCGCATTGGCAGCGGATTCGGCGGGCTTGCTCTCGGCGCGTTGCTGGGTGACTTCGACCGCACGACTTCAGCGGCTGATGGCGTGACTCACAACTTGCTTCCCAAACGGCCTCACCATCAGCCGCAGGCGCGGGCCGTGATTCAACTCTTTATGCACGGAGGTCCGAGCCAGGTGGACTTGCTGGATGAAAAGAAAGAGCTGGCTCGGTTGAGCGGTCAGACTCCGCCGGCCGAAGTCGCCGACGACGAGAATCGCACGACGCATCTGCTCGGCAGCCCGTTCAGGTTTTCACAGCATGGCGAGAGCGGCTTGGCGTTCTCGGAAGTTCTGCCCGGCATCGCAAAGCACGCGGACGACATCGCCGTCATCCGTTCCATGTTCACCGAGCATCGCAATCACGAGCAGGCGATCTGGATGGCGAACACGGGCCTGACCGTTTCCGGTCGCCCGAACATCGGATCGTGGGTCGCTTACGGCTTGGGAGCCGAGAATCAGAATCTGCCCGCGTATGTCTCGCTCCCTGATCCGGGAGGCATGCCAGTCGATGGTGCTCGGAACTGGTCGAGCGGTTGGCTGCCTCCGGTTTATCAGGGCACGGCGATTCGATCGGAAGGAATGCCGGTGTTGCATCTCCAACCGAAGACGGCGCGGGCTTCGGAGATTGATGCTGGGCGCATGGAACTGCTGCGAAAGCTCAACGCCAGACATCAGCAGGCTCGGCCCGGCGAACTCGAATTGGATGCCCGCATTGCCAGCTTCGAACTCGCCGCGCGGATGCAACTCTCGGCCACCGATGCGCTCGATCTCAATCAAGAGACGCCGGCGACTCAGCAACTCTACGGCTTGGATCGAGACAAGACGCGTTCGTATGGCAAACGCTGCTTGATGGCTCGTCGGCTGGTTGAGCGTGGTGTCCGCTTCGTTCAAATCTTCATGGCCGGCCAACCGTGGGACACGCACTCGAACAACGTCTCCGGCATCCGTAGTTGCTGCGAGCAAACCGACCTGCCGATCGCCGGACTGCTGACCGACCTTGTGCAGCGCGGGCTGCTCGACTCAACACTGATCCTGTGGGGCGGCGAGTTCGGCCGAACTCCGGGTGCCGAGCAGCGCGACGGCAACAAGACTCCCGGCATCGAGGGCCGCGACCATCATCCGTATGGCTTTAGCATCTGGCTCGCCGGCGGCGGCATTCGCGGCGGCCAGGCCTACGGAGCCACCGACGACTTCGGCTATCGAGCCGTCACGAACCGCACGCAAACCGCTGACTTGCACGCCACGATGCTGCACCTGCTCGGCCTCGACCACGAACGACTCACCTTCGCCCACAACAGCCGCGATGAACGTCTGACCGACGTCTACAAGGCGCGAGTCATCAATGAGCTGCTGGTGTCGAAGTGAGTCAAGCGCTCGTTTTCAGGTCTCCGAACTCGTGAGCGTTCGGTAACCGACAACGGGGACAGGTCATCGTTTCGACCTCCTCACACGCTACTTTTTCTTGTCGCAGGCAACGGCATAGACGATGGCTCTCCCCTGAATCCGCAGGGCGATTCGCACGGACCGGCCCTTCAGTGTTCGCAGGTCCGTTTGGTTCGTCCACGTCGTGAGATCGTGCAAGTCATGGTGTGTGCTCCGGCAAGAACTCTATGCGGCCTAACAGCCTTGGAAAGACACTCCGTGGCATTGGCTTTCCAGCCTGTGATTCTTCGGTGAAAACGACAGGCTGGAAGCCTATCCCACTTGACGTCAGCTCAATATCTCTCGGACGACATGTCCATGCACGTCGGTCAGCCGGAAGTCGCGGCCCGCGAAGTGGTAGGTCAGGCGTTCGTGATCCAGACCCAGCAGGTGCAGGATCGTGGCATGTAGGTCGTGGACGTGGACGCGGTTTTCGATGGCGTCCCAGCCGAATTCGTCGGTGGCACCGTGGGCCAAGCCTCCGTGGACGCCACCGCCGGCGAGCCACATCGAGAATCCGAAGGGATGATGATCGCGACCGTCCTTGCCTTCGGCGGTCGGTGTGCGACCGAATTCGCCGCCCCAGATCACCAGTGTCTCGTCGAGCAGGCCGCGAGATTTCAGATCCTGAAGCAAGCCCGCGATCGGTTGATCGGTGGCGAGAGCGTTGTTCTCGTGTCCGGCTTTGAGACCGCTGTGTTGGTCCCAGGGCTGGAAACCTCCCGTCGTGTGATAGAGCTGCACGAAGCGCACGCCTCGCTCGACCAATCGTCGGGCCAAGAGACATTGCCGGCCAAACATTTCCGTCTTCGGCTGGTCGAGTCCGTACAACTTGGCGGTCGCGGGTGTTTCACCGGCGAGCTCGAACGCCTCAGGAGCTTCTGTCTGCATTCGAAACGCGAGTTCGAAGGCTTCGATGCGGGCGCTGAGGCGATCGTCGTCGGCTCGTGGTTCGCGGTGCAGTGCATTCAAGCGAGCGAGCGCGTCGAGCTCGCGTCGTTGCCGGTCGCGGGGAACTTGAAGACTACTAAGATTGCGGAGCGGTTGCGCGAGGTTCGAGACGAACGTTCCTTGAAAGGTGGGTGGGAGAAAGCTCGAACCATATTGCCGCGCCCCTTCGATGATCGGCCCGGGGCCGATGGCGACGAATCCGGGCAGGTTTTGATTCTCGGTGCCCAGCCCGTACGTCACCCAAGCACCGAGGCTGGGCCGTGAGAGGACGCGCTCGCCGGTGTTCATCAGCAAGCAGCCGCCCGGATGGTTCGGGTCGTCGGTGACCATCGAACGAATAACGCACAGCTCGTCGATGCAGGTCGCGGTGCGCGGAAAGAGTTCGCTGACCTCCAGGCCCGACTCTCCGTGCTTCTGAAACTTCCACGGCGAGGCGAGCAGTTTTCGTTGCTGGCCGAGATACAGCTTCGGCGACGGCTGGCCGTCCGCTTGGGTCAGTCGCGGTTTTGGATCGTAGGTATCCACTTGCGAAGGACCACCGGGCATGAAGAGGAAGACGGCGCGCTTGGCTCGCGCGGAGAAATGGGGGCGCCGCGCGGCCAACGGGTACTCTGCGGCGGATGTCCCGTCGGCAAGCAGCGAGGACAAAGCGAGAGCTCCGAAGCCTGCTCCGGTACGGCTCAGCATTTCGCGACGGTTCAAGTCAATCGACATAGACGAACTCATTCGTGCAAAGGATGACGCGACAGTAACGTGCCCAAACATCTTTGACAGTGGTATCGGCGACGAGCTGCCTGCCCAGGTCGATCTCCGTTGGCGTCGGCACTCTTCCGAGGGCCAGATCGTACAAGCGCGCGATGCGTTCGGCATCGCGACCGAAAGGGACATCGCGGGCGACTCGCGCCGCGAGTGCTGCCGAGACATTGTCGAGCAGCGGATCGTTGAGCAAATACAACGCTTGCGGAGCAACAATCGACTGATTTCGCCGTTCGAGGATGCCGCCTCCATCGGGTCCATCGAATAGCGAATTGAAGTCGGCCGTCTTCGACCCGGTGCGCACCGACATCAAATAGAGCGTGCGTCGCGGTACGGCGACATCCAGAAAGCCAGGCCCGCCGGGTGTCGCCTCGAGCCGGCCGGACACCGCCAAGAGAGAATCACGAATCGCCTCTGCCTCCAAGCGACGGCGGGGCATGCGTGCCAGCCAGCGGTTTTCGGGATCGGCCGTGCGTGTGGCGTCGGACGCGAACGTGCTCTGCTGATAGACACTCGACAATACGATCAGCCGGTGCATCAACTTGATTGACCAGTCCGAATTGACGAAGCGGCGCGCCAAGTGATCGAGCAGTTCCGGATGACTGGGTCGCTCGCCCCGCACACCGAAGTTCGTCGAGGTCCGGACCAGACCCTCGCCGAGATGATGCTGCCAGATACGATTGACCATGACTCGCGCCGTGAGTGGGTGATCGGGGCGCGTCAGCCACTGAGCCAGTTCGCGGCGGCCGCTCCCTTCCGAAATCTTTGGCGGGTTGGGTCCGACCAGCACCTGAGGAAAGCCGCGCGGAACCGTCTTGCCGGGAGTCGCGGGATTGCCGCGAAGATAAACCGGGGCGTCGTGGAAACCCTCGTGCTTGGTTCCGAGCGGGCCGCCGTCTTGCACGACGACCGCCTGTGGAATCACGACGGCCGGTTTCTTCTTGAGCAACTCCAATTCGTCGCGCTGCCCCGCGAGCCGTTCGCGCACGTCGTGCGGGAGTGTGTTGGTCCGGTCGGCCGCCGCAATCCAATAAGGGCTGCGCGGTGACAGCAGCTCGTCATACAGAAAAGACAGGGACTCGCTGGAGCCAATCTCGCCAGAGATTGGGGTCGCGTCACAACCTTTGCCCAATCTCTGGCGAGATTGGCTACGAGGCGCGAGCCAACGAGTCCGCAGTTCGGCCTCGACTCGCACGCGGGCCACTTCGTCGAGAGGGCTGCCGTAAACTCGCAACTCGCACAGGTCGCCGCGAAAGCGTTGACCGGTTCCCGAACCGGGTCCTCCGATCCGCAGGGCCGCGATCGCTGGATCGGACGACACTGATTCGATCGACTTGTTCGTGCCGATCGCCTCGCCGTTGCGGAACAGAGCGACTCCGCCGGAGCCCCAAGTAAGGCTGATCAATTGGAAGTCGGAACTTGTCGGAGCCGGTGCGACGATGTCGCCACTGGCTCCCGCTCGACGCAAGATCGCATGGAGACCGCCTGCCGCGTTGGGCATCAAACCAAGACCATGTTGTCCCACCGCCGAGTCTTCCCAACCGATGATCCGTGTTCCGGCAGCGACAGCCGGGTCGGGCCGAAAGACGGCGAACAACGCGCCGGTGAGCGGAACCGTGCTCGGTGACTGCAACACCACCTCGCCGTCGAATCGAATCACGGGGCGCGAATGTCCGTGAATCATTTCCGTCACCAGCATCGGTCCGTGCGAATTGGGAGGTGGCGTAGCATCGTCGGCGATCGCGGCACGATCGGGCCATAGCGTGACCTGTCGAGCCGCGTTGATTGCGATGTGCCGATCGTCAGCGCGGAATTGCAGGATCTCGGTCGTCGCGAGCGAGCGGGCCACCGAGTCGCGCGCGATTCGCTCACGACGTTCCGCCGCGATCAGCGCCAGCTTGTTCGCCACTTCCTCCGCCAGTTTCGCACCGGCCGCACGATCGATTTCAGCCAACAGTGGCAACAATGCCGTCAGTGGTGGTTGGCGGTTGAGGAACTTCACCCAGAGTTCCAGCGTGGACGCGTCGAGCTTCCGCGCAGCGGCGAACTCCGCCAGCGTTGGCGGATTCGCGTCGCGCATCGCGTGGAAGAACTCGACCGCCGCCGGCAAGTCGCGCGGCGTTGCGGCAACCAACTGCCGTTCCAGATGCGACAGATACTCTTGATCGACGGCGACTTGAATGAACTGCGACAGTTCCGTCAGCCGCTGCTTGTCGCGCTGCGTCTGAGAGTTGATCACCTGAATCTCAGCGGCCGGCAGCAGCGGCACGCGGACCAGCGGCGTGTTGCCCGGCACCGGACCAGGAATGACCCGCGTGCTGAAAAAGATTCCCGCCAACGCGTAATAGTCCTCGGTGGAAATCGGATCGAACTTGTGATCGTGGCAACGAGCACACGCCAGCGTGAGTCCGAGAAACGCTCGGCCGACGACATCGATTTCGTCGTTGACGTAATCGGCGATCATCTGCTGTTTATCGACATCGCCGGGAACGAAATCAGCGATCGCCAGCATCCCGGTCGCGACGAGCGCTTCGGCATCGATCCGAGTCGGGTCGGCCGGTTGCATCAGGTCTCCGGTCAATTGCCGCGTGATGAATTCGTCGTACGGCAGATCTCGATTGAACGCGGCGACCACCCAATCGCGATACCGCCACGCTTCGCGGAAGTCGCTCTCAATCGGCAACTGAATCAGATCGCGCGCGTCGGCGTAGCGGACGACGTCCAGCCAGTGCCGAGCCCACCGCTCGCCATATTGGGGCGAGGCCAATAACCGATCAACAACTTTCGAAAAGGCATCGGGCGAATCGTCATTCAGAAATTGTTGTAGTTCATCCGGCGCGGGAGGTAGCCCCGTCAGGTCGAAGGTGATCCGCCGAAGCAGCGAGCGTTTGTCAGCGGGCGGAGCGGGAACAACTCCCGCAGTTTCCTGCCTGGATCGAATATACGTATCGACGTCGCTCGTCACCCACGCACCGTCTCGCACGCTCGGCGGCGTGACCGTACAGAGCGGCTCGAATGCCCAATGCTTAGCCGCTTCAAACTTCGCTGTCTTCGCAGGCCAAACAGCTCCCGCTTTGATCCACGCGACGAAGTCTGCCACCTGCGCGGGCCGCAGAGCTTGCTCTTTCTCCGGCGGCATCGCGGAGACATCTTCCTGTCGCTGGATCGCACGGATCAGCAGGCTCTCCTCCGGCTGGCCCGGCACGATCGCTGGTCCAGACTCGCCCCCCTTGAGCAGCGTCTCGCGTGAATCGATTCGCAATTCTCCGCAAGTCTTCGTACCGCCGTGACAACGAAAGCAGGTGCCGACCAAGGCCGGCCGAATCTTCGCTTCAAAGAAGTCGTCGTGTTCGTCAGCGAGGACCGGCCGGTCGCACGACACGAGCAGGCTTGCGGCCAGTAGTGTTCCCAGGCACGTCAATCGCTTCATGCCAAGACGAGGACGATTCATCATGACCTTCACTTCGCGAACTTGTAGAGGTGCTCGCCGGTCTTGGCGTCCAACGCCATCACGCGCAGCGACAATCCTTGCTCGCGCGGCACGGCGGTCGTCAGGAAGGCCTTACCTTCCGCGATGGCCGCCGAAGACCAGCCCAAACCAGGAATGCTGGTTTTCCAGGCGACGTTCTTCGTGTCAGACCATTCAACGGGCGTTGCAGGACCGACGGCGTGTCCATCCGAGTTCGAACCACGGAACTGCGACCAATCACCCGCGCACAAGACACAAATGGCAACGAGTTCGAGCATCATCGGGTTTCCTCTCCCTGTGGACCACCGCGCCTCCGATGGCGATTGCGAGAGGTCAAGCATTTTCCTTGTCCAGGATTCTCGCTCCGTTACGGAACGCATTCTTCGGATTGGTGCCAGTGCGCATAAATCCTACTTATTGACCGATCTGATTTCGAGGTGGTAGATTCGCAGCCGTCGAACAATTCAACTTCGCGGTTCGCGGCGGCGGCCAGGGAGATGTCACGAAGACGCATCTGCTCTGGAAGCACAAGACGAAGAACACCGACCACATCGTCTCGCCGTTCGTTTCCGCCGGCCGCATGTTCCTGGTGAAGGAAGGGGGCATTTCGACCGTCTTCGATACGAAGCAGGGCGAATCGGCGCGCAAGGTCGTTGTGAAAGTCGCGGTGTAGAACGGTGCGGCAGCAACTCGAAGGACTGACAACAGGAACCACGACGATGCGGCAGATCAATGTTGGAGTCATCGGACTGGGCTGGTTCGGCGAGAAACACTGCGAAGTGCTGGCCGGGTTGCCCGAGGCCAAACTGACGGCCGTATGCACGCGGACTCCCGCGCGGTTGGCCGAGGTCCGCGCGGCGTTCAATGTGCCGAAGGCGTCGACCGACTACCGCGAGATGCTGACCGATCCAGAGATCGATGTCGTGAGCGTTGTGACGATGTGGAACCAGCATGTCGAGCCAACCGTTGCGGCGTTGGAGGCAGGCAAGCACGTCTTCCTGGAAAAGCCGATGGCGTCGACCGTCGCCGATTGCGACCGGATCATCGAAGCGGCTCGCCACTCGCGAGGCAGTTTGATGGTCGGTCACGTGTGCCGCTTCAACCCGCGCTATGTCGCCGCCAAACAGGAGATCGACGCGGGACGCATCGGCAAGATCGTCGCCATCTACGCGCGTCGCAATCTGCCGACCTGGATCACCGCCGGCGTGCTGGACAAGATCGGACCGATCATCGGCGACGGCGTCCACGACACCGATCTGATGCTCTGGTTCACCGGCGCGAAAATCGTCTCGGCCTACGCGCAGACGACGCGCGTCCGGAACCTCAAGTATCCGGACATCGGCATGACGATGTACCGTTTCGACAGCGGCGCGATCGCCGTCAATGAAAACAACTGGGCGCTGCCAGAGCGATCGCCCATGCAAATCGACGAACGCATGGAGATCGTTGGCACCGCCGGATCGATCTCGATCCACGACACGACGCCAAATCTTCTGGTGGTCAACAACGAGAATGTGCGCTACATGGACACGACCTATTGGCCGCTGATCCACGGCGTACGCAGCGGCGCGTTACGCGAGGAGTGGGCCTATTTCCTACGCTGCGTGGCGGAGGGTCGTCCGCCGGAAGTGATCCGTCCGGAAGAATCCCGCGCCGCCGTGGCCGCCTGTCTGGCCGCCGAACAATCCGCAGCCACCAACCAGGTAGTCCTGCTGTGACCGCGCGCATCCGCGTGGCGAATCGAGAGCTTGCATGAGAAAGACGTTTCATCACACCGGCGTGATCACGGACCAGCAACAACCTGGCGAGATCTTCGTACCGGCCAGCCGAGTTTGGGTGACGCGTCCCGACACTCACCCGTATCGCATCGAGTTCCTGCGCTTCGAACCCGATTCGCCGGTCCAAGGCGCGGTGCGAAATCGCTGCCACACGGCGTATGTGGTCGAAGACCTGGAAGCGGCGATCGAGGGAGCGACGGTCCTGTTGGGTCCGTTCGACCCTCTGGAAGGACTGCGCGTCGTCTTCGTCGAAGAGGATGGCGCGGTCATCGAGTACATGCAGTTCTCAGGGGGTCGCACCACGATCAGTTAACTCACAGGACAGCGCACCTTGTCGCTGAATTCATCCGTGGCCGTGTCTGAATTCGCGAGGCCAACAGAATTCCCCGCACGGATTCAGACACGGCCGCGGATGAAGACGGCCACAGAAGACAGACGTTGATGAATTTTCGATTCAAGCTGATGCTGTATTTCATTTGCGCGCTGACCGACTTCGCGGCGTTCGTCGTGATCTTCGCGGTGTCGAATTGACCCGGTGACTGCGATCGAGCCAATAGCAGTGGCTCAGGAGAAGCCAACGTGATTCGCATCGCGCCCCCATCGGACTGATCAACGGAGCAACAAATTGTCGCGCAGCTCTGACGGATCGCCGCTCGCATCGAGCAGCTTTTCGGTCGCGCCGCCGAGGATGTTGCCGGTGATCAGGTTGTCTCGACTTTGACCGAGGACTCGAATCGCGTGCTTCATCAACGGTGACTCGCGGCGATCGACGATCGTATTGTTAGCGACTCGGCAGCGGACGCAGTCTTCCAGTTCCAGGCCGCGATGCAGTGGGTCGAGAATCTGGCAGTCGGAGACTCCGCAGTCGCTGCAGCGGACGAACGTCACCGCCGCGCCTCGTTCGGCTGATCCGGAACAGAAACGCTGTGTCGCGAGACCGCTCAGCAGCACGTTGTCGCAGTCTTCAAAGCGGAGTCCGTCTTTTCGCGGTTCGGAATCGAGGCCGCGCCAGACAAAGGCGTTGCCGTTGACGACGATGCCGGCACTGCGAGTAGCAAAGACCGAAAGGTCAGCCGAGTCGTAGATCGTGTTGCCGGTGATCGTGACTCGCGAGGTGTTGAGGAGTTCGACGGCTCGCCACTGGCTGCCGAGCACGTTACCGGTGATGTTGATGAGATGCGCGGTGTCGGGCGTAGCCGAAGTCGTGAGACTTCGGACCGAACTCTCACGAGTTCGGCCACTGCCATCGGCAATCTGAGGCCGTTCGACTTCGGCTCCCACGATGCGGATATTCGCGCCGCCGGCTTGCACGGTGGCTTGAATCGTGTTGCCGCTGATCGTGACCTCGCTGATGACGCCGTCGGTGGCATCGAACCAAATCTCGGAGCCGCCCGGATGCTGAGCCAAGTTGGCTGGCGACGTGCTTGATGCCCCCGCCGTCGCGTTGTTGTATTCGATGTCGTTGCCGACGATCTGCAGGTTGTGAACGTCCCCGCCCAGCGATTTGATCCCCGCGAGCTTGTTCCAACTGATGTGGCAGCCATGCACGATAATCTGGTGCAGATTGCAGCGATCGAAGAACAAGCCGATCTCGTGGTTGTCGTACAAGTGCGAGTCGGCCAGCACGAAATCGCGATTGCGTTCCACGAGATGCACGCCGATTCGACAGCGTCGAATCAGTACCTGCGAGATCACGGACTTCATCGTTTTGCGGAGTTCAATGCCGACGGCATCCGGATGCTCGCCAACGATTTCGATGCCGTTGATCGTGGGAAACCGCTCCTTGTTCCAGGTGTGAGTCTGCACGCTGCTCGGCGACGCGGTTCCTTGATGATCGCCGATCACGCGAATCGCCGGCCCCGCGCCAGCCATCACGATCCGCGATGTTCCGCTTTCGCCCCGCACGGCCCCGAAGCCGGTCTTCGTCAGGTCGAGCACCAGCGGCTTCGTGATGCGATACGTCCCCTTGTTGAGCCGCAGCACTCCGTCGCCGGAGTCGAGCGTGTGCTGCAGCGCCTCCGTGTCGTCGGCGATGCCGTCCCCCTTCGCGCCAAATCCAAACACGTTAGACATCCGGAGATTCTCCTCGGCCAAAGACACCAGCGAGGCGTGGCTACGATTCATCCTCGGCCTCATCTTTTGATACTGTGGTGCCCTGGCTCGGGCAACTCAACGAACCTCTTTTAGGAATCGTCATCTCATGGCTGCTCCCAAACTTGGCAATGTCTTGAAAGAAAATATGCAGCGCGGGCAAACCGTCGATGGCAAGCAAGTCCCCCAAGACGTCACAATGAAATGGTCGGAGTGACGAGGAAGACAGGAGCGTATTCGAATGTTGTGCAAATCCCACCGGGGGAGGTCCGGTCTGGCGGCCATAGCGAGTTTGTTGCTCCTCCTATTGCTTGAAACTGATCGCTGGGTGATATCAGCCAACGCCGCAGACTTGTCCCGCGCAGTCCAATCCCTCCTCAAAGCCCATTGCGTTAAGTGTCACGGGCCCAATAAAGCGAAGGCGGGGTTGGATCTGAGTTCGCCTTCTGGTCTTGCTCGCGGGGGTGAAAGTGGGGCGGTGGTGGTTGTCGGGAAGCTGGATCGGAGTTTGTTGTGGCAGCGAGTCGCGGCGGGAGAGATGCCGCCAGCGGGGGCGTTGAGCGATGCCGAGAAGAGTGTGTTGCGGACGTGGATTCTGGAAGGGGCCGCAGGGTTGGAAGCGAGTGGGACGGGGCATTGGGCTTTCTTGCCGTTGGTGCGGCTGGCTGAGCCAGCGGTGCGTGAAACAGGACGCGTGCGGAATGCGGTGGACCGGCTCGTGCTGGCGCGATTGGAGCGGAAGGAATTGGGGCTTGGGCCGGACGCGGATCAACGGACGCTCGTGCGACGCGTTAGTCTGGATTTGACCGGGCTGCCGCCGACGCCAGCGGCTGTCGAGACGTTTCTGGCCGATGCTGCGCCGGGTGCCTATGAGCGGATGGTCGATTGTTACCTCGCGTCGCCGGGATTCGGTGAGCGGTGGGGAAAGCATTGGCTCGACGCCGCTGGCTATGCGGACTCCAACGGCTACTTCAGCGCTGACACCGACCGGCCGCTCGCCTACCGCTACCGCGACTACGTCATCCAGTCGCTCAATGCCGACAAGCCGTTCGACCGGTTCCTTCGCGAGCAACTCGCGGGCGAAGAGCTGTCCGGGTTTCGTCCGGGGACAGCGACGACAACCGAGGCGATCGAGCTGTTGGTGGCGACGCACTTCCTGCGGAACGGGCAGGACGGGACCGACATCGGCGTGCAGGAGCCGGAGGCATTCGAGATCGACCGCCGAGCGGCGCTTGAGGCGGCGGTGCAGGTGACGGCGTCGTCGTTGCTGGGGCTGACCGCGCACTGCGCGCGGTGTCATGACCACAAGTTCGAGCCGATCACTCAGCAGGAATACTACCGGCTGCAAGCGGTCCTCTTTCCCGCCTTCAATCCGCAAGACTGGGTGAACCCCAAAGATCGCATCGCCTACGCCTACCTGCCGGGTGAGAAAGAGACGTGGGAACAGAACGAGCAACGGATCAAAGGCGAGCTGGCTCGGATTCGCACTGATTTGAACGAGTGGCTCGCGACGCATCGTGAACCGTCGGAGTTGTTGTTCGAGGACAAATTCGAGGACGACGGCTGGCGAACGCGCTGGAGCAACACGGCTCCCGGAGATGACAAGCCGGGCGGGACGGTGTCGCTGACGAGCCTGAGTCCGAACGCTGCTCAAGTGGTGGACGGTGCGTTGCGGGTGATCGTGGGGCCGACCGAAGCATGGCTCTCAACGGCGACGGCGATCGACTGGACTCCAGAGAAGACCGGCGACTGGGTGCAGGCCACGTTCGACTTGGTCGACAACAAAGTCGGAACGAATCCTTCCGAGCGGATCGGTTACACGATCGCGGCTCACGATTTCGATGACTCGGGGACAACCGCCGGCGGCAACATTCTAGTGGATGGCAACCCGACGACTTCCACTCAGCTCTATCCCGACTACCCCGGCAGCGACAGCAAGCCGAACGGTCTGATCGGTCTGCAAGGCTATGTCCCCGGACGCAACTACGGCGTGCGCGTGACGAATCTCGGCAACGAAAAATATCGCTTGGAGCACGTCGTCGACGGATTGCAGGAAGGGAAGTCGCACGATGTCACCGCGGCCGATCTTCCCAACGGCGGGTTTGCGTTCTTCTACAGTTCGAATCGTGGCTACGTCGTGGACAACGTCCGCATCGAACGGAGCCTCGCGACACCGAGCACGTCGGTCGATGTGGCGGCGTTGCGAAAGGAAATCGAAGCGCAGCGGAAGACGTCTGACGAACAGCGGAAGAAGCTGGAAGATCAGCGAACGAAAGAGCCGGGTCGGGCGATCGCGTGGGTGACGGACAAGACGACGAAGCCGCCGACCGTTCCACTCCTGACACGCGGCCTGTACCACCTGCGTGGACCGAGCGTTGAGCCGGGAGCGCTGGCGATGCTGACCGACGCGGGACATGAGTATCAGCCACACGCCTTGCCGAGTGACTCAACGACGACCGGCCGTCGGCTCGGATTCGCGAACTGGTTGCTCCGTTCGGAGGGACGTCCGGCGGCGCTCGTCGCGCGAGTTCATGTGAACCGCATCTGGCGCGAATACTTCGGCCGCGGGATCGTCGCGACGACCGACAACCTTGGACAAAGCGGCTCGCCCCCAACGCATCCCGAACTGATCAACGAACTCGCTGCGGGCTTCATTCAATCGGGCTGGAACCAGAAATCGGTGCATCGTCAGATTCTGCTCTCGACGACATATCGCCAGTCCTCGGCCCCGCGTCCTCAAGCGTTGGAGGTGGACCCGGACAACCGGCTCTACTGGCGGTTCCCGGTGCGCCGACTTCAGGCGGAACTGATTCGCGACGCGATGCTTGCGATCTCGGGACAGCTCGACGCGACTCCGTTCGGTCCGTACGTCGCCACGCGACAGTCTGCCGTCGGAGAGGTCGTCGTCAACCCGCAGGACGCGGGAGCGCGACGTCGTTCGGTTTATCTGCAGCAACGTCGCTCGCAGACGCTGAGCATGCTCAAGGTCTTCGACGCCCCGGCGATCGCGACCGTTTGCACGACGCGACCCTCGTCGACCGTGCCGCTGCAATCGCTGTCTCTGCTCAATTCCGATTTCGCGGTCGTCACGGCGGAAGCATTCGCCAAACGGCTGCGCACCGAGACGGACGGGACCGATGTAGCCCTCATTCAGCGAGCATGGTTGCTCGCGGTCGCTCGCGCACCGACCGCCGCCGAGCAGCAGATCTCTGCCGAGTTCCTCGCAGGACAACGGGCTCAATACACCGGGGAACTAGCTGCTGAATGGGGGCTAGCTGATTTTTGTCAGATGTTGCTCGCCAGCAACTCGTTCTTATATCTGGAGTGATCGCCACATGGATTTCTTAGGAACTGCCATTGTGGATGAACCGCTGCGGGCATGTCCGAATTGGATTGCCATCGAGCGTGCGGTCGGGCAACGCGGCGCTGTGCGACCGAGGCCAAGAACCCAAGGTTGCTCACTCGCCGAAGCGCTTTCAAGAAATCCTCGTGCTGTTGGCAGGCATCTACTCATATTTTGGGGAACGTGATCTGACCGTGTGGAAGCCCATTTCGCGAGGCTTGGGCGGCTCGGCCATCATTTGCCTCAGCACTTCGGTGATGGACTTGATTTGGTCGTCGTGGAAATCCACGGTCTCGGCCAGCTTGGCAATCTGCTGAGCCAGCTCGCCGGGGGTCGCCAGTAGCCGGCGCAGATTGACGAACGCCCGCATAATGGCGACGTTGACCATCGCCGCTTTTTCCGACTTCAAGACGCTGCTGAGCATGGCGATCCCTTGCTCGGTAAACACCCAGGGTGGCGACCGCCGACCGCCCCAACTTGAAATCACAATTTGTGATTTCAAGTTGGCCGCTTCTTGCGGAGCAAGCTGAAACGCGAAGTCATCGGGGAACCTCGCGGAGTTTCGCTTGACCGCTTGATTCAGCGCACCGACGGTGACCTCGTACAACCGGGCGAGATCCACATCGAGCATCACACGCTGTCCGCGGACGACGTGAATCAAGCCTTCCAGTCGTTGTGCCGTCATCGTCAATTCGGCCTTGTCACGCATGGCAGTCGATTCCCTGTTGTAGCAGTGGCTTGGTCAGCTTCCACGGACGATTGGGAACTTGCAGCGCCCAATCCCAAGTGTCTCGGCTCCCAATCCCCCGTTCCCAATTGATTACGGCAATGAATCGTCGGGCAATGAATTGATCGCCTTTGTTAAGTCGGGATCGGATTGATATTTCACCGAGCATACGAACTCGCTTATCGACTTCGGCTCGGCAAGCACGACTCGTGCACGCTTCGATGTGCTCGCGCGTCTGAGCGACAATTGCGTCCGATTCTGTGCAATCAATTATCACGCTGGCTTCGAGGTTGCCTCAGTCGAGCGCGTTTCTCGTCCAATTGTGGCTACCGATCAGGACTGTCCGTGACTTGCTTCCTCTCGTGATCAACCCGAGCTTCGAGTGGAATTGCCAGTGAAGTTTCTCATCAACCTGGGTACGACCAAGATGGACATGCACATCAATTCGTTCGGCCAGTTGTCGATCATGTTCTCGCAGGGCCTTGAGCACTTGCCGGACTGGCTCGAAGGCCGATTGCGAATGGACGTGGTCGGCGTCTTCGGACTCGTCGATGAAGACCTGAATCACGATGGTCCTCCGCCTTCCACAGACTTGCCAGCGGCTTTGCCGTCGCAGTTCTTGTCGAAGTCATCGAAGTCGTCAGCGAGGATGATAAACTACCTGAGTGGGCTTCCCACTGACGATGCTGTCGAGCACACACCTAACGCTCGCGGGCACCGGCTGATTTCAGAAAAAGTCCTAAGCAAAGTGATTGTGATGCAAATTCTAAACGACATCTTGCGAGCCCAGCGCCGGGCGTTTCTCGGACAGACCGCCAGTGGCATTCTCGAGTCGATCGCGCTGTCGTGGCTGACGGCGCGGGAGTCGCGCGGGGCGGAGCGCGTCGCGGCAGTCGGTCCGCATCATACGCCCACGGCGGAGCGGATTATCTGCCTGTTCCAAAACGGAGGTCCGAGCCAGATGGACCTATTCGACGAAAAGCCGGAACTCACGAGACTCAGTGGCAAGCCATATCCGGGGCAAGGCAAAGTCGAGACGCTGTCGCCGTCGGCCTCGGGGAACCTGCTCGGCTCGCCGTTCAAGTTTTGGCCGTATGGTGAGTGCGGGATGCGGTTGTCGGAGATCATTCCGCACATCGCGGGAATCGCGGACGAGATCACGCTCGTTCGCTCGATGACGACGGAATCGGTCTGCCACGAGACCGCCCTCCGCATCGCTCACAGCGGACATCCTCTCGCCACCGACCGGCCGAGCTTCGGTTCGTGGCTCACCTATGGCCTCGGCTCCGGCAATCAGGATCTGCCGGCGTTCGTTGTCCTCCCTGACCCCGGTGGTCTGCCGATCAACGGCACGCTCAACTGGTCCGCTGGCTGGCTCCCGGCACAGCATCAGGGGACGCCCTTCAGTGTCGGTGACGCCTCTGCCCCGGTGCTCAACCTGCGCACGCCCGATCGCATCCCCGCCGCCGCCCGCGCGCGGCAACTCAATCTCGTCTCGCGACTCAATCAAGAACACGCTGCTCGATTCCCGGAGAACACGGATCTCGAAGCCCGGCTGCGCGACTTCGAGACGGCCGCCCGGATGCAAGCGGCTGTCCCCGGAGCGGTCGATCTCAAACAAGAGATCGAGGAGACTCGCAAGCTGTACGGGCTCGACCAGCCAGCGACTCAGGCGTACGGCGTGCGTTGCCTGTTGGCTCGACGACTCATCGAACGAGGCGTGCGATTCGTCGGCGTCTATCTGCGCAGCCAGCCGTGGGACACTCACGCCGACAACGCCAACGCGACCAAGACCGTCGCCGCTGGCATCGACCAGCCGAGCGCCGCCCTGGTGCGCGATCTCAAGATGCGCGGGCTGCTCGATTCGACTCTGGTTGTCTGGATGGGCGAATTCGGCCGTACCCCGGTCTCGCAAGGAGCGAACGGCCGCGACCACAGCCGCCGCGGTTTCTCGATGTGGCTCGCCGGCGGCGGGATCAAGCAGGGCTACGCTCACGGCGGCACCGACGACTTCGGTTACGAATCCATCGATCAGGTCGTCACCATGCACGACCTCCACGCCACCCTCCTCCACGCCCTCGGTCTCGACCACCAGCGGTTGGCGTTCGATCACGAGGGACGCCAAGAAACGCTGACGGACGCGGATCTGACCCGGGCGAAGGTCGTGCGAGAGCTGCTGGCATGAAATCACTGCTCGGTTCCGAATCGATTCCGGGAGTGCTGGGTTGAGCTTCCTCGCTGCTCGCCGCACGGTCGAGGCCGGATTACCCTTCGTGCAGTCGCCCTGGCTTCCACTTCGGAAGACTTGAATCCCAGGAAGCACAACATGAGCACTCGGCTGAAATGGATTTTGATCCAAAACCAGAAGCGCCGATCGAGTTTCGTGGAGAGCTGAGAGCCATTCAGACAACGCTTCCAGGCATTCAATTTTGCGAGGTGCTGCCGCGACTGGCTCATCTAACCAACCGGTTCAATGTGATTCGCTCGCTGCATCAACCTTCGTCGGATCATGTGGTCGGTTCGCACAATGTGCTCACCGGTTGGGATGACGAAACTGAGAATTCGAAATCCCGTTATCCCGATCTCGCATCGGTCATCAGTCGCAAACGATCCGAAGAAGCCGAAGGGGGCGAGCAGATCGGCGAATCGACCGACCCGCGATTGGCGATGGGCTTGAAGAGGACCGGAGCCAAACGAGACGCCGACACGGCCCGCCATGAATTACCACGCTACGTCGATATCAGCAGCGGACTGCATCGGGGCGGTCGCCGGCAGCAAGGATTGGCAAGCCTGGACTTCGCCGAGCAGATGCGGGCCTCTGATGCGTTTCGCGGACAGGCGCTCGACCTGCTGACGGGATCGGGAGCGGCTCGTGCCTTCGATGTGTCACGTGAGCCGGAACGAGTTCGTCAGCGTTACGGTTTGCATACTTCGGGGCAGCAGTGTCTGCTGGCTCGTCGGCTCGTGGAAGGGGGAGTCAGCGTCGTCGTCGTGAGATTCTGTCCGGACGGGCGGGGCGACTACGAGAAGACGATGATTGGCTGGGACGACCACGCCGCGCGGCAAGGGTGAGCCGCAGTCGCCAGCCGCCTGGAATGGTGCGGCGAGCCGGTTCGTCTCGAGATCCTCTGGTCGAACGGCAAGAACCAGGTCGCCGAGAACGTCAAGCTCGATCGCATGACGACCGTGCGTTTCGATACGGCCAACGTCTACGAAGGATATGCTCGGTATCTTGGAAGCCCCGGCGGCGTCGCCGAAGAGATTGTCGGCAAGACACTCCGCGATCGCCGCGACCGAGTGATCCTCGCAACGAAAGTAGGCGCTCCGGTCGGCCCCGTTCCGCTGCAAGTTTTCTGGGGCGGCAAAGGAGGCTTCGATCCCGAGCGGATTTGGAAGCTGCCGTTTCACAGCGGCTACGAATCGAGTGCGAGCGATCTGAACGCCGACGGGTTCACCGACTTGATCGTGCTCAATTCCGGTCACGCCGGCCAGCGGGACATTCCCGGGCGATTTTCTCATACGTCTCGATGGCCCGGTCATAGCTTTGCTGGGCTTCGTTCCGTTCCCCCTTTGCGATCAGGTGACTGCGATTCTTCCACAACAACCGGACCCCTTCCGCGCACCACATCGCGCTCTGTCGTGACGCGCGAATAGGCCGTCCGGCCACCAGAACATTGACCGGGTTGGTATGCAGCTGAGGAAACTGCCGCAACGCGACCCAACTGCTCGACTTGATCTCTGTCTGAAATGTCAACTCGTGAATGCGTCCATCGGCCGGAACCACTTTCGATCCCACCGCCATGCCGTTGACCACCAGTTCCACCTTTCGTTCGCCTCCGATGACCATTTCCTCGGTTCGCGGAGCATGCAGTTCGATGGTGTCGCCCGCCAGGCGCGGTCCCTGAGGCGGGGACAATTGGCCGTAAGCCACGGCCTTGGGGATCTCCGGAGCAAACGCCACGGCAGCACGGACGGCGATGTGCTCCGGTTTTCCCAATGTGACCTCACCGTCTCCCGGCCGGACTCCGTTGACTTCAAACTGAACGGCGTGCGCGAAACCGTCGGACACATACGATCGGCCTTGAGCGACCCCTCGGCACCAGTCCGCGAAGTCGATCCGGTCGATGTCGCCCAGATGGACGTAGACCCTACCCTGGCCGACGCGGCGACTGCTCATGCAGGGGAAATCGGTTTCGCCGCTGAGTTTCAGGGGGAATCCGCAGTTCATCAGGTGATACCACGTGTTCCATTCGGGAATTCGAGCCGTGTCCATCGCGCTGATGAAATCGCAAACTCCCTCCGGCGTGCTGACCACAATTTCCATCGCTCCGCCACCATTCATCGACGGCAAACTCAGGTTGGGAAGATCGTCGGCACAGCGATCACTCGCTGCCGTCAATTCCGCTGCAGTGAGGAAACCGTCCCGATCTTCATCGATCTTGTGGATTGGTTGCGGCAGGAGCGCGGCTTGTGCTTCGTCTCGATTGAGGCGCTGGTCATTGTCTCGATCATGCCGGCTCAACAACCACGCTGCGGCGGAGGAAGGATCGACCGTCAACGCGGAATGAGGGTAGCCGGTGATCCCCCCTTGTTGCTTGGCCCAGCGGAGCACCGGAACAGTCCACGTCGGCCAGCCCCTGGTCTTCGTTCCGTCCGATCCCGGATAGGTTTGATCCCGCAGATTCAGCAAACAGACATGCCCCAGCGCCGCCGAGCCGAAGCCGCTGATCTCCAGGTCGTACTTGAGCAGCGTTTTCGGTTCGCTGATCATGGTCGCGGTCGGGGCGAAAAACTGCCGCTGAAATTCGAAGCACGGTCCCCACGTCAGTACGCAGCCGACATTCAAGCCTTCGCCCTTCACCTGCAGAAACATGTCTTCCGGCGTCACACCCTGCGTCGGCGACTCATAATGCGAACAGCCAGCGCCATGAATGTGGTGATCCCCGCAGTAGTATCCGAAGTGCATGGGGTTGACCCAGCGTTTCAAGACGATGTCGATCTTCGCATTTCCGTCGGCAGGAACGGTGACTTCCTGACGGACGTTGCGATACTCCGGCCCGCGATTCGACTCAATCACATAACGCCCCGGCGGCAACAAGACGACGTCTCCATCGGCTCGGTAGATTTGCGGCTGGAAGAAAAAGTCCGGTGCGAGACGTTTGACTTGCGGCGGATAGACCCGGTCCTGACGATCCCGAATGGTGAGCGATGCCACCGTCGAGCTGCCGTCGGCATCATGAATGGACACGGGCACGGCTCGGGCCGGACGAACATCAAACAGCACCGGCGTTTCGCCGCGGAAACCCAAGTCCTGGTTGCCGCCGCCGACATCGAAACCGATCGTGGCCTCCCGCTTGCCCGCTTCGCTGCTGTAAATCAGCCCGATGGCGTATTCCACTTCCAACCCGCTGAGGGGTTTGGTCATCGGTGGAGCGGTCAGCATTTCCGTCTGGAGAAAGCGGTCGGTCGCTCCCTTCGTGTTTTCATTGATGTTCAATTCAGTCTGTGCCTGACGCTTCAAGATGTCCAGTGCCGCGCCGGAATAGACGGGCCCCGATTGCGGACTGACGATCCGCAGCGGATCGGACACGGTGCTGTCGTTGAGCACCTTGATCAGCACGGGCGTGAAGCCACCTTGCTGCAACACGGCTCTCGCCAGTCCGCGGCCGACTTTGACACGGACTTCCGGATTCAGCGAGACGACAAACAACATCCGGGGATCAAGCAATTCCTGCAACCGCTTGGCGTCGCGCTGCTTGGCGGCCTTCGTCAGTGCGGCTTCCAGTTCCGGTTCCAGCGGCGCACCAATCAGCCGCAGAGTGTCGATCACTCGGACCACGTTCGCTGCCAGCGGTTGCCCGTCCACCGACGCGCGGATCGGCACGGCCTCGTCGGCGCGCAGACACGACGTTGCCCCGACGAACCCAAAGCAGACCAGCCATGCCAATTGAAGTCCGGAACTCTTGATCATGATCTCACCATGCGAAAATTGGGATAACAACCCTTGGATCCTGATGTAATTTGTGATGGCGGCGATGACAACGAATTGACCAATCTACTTCCGATGTCAGGCTGCATCGATCCACGAAGGCTGGTGTAGGTCCATTGTGTTCGGCGAGCTTGATGCCGACGCCGGTGAGGTTCTCCTGAATGTTCTTGAACGATTCGACGACGACCGCGTTGTCTCCGAGCTTCTGGGAATCGTTCGAGAACGGAAGGTCCTTGCCGCGGCGGCTGTCTTTAGAAACCGGCGACGATTGGTTTTGGTCATGAGTTGCTCCTGTTGAGGCGATGTCGCCACGTTCGCCATAACGTGGCGAATGAGCGCTTGATTCTCGCGCTCCCACGTTGTGGCGAGCGTGGTTACGACCGTGTGGCCACCGGAATGGACGCGGCGCGTTGAAGCACGCAGCAATGTTGTCTCGGAGAATCTTGTAGGCCGGTTGGTCCGACATCAGCCGAACACCACCACTATGAGGCACCACCCCGGTCGCTTTGCGCAGGAGCAGACTGTATTCCCGACCTGCGGGAAAAACGACATCGCTCGAAAAGTTGGGAACGTCACCAGCATGAGCCGGAGGATGGGAACGCCGTCAAGTAGTTGGTCGAATTCCCTTCCCATGGTGAGTCCTCATTCGGACCAGAACGAATAGAGACGCGCGTTTCGCAGTGAGAACCGCAGGCTCACGGTCTTTCCCTTGACGCCGTCCAAATTGCCGGACTTCCACCGAAGCACCGCACGAGGCTGGTCTCCCGTGACGGGTTCGGAGACGGCAAAAGTCTGGCCGCCGCCATCCCAGAAGCGTGACGGCAACCTCGCCGGATTTGGCGTCGGCGTTGACGTGGAGCGTCGTCCCGCCAAGCACGAACGGTTTGGTCAGCAGCGTTCCCGGCTCCTCACCGGCATCCAGCGAGATGAACCCGTCGCGCCGCAGCACGGCCAGGCACACGGCACCCGCGTCTCGGTCTTTGCCGGGCATCGGAACCGTCTGCCCCTCCGCCGCGTGGCATTTTGCCAAGCCGCAAAGGGCCGTGACCAGCAGCGCGACCATCCAGGGGCAGGCGAGTGTCCGTGCCGACGGCTTTCGCTTATCCGGTCGTTTCATGGTCTGGATCCTCAGGGATTACGCGGACTCTTCAAGGAACAGTACTATACAAGACAAGATACCGAGTTCCGGCGAGTCATACGTGCGCGATCACGAAGCAGCATGATTGAAGGTTCAGTTCCGATCTCGTCGGCGACACCAGGACGAACAACATTTGACGAAAATGACATCGGCCATGGACAGTCTGGCGACACTCTTGAGAGAAAACCAATGACGACTTGGCGATGTGCTCTGGAATTGGATGCGAACCGAATCATCGTCAACGGCAGCACCGCGGAGTTGGCGGACGCCATCGGGCGCGCGGCCGACCTGCGGATCTACACCGAGTTTCGACATAACGAGCACATCGACGTGGATTCCTCCAGCAACGAGCGCATTCGCGAGGTCGCCGAGTTTGGAGTCACGTACCGCGTCAATCAGCAATGGGTCGCGGGAATCATGAGTCTGCGACAGCCGATCGAGTTGCCAGTCGGATTTGGTCCCCGATCGTCGATGTCATTCTTCCTGTACAACCAAGACGGCACTCAGGCGATTGCGCGACTGCATTTGGATGGTGGTGCCGTCGAAGCGAACTTTGGCCCCGCTCCCGTTCAGCCTCCGCGGAACATGCCCCAATACCATGTGCTCGATTGTTGGGACGCGGGGACGAATGCTCCCAGCCAGAATTTTGTGTACGACTTCGACGTGTTTCGCTACTGCGTCACAAATTCGTGGCGAGAAGTGCTGAGTCACTCAGCCGGCGGCGAGGTTGTCTCCGGATCGCTCGACGAACTGGTCGATGCGTTCTCGTCCGGTTGCGCGATCAAGCTCGGAGTCGGAAAACTGTGTGCGGATCTCTGCGACAATCCAGACACCGCGCCGGACCACGAGGTCTTTGTGCAAGGGGGTTCGGCCTATTACTACACCGAGAAGAAGTTGTTCATGATCGGTTCGCATCCGCTGGTGCGTGTCCAGCCGAGCGTGCCGATGCGGTACGCGAGCCGCAATTGGGACTTTGGCTGGCTGATGGTCCGCAGCGACGGGCGCGTGGTCTTTCGCCGCTGCGATCCGTACACGCTCAGGTTCTCCGACCACGTCTCGCACCACGCAATCCGCTGGTTTGTTCGGTAAGTCGACCCGCAGAAGAATGAAGGCGACGAAGACGAACACAACTCGATCACGGTTCCTTGCTGAATTCCAGCGTGAGCGGTTCCTTGATGAAGCTGTAGTAATACGATTGGCCGTAGCCCATCGGCATCCCTTTGAGGCCCTTCTTCAACACCGCCTCTTGCGTTGATCCCAGTTGATGTAAAAGGCGACCGACGTGTCCTCAAGGTTGCCGGCCAGCGGTTGGCCCGCTGCGTCTCGGTGACGACGTACTCATCGACGAACAGTTGCTTGCGAAGGTCAACCGGCATTCGATCGGGACTTGGACGGCACGGCTTGAGGCTTTGAATCGCTCGGCAATTCAATCGTTGTCATCGGTTGCCAATGCGGCCACATCGCTCCGTGACCGAGTTTGAGATCGGTCAGTTGCCTCTCGCTGCGGTCGGTGAGGTTCATCACCACGATCTGCCTCACGCCATTGCGTTTCGATCCGAAGAGCAGTTGCTGGCCGTCGGCGGATGGCGTCGGGTGATAGTGCGTTGTGCCGTCAGGTGTCTTTGTGAGCTGTGTGATTTCTCCGGTCAGCGTGATCTGGAACAGCTCAACATTGTTGCCGATCTTCGCCGCGTAGAAGACCGATGTGCCGTCTGCCGACCAAACTGGAACATCGCTGCTGCCGCCGTGGAAGTCGAAGACGTCGAGGAATTCCGTGACACCGCGATAGCCGCCTCGATCGGCGAGTTTCCTGAGTTCGCCGCCGTCGCGGCGGACGATGTGCGGATGGCAGTCGTAATGCTCGCCGCTGACGAACAGCAGCCATTCGCCGTCGGGCGACCAGCGCGGCGCGAAATCAAACGGATGCCCCGTTTTGATGTGCCGCTTCTCAGAACCGTCGGCGTTTGCGATGTAGATCTGATAGTTCTCGTGATAACTGATGAGCTTGCCGTCCGGCGACGAGCTGTAGCCGTACGCGAATCCCGAGTCCTTGCCGGAGACATCGCGTTTGTTGTGACCATCCATGTCCATGACGAATGGTTTCGACACGCCGTTGATCAGCGGAGTGAAGCCCAGCCCTCGACCTTTCGGCAGAAAAAACAATCCACCGTTGTAATGGCTGACACGATCCACGGCCGTGACATTCAAGACCTTTCCAGTCGCGGGATCAACCAAGCTCGTATCGAGCGACCACTTTCCCGGCTCCATACGAAACGTCTTGTGCTCCTCTTCCCAGCGAGCGTTCTCCGAGTCTTGCCAACCGCGCGAGACGATCGCCTGCTTCCCGTCCGGCGACCAACCAGCAAACTGAGTCCACGCATCCGGCTCATTCGCGAGTTCCTCGGCAATCGGGTGATGTCCCGATCCGTCCGATCGAACAACAACCGCGCGCATCGTCCGCACATTCGCATGTCGTCCACCGAGCAGATTCGTTTGCAGTTCCGTGAAACCGATCCGCGGTCGCGCGGTCGTCAATTCGACCGCATCGGCCCTGACGACAACAGATAACAAACACGCGATGACAACAATTCGAAACATGCTTGCTTCCTTGAATCCGAGCGACATGCAAAGGTTCCTCAGCGCGATCGTGGACCGACGTAGAAGCTGGTCGCCAGGACGACAAGTCCGACGAGGGAATGGTGCCAGAAGTAGCGTCGGCGAGCGCTCATTCGTGCTTCGTTCTATTGGAACTGAATTGCAGATGGAACGTGCGGTTCGGCGAAGTTTAGCCAGAGTCGGCTGGTTGTTGTTTCGGGCAGGTTGCCATCGTGAATGACAAACTGGTATCGAGAGACATGCGGTGTGCGGGGGGTGATCTCCCAATCACCGAGGTGCGACGGCGAGTAGACCATGTACGGCATGGTCGGATGAATGCGGAGCGGTTCGGGTGCGCGGAAGTTGGCCGGATGGGTGAGAAACGCAATTCCGGCCGTCCGATCGCCGACGGGACCGAAGAGGTCGCACCAGCGCGGACGCGTGTGGTTTCCGGCGACTCGATCCTTCCCCTCGGAGGTGAGGAAGCGTGCGTGTTCGGCATCCCAGGATCGTGCACCGCGAAGCGCCATTCCACCGTAGTGATACTTCAGCAGCCGTAGTGGATCGGGTGTGGCACAGTTTAAGGTTGAGGAGACATCGCACATCCAAAAACCAGCGTCTCGACCACCGACATTCCAGACGCGCACGCTCCAGCTTTCGACGAGCGCCACCTTCGCATCAGGAGCCGACAGATCCACGTGCTCGTGTTCGACTTGAAGTTCGCCAAAGACCGGCCCGCTCACTATGCCCTTTACCTCTTTGAAGCGGACGCGCCCGGTGCCGCCGAGCGAATCCCAGAAGTTCGGCGTGCGGCCTTCGAACTCGGTCTTCGTGTGCGCCAGGAAGATGCCGCTTTGATGGAGGTGATCGGGAGGGAATTGATCGGTCACGACCGTACCGGCTGGCGTCCACAACGGATGAATGAAAGCACTCCGGCCATACCTGGCATCAACTCCGGCAGGCGGTTCAACATGGGCCGAGTTGTATTGCAGAATAGGAAACTCGCCGACGCGAACGACAAGGAAATCCGGGCGGCGGTCGACCGAGACGACTGGACCCGCGATCGCAGCGCCGGCGTCGATCCGATACGAACGTTTCGGCCTGGCGAGCATCTCTCCTTTGATCGACAACGGTACGGACACTGGCGCATCGATCCGCAGCAGATCCCGTGCGTCAACAACTGGGCTGACTGACTCGAACAGCGGACGCTCGTTGGAATCGAGCACATCGACACGGACTTGAGTGCCCGCCGGTGTCTCGGCGGCGAACTGGAGTCGGCGGAATTCGCAATCGGGCGGCAGCGTCAACAACTCAGTGAGAAACCGACCATCGCGCACATGGCCAGCGTTCAGGTCGCAGAGGATCGGCGTCATATACATGTGCTGGCCGTCATCGAGTTCCGACCGCAGATCGCGCCGCCATCTGAATTGGCCCTTAGCGTCCAGGCAGTAGACCTCGCCGCCAATTGTCATGCCGACGATCTCGACCGAGCCGTCGCCATCCAAATCCGCGACGTTCGGCGAGTCCTCTTCCGACAACCCCTCCACTTTCCACAGCCGCTTGCCGTCGATGTCGACCAACACGGCATCGGCACTCGATGCGTTGTCGTTGGTCGTAAAACTCCACACGCTCTCCAACGTCAACGGATTCAAGCGGTGCAGCACTCCCGGATCAGAGACCGTATACAGCACCTTCCACCGGCCGTCGCCATCGAGATCAAACGCGGAGGTGGGTTGTTGCTGACCCTTCAGCTCGCGGCTCCAGCGAACGCTGCCGTCGGCCGCGTTGAGCAGTTGCAACTTGCCAGGAGTTCGCGACACATACAGCAATTCGCGCCGGCCGTCGTTGTCAAAGTCCACACACACTTCAGATCCGCAAAACTCGCGGTCGTAAATGGTGTACTGATGCCGAAAAAGTTTGCTCCGCACGCGATTGACCGACATCTCACCCGTCTGCGCCTCAGCGGCAATCGCTGCCGTGGCTGCAAGCAAAATCAGACAAATGATCGTTCGAGTCATCACCATCTCCGAACTGTTGTCATCATTGGCCGTCCAACTCGATCGAGCGAATCCGCTGTTCGATCGTTAGCGTCGCCCAATCCGAATCGGCTCGTTGGGCCGAAACGATGCTCGCGCGCGCGTTGGTGAAAGACACATCCATCGTGAAATCCTAGAGGGGATTTCAAAACCCGAAAAGTAAACCGAAGCGTTAGCGAGGGAGTCGGGAACTCCCGCGTGGAATCGACCCTCGCTGACGCTTCGGGTTACTTTTGAAATGGCCTCTAGCGTTTCAAGAGTTCAGCTAGCGCAAACTTCTCGAACACCAAGTGCGACTGGCTTCCTTCGTAAACGATGCCGACATGCTGATTGTCAACGCGAGTCAAGCTTGGGTAACCAGCACCGAGGCCTTCATCGAGCAGTACGTGATGCGACTTCGGCCAGGTTTGGCCGTCGTCGAAGCTGACTTGCAGCGTGTGATGCGTGCGCCCCTTCTGCGTATGCGGGTTGGCGAACAGTAGAACGTGCCGCTTCACGCCGGCCGCTTCGTAGTCGACCCGCAGCAAGCTGCCGTTGCAGTTCGGTTCGATGAGCGTGTTGCGGTTGGTTTCGTGCGGATGCCACGTTTGCCCCAGGTCCTTCGTAACAATCACGGCGCGAAACCGCTCGTGGTCGTTGCGCATGTTGAGCATGATCGAGCCGTCTCCGAGTTGGGCCGCCTGGCATTCGTTGCCGCCGCTGAAGGCGGGCTTGCCCACCGTCCAAGTCGTCCCGTGGTCGCGACTGATCATGATGGTCGAGAATGTGGCCAACGCCGGTCGGCCGTCACGACCTTGCACCGGCATCACCAACGTGCCGTCCGGCAGGTTGATTCCTTGCTGCGGCGAAGGGGCGAGCAGCCACCATGCCTCTTGTTTGAGCTTGCGCGTCAGGTTCTCGGGCTTCGACCAAGTGAGGCCGTCATCCTGCGAGCGGACCATCATGAACTGAGCGCTCTTGCCAATCTCGAAGCCCGGTTCCGAGCCGTCGTCATTCCACTGATGCTTGCCCGGCTTGCCGTTCATCCACACGGCAAAACAAAACATCTCGCCCGTCTGCCGATCGACGATGAGGCCCGGATCGCTGCATCCGTTTTGCTCCTGCGGCAGCCCACCGAGCTCACCCATATCCATGATGACGCGAACAGGCTCCCAGCTTTGTCCGCCATCGGTGCTGCGGCTGAGCCCGATGTCGATGTCTTCCTGCAAGTCACGGCCCATCCGCCGCCGCATGTCGTACACGCAGAGCAACGTCCCTTTCGCCGACGTTGCCAGCGCCGGGATGCGATAGGTGTGAACGCCATCGTCCTTGTGCTTTCGCAGCGCGACGCCGATGCGATGTCGCAAGCTGGGCGAGTCGTCGCGCGGCGTCAACTTGCCAATCGTCGTTTCAATTGAGGTACACGTCGCAGCGACCTGATGCGACACGTTGGCCGACCCCTTCAAGCGGCACGATAGCCAGAAGACGTTCTTGCCGGCGGCGAGGACACGCTCGCCGCGAAACGTCACTTCTTTTGTCGGCTTGGTTGCTTCACCGATGGGCGTCGCAGACGAGAATTCTTCCTTTTCTCCTGTCGAAAACAGCGAGAGCGATTCGAGATCGCCGAGATCATCGGTGCCGCCGAGCTGGAAGACGAAGGAGGTCGCTCGACCTTCGACTTCTTTCGCGACATCCACGATCACTCGCGTGAGCGGGCCGTGTTCATTGCGAATCAACACCGGATGCACCGGCTGCGACGAGACGGCACTTGCCTTCAGCACGACCGAGCCGGTGGAATCATCGGCATTGGCGTCTTGTCCCCACGTTGAATTCACGATGCCAAGTAGCAGCGTGATGCCGCACAGATGTCCGAATCGGTTCATGGTCGTTCTTATTCCGTTGTTTGTGAGCGGCGAGCGGCCTGCCGATTACGACCGGGCGAACGTCGATTCGCGCGGAGCTTCGTAGCGAATCGCCAAGTGCGGAGTTTCGAGTCGCTTCTGGCCCGTGCCGAGCGAACGGACTCCGGCTTCGACGAGGCCGGTAGTTAGCAGCGTTCGCTCGATCGGATACGGCGACTTGCCGGTCATGAAGGTTTCTTCGGCCTTCGACATCAACGACGCCGAGTAGGTCACGTTCGGGGTCGGCGGGAGATGGAACAACGTCGAGAGCGGTTCCGCTTCGCCTTTCAGTCGTGCGGCGAAGGTGAAGTCGCCGATCAGGCCGTTCATCATCAGCATCGTCGCCTTCACGCCGTCGGCGTATTCGTAGCGGTAGACGACCGGCTCTTTGACCCACTCGCGGATTTGAGCCGGGGTCGGATAACGATGACTGAACGATTCGGGCTGAGCCAACGTTTGGCTGCGTGACAAACACGCCTCGAAGAGCTTGGGATCCCAGCCGCCATCATCCCAGTTGCCCACATCCATCGCCTTCCAAACGGCGTCTCCGCGAAGAGCCTGCATCGTGACGACACCAGTCTCGCCGCCGCGTCGCCGTTCGGCCATGCACTGGATCACTTCCAATGC
>CAZPUJ010000118.1:0-9916 GCA_964589725.1 uncultured Planctomycetaceae bacterium
TACTGCATTCCTTCCTCGTAGTCCTTGTCGAGGTTCTTCAGGATCACCTTTCGCACCACAGAGATGGCCGCGCGGCGATCGTCTGGCAATTCAGCGAGATACTGTTCGACGGTCGTGGCTTGGCTTTGCATGGGAAACTCCAGTTCGCCGACGGTCTAAAAACTTACCACGATCGCGCGACATCACGCAACCGGTTGACTTCCCTAGCCGGCAAGGGCATTGTGTCGTTCACCTAACACCGTCAGCACGCTCGGCATCCCAAGTGAGGCTGCGTTTGCGAGGAAAGACATGTTCGACATCGGCAGCTATCCAGTTCGGACCTGTGCGGGAGTCAGCCGACGTTCGCTGCTGCGAGTGGCGGCGTCGGCTCCGCTGGCGATGGGGCTAGGCGGCGCGCGACTGCTGGCAGAACCGAAGAAGGCGCGGGCGAAGTCCGTCATCTTTGTTTTCTTGTGGGGCGCTCCGAGTCATCTCGATACCTGCGACCCGAAACCGGATGCGCCGGCCGAGTATCGCGGACCGTTTGGCGTCATTCCCACGCGGACGCCGGGCGTGCACTTCACCGAGCTGCTGCCTCGGCTGGCTCAGCAGAGTCATCGGTTCAATCTGATCCGCACGCATGTCACCAGCAACGCGGCTCATCCGCCCGGCGGGACAGTGGCGCTGACTGGCTACGAAGAAGCCCCCGGGCCGCTCCAGCCCAACTTTGGTGCCATCGTGGCTCGCGATCGAGGGCCGGCGGGAAAGTTGCCGCCGTTTGTCTCGCTGGCTCGCGGCGTGCTTATGGACAGCCAGACGCCGATCAAGGGTGTGGGTGGCGGGACGTTAGGTGCTCGCTACGACCCCTTCATGATCGGCTGTTCCGAGCGCGGCGAGGTCAGCATCCCGGCCTTGGAGATTTTGAGCGACCTCAATCCTGTTCGCATCAGCGACCGCAAGACACTGCTGGCGCGGCTCGACCAAGTGCCGCGGGATTTGGAACAGGCTGGACTGCGATCATGGCAGCGGACCTATCAGCAAGCATATGACTTGCTCATGGAGCCAGCGGCGCGGGCGGCCTTCGATCTGACGCGCGAGACACTGGCCGTTCGGGCTCGCTACGGCCGGACAGTGTTCGGCCAGAGCGCCCTGCTGGCGCGTCGTCTGATCGAGGCGGGTGTGCCCTACGTGCAGCTCAACTACAGCCGGCATCCCGAAGCGATCACTCCCGGCTTCGAGTTTGGCTGGGACACTCACATCTACAACTTCGAGCTACTGCAAGACCAGCACTGCCCGACGTTCGACCGCGGCTTCACGGCACTGCTGGACGACCTGCACGAGCGCGGCCTGATCGACAACACGCTGGTGGTCTGCATGGGCGAATTCGGTCGCACTCCGAAGATCAACAATCGCGCGTCGCGCGACCATTGGACGCGGTGTTATTTTTCGTTGGGGGCCGGCGCGGGACTGCCGGAGGGGCGCGTTCTCGGTACCAGCGACAGGCTGGGCGAGGATCCCTTGAGCGACCCGGTGACGCCGTTCATGGTGGGCACGACCATCTGCGAGTTGGCCGGCATCGACGCTCAGACCCGTGCCGAGCTGCGCGTGTTGCCGGAAGGACGAGTGATCGATGGACTGCTCTAACCGTCAATCCAGCGACATTTGGAGTGCGGTGATCAGAGTCACCGCTTTTCAAAACGTCAACATTTATTGGGAATGGTATTGCGATCGCAACGAGCGTGTTTTGAAAAGCGACAACTCCGGTCGTCGCAATCCAAAGATCAGCGCTGCTTTGGCGTGCGCGGTGTTGCTCTCGCTCTTAAACGTTTCAGGCGGGCCACTCAGCGCTGCTGAGCCGGTGCGGCTGACGACTGATGGCGTACTCAAGTTCAGCCCGGTGTTCTTCAACGGCGATCGAGAGATCATCTACGCCGATCTGGAAAAGCCCGAGCAATGGCGATTGCAACGTCTGAACGTGGCCACGCGCGCGATCGAGCCGCTGCATCCCAAGGCGGCGACCTCCGAATTCGAGCCAGCCGTCTCCGCCGATGGCCGAGTCTTCGCATTCCTGAAGACGACGGGGATTCTCAGCGTGAGCGTGGTCATCCGCACGATCACCACCGAAACCGAAGCCGTGGTGCCGCCGGGCGCGGGCTTCTCCGGACTGCGTGCTCCAGCCGTCGCCCCCGACGGCTCGCGCGTGGCCTTCTCCTTCGCCGATGGGCCGCAACACATCTACACGGTCGACGCTCAAGGGCAGGACCGCAAGGCGTTGACGACTGGTGACGGAGTCAACACCGAGCCGTGTTACTCGCCCGACGGCAAGTCGATTGCATTCAGTTCCACACGCGACGGCAATTTCGAGATCTACTTTATGGACGCCGACGGCGCGAACGTGCGCCGGCTAACCAACAGTCCGTATCGTGACCTCCGCCCGCGCTTCTCGCCCGACGGCAAACGGATTGCGTTCACCAGCCACCACGATGGCAATGCGGAGGTCTATGTGATGCGTGCGGACGGCACCACTCCGCGACGGCTGACTCGCAACCCGGACCGCGACGATTATCCCACTTGGCATCCCGATGGCCGGCGGCTCGTCTGCGTTTCGGAACGAGAGGGCGAGCACGACGTTTACTTGATCGACGTCGAAGATTGAGGCTGGATGGAGAATCGCACCCGGAAGATGGGGACTCTTGCACGTCCGTTTGCCTGATTGCGCAAGCGATTTCTAGAGACGGGCAAGAGTGCCCATCCTCCAAAAAATCAAGCCTTGCGAATTTTCTCACGCCCGGCTTTCACGTTCTTCGTGGCATTGCGCGTGTCGAGTACCATCTTTGAGTGCTTGACAATGAAATCGTAGTCGTAAGCTGAATGATCCGTCGCGATCAGGACGCAGTCTTGAGCGGCGAGGTATTCCGGCGTCAGCGGCGAGCTGTCCATGTCGGGGACGTCGTGATGCCGCATCTTCGGCAGCGACGGAACGTGCGGGTCGTTGTAGGTTACGACGGCTCCGCGCGACAGCAACAGTTCCATCAATACGAACGACGGACTTTCGCGCGGGTCATCGACATCCTTCTTGTACGCCATACCGAGCAGCGCGACCTTGCTTCCGCGCAACGCCTGGCCTCGATCGTTCAAGAATTCCATCAGCCGCGTGATGACGTATTCGGGCATGTGCGTATTGATCTCGCCGGCGAGTTCGATGAATCGCGTGGTCATGCCGTGCTTGCGAGCCAGCCAGGTCAGATAGAACGGGTCGATTGGGATGCAGTGACCGCCCAAGCCCGGGCCCGGATAAAATGCCTGGAAGCCGAACGGCTTCGTCTTCGCGGCGTCGATGACTTCCCACACGTCAATGCCCATCTTGTCGAAGAGCACCTTCAGTTCGTTGACTAGTGCGATGTTCACGCAGCGATAGGTGTTCTCCAGAATCTTGCAGGCCTCGGCGATCTCGGCGCTGCTGACGGGGATGACCTTCACGATCGCGTGGGAATAAAGTTGCTCGGCGAGCTTGCCGCTGATTGGATCGAGGCCGCCGACGACCTTCGGAATTCGCTGAGCCGAGAAGTCCGGGTTGCCAGGGTCTTCGCGTTCGGGACTGAACGCCAGAAAGTAATCGCTGCCAGACTTCAAGCCCGTTCGGCTGAGAATCGGCAGGACCACGTCGCGGGTCGTTGTCGGATACGTCGTGCTTTCGAGCACCACGAGCTGCCCCGGTCGCAGCGCGGCGCGAATCGACTCGGTCGTCCCCACGATGTAAGACATGTCGGGATCGCGGCTCTCGTTGAGCGGCGTCGGCACGCAGATCAGGATGCAGTCGGCTTCTTTGAGGCGGCTCATGTCGCACGTCGGCTCGAATTGCTTCGACGTCAACCACTGCGCGATCATCTCCGATGGAATATGCTGGATGTAGCTCTTGCCTTGCAGCAGCGTCTCGACCTTCCGTTGGTCGATGTCATAGCCCATCGTGCGGAAGCCCGCCTTGATGAAGGCATTCAGCAGCGGCAGACCGACATACCCCAAGCCGATCACGCCCACGACCGCACTCTTGTCGCGGATCTTCTGTTCGAGCACTGTGCGCATGTCTCACCGTCCGTGTTGCGAAAATGTGTCGTTCGGGCACTCGTGCCCGTCGAACAAATGCGGAGTGACGGGCATGAGCGCCCATCCTATTTCACAGTTACGACAGAATGTAGCAGTGCCCCAAATCCGCCGCAATCACAGGTTTTCTGGCGAATTGGCGAGCAGTTCAGTGATCGCGGCGTCGACGTCGTCGAACGTGAACTGCTTGTCGGCGTTGGGTTCGATCGCGAATGTTTTCTGCAACTTGCCGGAGCGATCAAAAAGCCGCAGGCACGGGAGAGCGCGGTCGGGGATGTCGAACGCGTCAAACGCTTCATCACTTGCCCCGCCGTGGCTGCGCAAGTTGACAAAGGTGGCTTGTTGCTCGACCAAGAATCGCTCGACCTTGGCCTGATTCTCATCGTCGTCAAGCGCGACCGACACCACGGCCAATCCTTGCGACTTGTATTGGCGGCTCAGTTCGACCGTGTGCGGGAACTTCTTTCGGCAGGGAGCGCACCAGGTTGCCCAATAATCGACGAGCACGACTTGGCCTTTGTGCTTCGCGATCACCGCGTCGAAGCCGGCCCGATCGGCCACCTGAACCGTAACTTCATCGGACGTTGTCGCGTCGGGCTTATCCGCTTCGCTCTTGGAACTTGTCGTCAGATCAGGCTCCGACTGCGGACCGGGAACCTCGTCCGAGTGACCGTTCGTACGAATCGTGCGCGAGCCAGTCTTCCCAGGGTTTGTCGATGAGTCACCGCAACCCAGGCAACAGCTCACGCACAAGGCCACGGACAACATGAAGAGTCGCATGTTTCGCTCCTTCTCGTCGAGTGGATCAGGCCCGCCTTACTCGTATTCGATTTCACAACCGAATTGTCGTGTTTCGGTCACTTCTGGCGCTTTGCCGGCGAGCAGGGCGTCGACGGCGTCTCGCAAATAGCGCGTGGTGACTTTGGTCGGCTCCTGATGGTCGTCGATCTTGCCCATGTACGCGATGCGGCGTTGGCCGTCGAGCACAAACACGTGCGGAGTGCAGGTGGCTCCGTAGGCCCGCGCGATCTTTTGGCTGGGGTCGTACAAGTACGGGAAGTTGTATCCGCGTTCGGACGCACGAATCTTCATGTGTTCCAGGCGATCTGATTCTTGCTGGCTGACGCTGATGGCCACAAACTCGATGTCTTGGTCGTGGTAGTCATCGACGAACTGGATCAGTCGACTTTCGTAAGCCTTCACGACGGGGCAGTGATTGCAGGCAAAGACGAGGACGACCAACTTTGCTTCTTTCAGCTCGTCCAGGCTGTGCTGTTTGGCATCGACGCCGACAAGATTCTTCCACGCAGGAGCCGGCTTGCCGATGTCGAGCACTTTATTGAACTTCGCCGCGTGGAGTGGGGCTGCGATGACAACGATCAAAGCGATCAGCACGGAACCGAAGAGCAGCAATCGACCGCTCGTTCCCAAGCTCCGCTTGGGAACGGATTCCTCCGAAGCTCCGCTTCGCGGCTGCGGGAAGCGGAGCTTCGAAGACAGGCATTCCCAAGCGGAGCTTGGGAACGAGCGTGTCGTGGGAGCGGGGTTCACGTCGTGGCGCGGCATGACCGGGAACCTCATTTGCTTTTCGCGGTGGTCTTGGATTTCGTCGTGGCCGGCACGGCTTTGCTCGCGGGAAGTTGCTTGAGCAGCGCCTTGTATTTCTCGACCCGATCGGGACCGTCAAGATTCGGACTGAGAGCCAGCGTGCTGTTCAAAAGCTGGACGGCCTGCGTGTTTTTCTCGGCGGTCTTTTGAGCCACCAGGCACACGGCGCAGTTGTAGATCACTTCGTAGTACGCCGGCGGCTTCTTGCCGGTCTGGCCGTGGAGTTTCATACGGATGTTGGTCCACCATTTGATGGTCTCGTCGTAGCGCTTGGGGTCTTTCTCCGCCAGCGCTTGCAGCAGGTGTCCTTTTTCCATGAGCGGTTCGAGGGCGTTCGGTTGGTCCTTCAGCAAGGCATCGACCTGTTTCAGAGCCTCATCAAATTCTCCCTCCGCACGGTCCAATCCAATGAGTTGTGCGCGGACATTGATCAACGCCTTGGCCGCCTGCTTGTTGAAGGCCGGGTCGGTGGCAGCCCGATCGACGATGATTTCGAGTTGTTCGCGCGCGTTGTCGGTCAAGCCGACCTCGGCGCAGCTTTCGCCCAGGAAGACCAGTCCGGCAAGATCGTACTGCTTGCGGGTGGCGAGCTGAGTGAGGAACTCCGTGTATCTTTTGCGGATTTCGGCTTCGTCCATCTTCGCCTTGTCGAGCTGTTCCGCTTCCGCCGCGTTCTGCTCGGCGGCGATGGCCACGGCCGCTTTCTGTTTCCATTCGCCACGCAGCAGCCGAGAGAATTCGACCAATACTCCGTTGATCGGCGGGACGTCTTCGCCTCCCGCGAGGAGCAGCGTGCCGACATCGCGAGCCTTCGCGAGTTCGTTCAAAGCGGCATACGACCGCACGGCCGCGACGAAGACTCGCAGCGTGTACTTGTCGATCCCCATTGGCGGCCTGTCTTTGACGAGCAGCACCAACGGGTCCAGCAGCGTGCTGGCCTCGGCGGGTTGCCCCCCTTCGAGATGCACTTCGGCCAACAGCAGTTGCGTGTCCTGCAATTGCTGTGACAGTGCTTGTCCCGACTGGATTTTTTGCTGTGCGGTGAGGCTCTGTTGCAGCAGTTCCACCGCTTTGGTGCGATTCGTTTTGGTTTCGGCGGCCTTGGTGGCGTCGGTCTTTTGCTTGCCGATGACGTACAACTGCCAGTACGTTTGACCGGCGAGATGCAGCGCGATCGGATGCCGATCCGACGCCGGATTGACGCTGCCAAACGTCGTGATCGCGCCGGCAAGATCGCCTTGGATGAGCTTCAATTTGCCGCTGGCGATGCGAGCGTCGTCGGCTTCGGCGTGCTGCGGAAATTGCTGAAGCAGGAACCCCGTGGCGGCATTGATCCGCTCCAGCGCGGGGTTGTCACGGGTTTGGCCGTACAAATACAGCGCCACGTTGACCGCCAGCGCGGCGGCGGCGGGAGCCTTCGTGAAGGTCGGGTTCTCCTTCGCCAGATTCAGCGCCGTGTCATACGACTCCGCCGCTTTGCCGACCATGTACTGTGCCCACGCGAGCGCGAAGCGGCAATTGAGCAGTCGGTTCTTGTCTTTCACGTCGGCACTCAACTCGATGGCTTTCGTGTACGCTTTCTCCGCTTCTTGCCAGTTGGCTTTCGCGTCGGCAACCGCGGTTGCCTCACCGGCGGCTTTGGTGGCGGCATCGCCAATCGCGATCGCCTCGTCAAAGGTGCTGATCGGCGCCTCTTCTCCTTGTCCAGAGCTCATGCGTTTCAACAGGATCGCGTCCTTTTGGAATTCGCCGGGTGTTGCGGCGCAGTCGGCGATGAGCGTTCTTGCTCGTTGCTTCAGCGTGGCGGCGTCGAGTGCGGTGGTCGTTAAACCGCGTTCCTTCAAGGACCGTTCCAATCGATCGAAGTCCGCAGGCTTGGCGGTCTTTGAGAATTCCAGTAACGCCTTGGTCAGCTCCAGCGCGATGCCTTGGTAGCCCGACGATCTTTTGATCCGGTCATGTTGAGCGAGCCAGAGGCTGGCGTCACCGATCAGTTGCTCGTAGGCTTTGGTGCGTCCTAGCAGCATCAGGCGATAACGGTTGACCTCGTTAAACATCGCGAACCAGAGTGCCTCGCGCTTGTCGTTCTTTTCGGGCTGATTCGACATCACCTCTTCGTAGATTTCGAGCGCCGTGACGAAGTCCTCCGACTCTTCGCGGACTTTGCCTTCCCACATGTGGGCATAAACGCCAATTCGGAAGTGGGGGTTTCCGGGATTGCGGTTCTCCTGCCAGATGTCGTCAAAACCTTTGGCGGCTTTGGCGAGCGCTTCCTTCCGTTTGAGATCCTTTGTGCCGGGATACGTCAGGCCGATGTCGTAATCGACGGTCGCGACCTTGAACCTGGCATTGAACCAGGCGTCGAAAAGTTCTTCGCGTTCGAGAGCGGCCACGCGGCCGGTGGTTTTTTTCTTGCCGCCATCCCCCGCGCGAACTTGATCGACGCGAGCCTTGTACATGCTGGCGGCTTTCTCGTACTTTGGGCGAGCTTCTTCCAGCAGCTTGCGGGCTTCCGGCAGCAACGTGTCTCGTTTCGTTTTGTCGCGCATGGCGATCCGCAACGCGGACTGACCGCGCAACAACGAAATGTCGCCCGATGTGAGTTGCGCCGACGCGGCCTCGGCATGGTTCGCCTGCTCCTTCAAGAATTTGTCGAGGAACTGCTGAGCCTGCACGATTTGCTGCTGCTGCACGTCCACGTTGGGAGTTCGTTCGGCCGCGATGCGTAAACTGCGAGCCATCTCCAAATCCCACGTGGTCTTTAAATCCTCGGGCAGGTCAGGTCGATCTTTGACCATGTTGAGATAATGCGCGGCCAGCTCGCCATGTCCCATCTCGTGCAAGCCACGTACGAATCGCAGGAATGGCTCGTCGGCCCGACTACTGCCGGCCAAGACGCCGAATACGAACAAGACGGCCCAAGCAAACCGTCGCGAAAGACGCATCGGCATCGTCGCAATCCTTGTCACTTGCTCTTGTTGAGCTGGTACAGCGGCAGATAGCGGTAATAAACCTCCAACGTCAGCGCGCGAATGCTGGTCACCATGACTCGGCCGCCGGCAACCGAGTGTGAATCGCCGGTCGGATCCCAGCTTCCCGCCGCGCAGCCTTCTTTCACTTGCGTGGTAATCAACAGACGTCGCGCGTGACGGTTCCAAGTGTCCCATTCCGGACCGGGCAAGTTGTGCATCACCTGCGTCGCGTAATACCAGTAGTAGCTGTCCTTCGCCGAGGCCGGCAGGTTGGACATGACATAGTTCATGCCTTCGACCATCGCCGGATCGGTGCGCTTCATTCCGCTGTACTGGCTACAGAGCAGACCCACGGCGGTCATGCACGGCGTATAGCCTGAAGGGGGCATGTACGAGAACAAGCCGCCTGCTTTTCCTTTGGAGACGCTCTTTAGCCAGACCTTGGCCTTGTCGAGCGTTTTTGAACTCACTTTCAGCCCGGCCATGTCGGCGCTCTTGAGTCCCATCAATTGCCAGCCGACGACCGACGTGTCCCCTTCTCCGAGCGGCGCGTAATGCCAACCACCCGTCTTGGGGTTCTGAGCGTCTTCAATAAATTTGACGGCCATCTGAGCCGGCATTTTGAGAGAGTTGTCTTTGCTCAGACCATACGCCTCGCACAACGTGATCGTTGCCAGGCCATGCTCGTACATCGTGCCGGTGCCGAGCTTCCCGGTTTTCTGATCTTGATTCTTGATCATCCACATCAAACCGTTGCGGATTGTCCTTTGGACCGGGCCTTTGGTTTCATGCGTTTGACCGGCGGCGAAGAAGGGAAGCAAACCGAATGCCGTCGCAGCCATCGGATAGTCGCCGGCGACTTCGTGACCGGTGCAACTGGGGTCTGTGCATTGCCGGGTGTAATTCTTGCAGCTCCAGCTTCCGTCGGTATTCTGGTGCCGCGCGAGCCAATTGATGGCGCCAGCCACCGCTCGTTCCGAATCCTGCGTGCCGCCACCGCCACCGAGGGCCGCTTGCCGCGAACCGGTACCGCGACTGCCGAAGCCTTCGCCCGCTCCACCTTTGCCGGCATTGCGGCCCTCACCGACGCTGATGCCCACGCCACCAGGCCCCTTCACGGACGGCCCCGCTCCGATCGCACTGACGTCGAATCCGCCCAGGCCAGTGAGGGAGGCCGTCTGTGTCGTCGCAATGCCGCCACCCGCCTCTGTGAAATCAGCCGAGCTGTCGTTGAACTGAGCATCCTGCTCGATGGC
>CAZPUJ010000119.1:0-3695 GCA_964589725.1 uncultured Planctomycetaceae bacterium
GCAGGCCGCTGAGTTCGAGTTGCTGCGCGAACTCAACGGTTATTCAGCCACGCGCTATCCCGAAGACGCGGCCTTGCGTGCGCGCATCAAGTCTTATGAGCTGGCCTTCCGCATGCAGACGTCGGTTCCGGAGGCGTTCCTACTGAACGGCGAGACGCCGGCGACTCACGAACTGTACGGACTCGGCAACGCGACGACGAAGCCGTTCGGCGAGTCCTGTCTGCTCGCACGGCGGCTGGTCGAACGCGGCGTCCGCTTCGTGCAGGTCTATCACGGCAACGGCGGAGCGGCCGGCTCGTGGGACGCGCACTCGAATCTGAAGGAGAACCACGGCAAGCTCAGCCCGCAGGTCGATCAACCGATCGCCGCGCTGCTGCGCGACCTGAAGCAGCGCGGCCTGCTGGACGAAACCGTCGTCGTCTGGGCCACCGAATTCGGCCGCACTCCCGGCGAAGAAGGCTCGAAAGGCCGCGATCATCACCCCTACGGATTCTCCTGCTGGCTGGCCGGCGGCGGCCTGAAAGGGGGCCTCGCTCACGGCGCGACCGACGAAATCGGCTTCCACGCCGCCGAACACCGCCACTACGTCACCGACATCCACGCCACCGTGCTCACCCAACTCGGCCTCAACCCCCGCTCCCTCGAAGTGCCGGGCCACAAGCGGTTGGAGATCGAGTTCGGGAAGGCGATTCGGGAGATCGTCGCGTGAGTGTTTTTTCGACGACGGGACGCGACATGAATGTGAATCCGAGTGGGCAACCTGTCTGTCCCGACAGAAAACCTTTCAGCCCTACCGTAGCTATCTTTGCTGCAATCGCTTGGCAGTTCGTTCCGTGGATATTCATGCTGTGCGTGTTCGAGGAAGGATACTTTCTACCGTTCGTGCTGTTCGATCTTTTGGTCTTGCCGGCAATTGCTGGCGCAATTCACCGCAGCAAGGCTATTGCTTTGGCCGTGTTTACTTTGCCAATCGTCGTTGCAGGTATTGGTTTCCTCGCGTTCGCGGCACTTGTGATTGTCCCGCCTGGGCAGCACCCTTGAAGTCGAGCAGAGTCGGCTCCTTCTGACCTTCGATTGGCGTCTCATCAACGCGGTCGGCCGGAGCCGGCCCTACGCGAAGAGTTCGGCGACTCGGCATTCAAATCCCGGCAGGACATCCTCGCCGGAGAGTCGGCGTCATCGCAGAGCCGTCCGCTCTCGATGGATCCGATTGTTTGGAGGATGGGCACTCTTGCCCGTCTTGCGGTTTTGTCTTTTACCTTGGAGCATCTCGAAGAAAATAGACTGCTGGACGGCCAGGAGTGGCCATCCTACAAGCAAATTTAGAAGTTTGGCTCTCCGGCCGATGTTCGTTCGGAGGCAACCAATGATCGACGAACCGCAGACGGCCAAGAGTGGCCATCCTCCAATTCAGCCGCCCGGCTTCGTCGGTTTGCATCCAGACAAGCGGATTCGCAAGTACTACCGGCATCTGCCTCACTGGAGGCAGGACGGAGCGACCTATTTTGTCACGTTCCGGCTCGCCGATTCGCTTCCGCAGGCGAAGTTGACCGAGATCAAGAACCTGCGCACCCTTTGGGAGCACACTCATCCCGAACCTCGATCCGAATAGGACTGGGACGAGCACGCTCGCGAGATCATTCGCCGCACGGAAGCTTGGTCCGACGAAGGCCACGGCGCGTGTTACTTCAAAGAGCAGCGTTGGGCCAACGACCTTCGGGACCGCCTGCATCACTTTCATGGCGTCCAATATCAGCTCAACTGCTGGGTCATCATGCCCAATCATTGCCATCTAATCCTGCGTCCGTTCGACGGCCACGAACTGGAAGACTTGATCGGAGCCATGAAGGGAGTGACCGCCAGGCACATCAACGCCGCGACCGGACAAACGGGCGAACTGTGGGAGCAGGAGTGCTTCGACCGTATCATCCGCGACGTCGATCACCTGCACCGCATCGTGCAATACATCGGCCGCAATCCACAGCAAGCTGGAGTGCCTCGCGATCAATGGTTCCGCTGGATCGATCCGGCGTGGAAACAAGCCGGCTGGGATTTCCAATAGGAGGATGGCCACGCCTGGCCATCCTGCGGTTCACTCATTCAACGAAAACAACAAGACAGAAAACAGGACGGGCAAGAGTGCCCATCATCCAAACGGACGAACCCATGCGAAGCAGGCACATGCTGAGTCTTCTCGCCGCGTCGATCCTGGTCTTTTCCACAAGACTGACCGCAGCCGACCAACCGCAGGATGTTTCCGAGTCGCTCGTGCCCTTGCTGGAGAGGCACAAGGTTCCGGCGATGGCGGTGGCGGTGATTGAGGGGGAACGGCTGACGAAGTTGGGGGCGGCGGGGATTCGGGCGCGAGGGGACGAGGCGAAGGTTGAGTTGGACGATGTGTGGCATCTCGGTTCGTGTACGAAGGCGATGACGGCGACGTTGTGTGCTCGGTTGGTCGAGCAGGGGAAGTTGAAGTGGGACTCGAAGGTCGGCGACGTCTTCACGGATCAGGCCGAGCAGATTCATGCCGAATGGCGTGATGTGACTTTGGTACAACTGTTGTCACATCGGGCGAGCATGTCGGCGATTCCTCCGTTGCCGCTGTGGCTGAAGCTGGTTGGGCATGACGGGAACCGGGACGCTCGCGAGATGTTGCTGAGCGGCAGGTGGCTCAAGTCGGCCCCGGCACATGCTCCGGGATCGAAATGGGAATACTCGAATGCCGGTTTCATGCTGGCCGGGCTGATGGCCGAACGAGCGGCCGACAAAGATTGGGAAACCCTGATGCGCGAACAGCTCTTCGAACCGCTGGGAATGAAGTCGGCTGGGTTTGGAGCACCAGGCTCGGCCGACATGATCGATCAGCCGCGCGGGCACAATGCGTTCGGGATCGCGATGAAGCCGGGCAAAGGAGCCGACAATCCGCGCGGCCTCGGCCCGGCGGGAACGGTGCATTGTTCGCTGCGTGATTGGTCGAAGTTCATCGCGCTGCATTTGCAAGGTGCTCGCGGCGACTGCAAGTCGCTCACGGCCGAGTCCTTACAACGTCTGCATGCACCCCAGCCGATTGACGACAAATCGGCATATGCTCTGGGTTGGATTGTTCTCGAACGCGAATAGGCGGACGGCTCAGTGTTGATGCACAACGGCAGCAACACGATGTGGTTCTCAGTTCTTTGGATCGCCCCCAAGCGAGGACTCGCGGTCATGGCGGTCACGAATCTCGCCGGTCTCGGCATCAAAGACGCAGCCGCAGCGACAGACGCAGCCGCATCTCTGTTGATCAAGCAGCAAGGGAAGCCCGCGAAAGAGTGACTCACCACAGGCCGTGTAGCGGGCCGTTGTTGGCGAACAATGCATCGACTCGGCGCGTGACTTCCGGAGCTTCGATCAACGGCGGCGCGTGATGCGGTTTGCTGCGGGCGTCGATGATGAGTGAGCCTCGGCAGCCCCAGTGCTTTTGATGAACGAACGCGCCGAGACCGGTCACGTCGGCGGCGGGATTCGAGCGCGTGAACGTCGTCCACAACCAGTTGTTGACCGTTCGCGCTGCAAACTTGCTGTCATCGACCAGCGTGATCAGCGGAAAGGAGTTGATCGACGAGTTCGCGTCGAAGTGCCGCAGGAACTGGCCGATGGATCGCTCTTGCTCGCCGTCGCTGGCACCAAATCGCGTGTCGAACAGAGGCGCGGCG
>CAZPUJ010000120.1:0-5204 GCA_964589725.1 uncultured Planctomycetaceae bacterium
GGCGCGGCGGCGATGTGTCCGATGTGCTCGGTTTTGCGCTCGGTCCAACTTCGCTTCCGGCCGTCGGTGTCTCGTTTGCGTTCAGTCAGAGCGGCCACGAGTTCGACGACTCTCGGCGAGAAGTGTCCGGCCAGCGTTTCAAGCGAGCAGTCGGTGTCTTCAACGACGTCGTGCAACAGCGCGGCGGCCAAGACTTCGTCATCGGACAAGCCGACTCGCAGCAGGATCATCGCGACGCTGGCCGGGTGCGAGAGGTACGGCAAGTCGCTCGCCTTGCGGTGGTGGTTGCGGTGGCTGCGCGCGGCCCAACGCATGGCTCGTTCGACAACAGGGCTGAAGAGAGCGTTGTCCTCCAATGAATTGCTCACTCGGGCACCTCGGTCTCACGGCTGAATTCGTTGAAGCGGACGTATTCCCAGTGCCGCATCAGCGGTGTCGACTGAATCAATTTGGAATACGGTCCGACCGCTTCAACTCGGCCTTTGTGCAGCAACACAACTTGATCGGCTTTGCGAACGGTCGATAGACGGCTGGGCAAGAAGATCAGCGTGCGGTTCCTGGCGAGGCGAGCGTATGTGTCGTCGAGCAATGACTTCGTGTCGTCGTCCAGACGTTCGGTGGGTTCTTCGATGATCATTAGCGCCGGGTTGCGGAGCAACGCGCGCGCGAGGCCCAGTCGAAAACCTTGTCCGGCATCCAACTGCTCGCCATGTTCGCCGAGCATGGTCTCGTAGCCTTGCGGCAACTTGGAAATGAAGTGGTGTGCGTGAACTTCTTTGGCCGCCTCGGTGAAGTGTGGCAGCGAAAACTTTGGATCGCCGCAACTCATGTTTTCGGCGACGGTGCCGGTGAAGAACGGGTCCGTGCCACCGACGAAGACCGCTTCGGCGCGCAGCGATTCCAGGGTGACGAACGCCAAGTCTTCGCCGTCGATCAGCACGCGGCCCGCTTGCGGCTCGATGAATCGTGGCAAGAGGTACGTCAACGCCAGGGGTTCCAGCGGATCCAGCGACGTCACCGCCGTGACCTTGCCGGCAGGAATACGCAGGTCCACCCGATCCAAAACCAGCCGCTTGTTCGGCAGGCGGTACGTGACCATTTCAAAGTGAATGGTCTTCGACAACGGTTGTAAGAACTTCGCTCCCACCGCCTGGCCGACCTCGGGAATCTTGTTGAGGTATCGTAAAATTCGATCGGCGCCGATCCCCGCCGTGTTCGCGATGTGCGGCAGTTCCCACAGTTCATTGAGTGGTCGAACCGCGGTGCCGAACGCGACCACTAGGATCAACATGGCCGACACCGACAAGTGCGCCGCATCAGCCGGATCGGCCAGCGTCTTGGTCGCGATCAGGAGCGAGACGATCGCCAAGCTGATCAACACCACGATCCAACAGACCCAGCGTGAAATCCGCTCGTCCTCTTTCATCGTGGCGATCTTTTTCAGAAAACGATCAAGATGCACTTGGAAGCGTGAGTGCTCGAAGTTTTCCATGCCGTGGCCGCGCACCAGCCGCGTTTTTCGCAGTCCCTCGGCGAGCAACTTCAAGTCGCCGCCGACGCGGTCTTCCATACGCCGCCGGGATTGCTCGAACCGCTGCCGCTCGCGACGCAACAAGTACCAGCAGGCCAGCAGTGGTACCAGGCACTGCAACGCCAGCACCCAATGCGTCGTCAACACGACGAAAAACAGTCCGGCTAGCATTAAAGGATGCCGCGTCATGCGTTCCAGCCACGCCTGGATTCCCTCGCGCAGGCGTTCGACATCGCCGGTGAACATCAGAAACGCGACTTCGCCGGCGTCGTCTTCAAGGTCGCTGGGCCCCAGCCGCATTGTTTGCCGGTGCAACGACTGCCGTAATCGAGTCGCCACTTCCTGCGAGATCCGAAAGGAAAGTGAACGAACTTGCGACGCCGACAAACTCGTGAGCAATCCCAACGCGACCGTGCTGAACATCAATGTGGCCAACGCCGAACTCGTCGAACGCAGCGGTGGAGTCTTGTGAACCAGCCAGGCGACGACTCCGCCCCACGGCTCGGAGCGCGCCGACCAGGCGGTCGCTCGCACACCTTGGTCGAAGAGTTTTCGTCCCGCCAAAAACGGTTGGACTTCCGTGTGCTCCGCGGGGTGCTCCGCGCGCGGCAGGGCTCGAGTCAGTCTTTCGTACTCGTCAACGTCCGACGGGCTGGTGAAGACGACTTCACCGCGATTCACCAGCAAATCCAGGAACAAGTAACCGCCGAACAGGAGTCCACAGAACGCAACGGCCGATACCAGCGACCACACCCAAGCCCAACGAACCAAGCCTCGCGAGAGATCTCGCGGCGGAAACACTCGACGGAATGGAGTCTCCATCATGGATCTCCTTCAAAAGACGAGCTGGTACGGCCCGCGCAGATCCGTCGCGCGTCGAGCGGGTGCTCGAACAAACCGCCTCGGCGGTTCGCTGGAACGTCGAGTCTCCATTTACGCCAGGTCGCGATCCTCGAACAAGATGAAAGACAACAGAATCATGGCAGCCGTGTACGCCGCGCCGTACAAGGCTGCGTGTGCCAGATAAACCGGAGGTACCATGTCACCGGTGGCCACGGCGGCCTCCATGTTGAACCATTCCAGCCCCGGCAGCGCCGTCGCAATCAGGCGCGACATGAACGACACGAACTCGATCTTCAACACACCCGACTTCACCAGCACCGGCGTCAGATGCCCGACCACGAAAATTGCCAAGCACGATACCACATTGACGACCATCGGCGTCCGCGTCGAAATCGCCACGCTCACCGCCGTCATCACCGCGATTTCCAAGACGATCAACAAAACTCCAGGGAGCACCTGAATCACTTCCTTGAATCGCTGAGAATTCGGCAGGTACGCCAGAAAACCGTCACCCACCTCGAAGAATGTCGGGACTTCCTTCGACGACTCACGCGCGTCGTAACCGACCTTGTAGAACAGCAGTAGGCAGAACAGAAGCACCAGAGGAATCACTAAAATCATTGTCGCATTCACAATGCCGAAGTATTTGCCCACGATGAACTGCCGCCGGTTGATCGGCTTGGACAGCAGCGTCATCGTCGTACGACTTTCGATTTCACTGGAGATGCTGGTGCTGGCCGTCCACGTCGCCAACAACAAACCGGAAAACAGGATCGTCATCAAGCCGCAGCTCTTGAGCATCTTGATGTCCTGTCCCAGCGAAAAGAATGGCAGGAACGTGTTGACCACTAACAGTAACGCGGCCAATCCCAGCATCATCAGGAACATCGGCTGACGCACAGACTCCTTGGTCGTCGCCCGAGCGATGATGCCAGTCCGCGTCATGTATAAGAAGACAATTTGACCGGCGAGCAGCAAGCCCACCACCAAGCTCGTCAAAACCCATTCGAATGAGGGAATGGCGGAACCGACTTCTTTGGCCGCACCGTCTGCCAACAGGGCGGCGTTGAAAAGCAATGGAGACGTCATCATTCCTCGCTGCGAACAGGGAAAAACTCGAAGCTTTCAGGCCGATTCGGTACACATGTCGGCCGGCAACAACAAACAATCGGCGACTTTACGTCGTTTCGGCGGTCCGCGTTGGCGAGAACTCTACTGAACACGTCCGGCGAAGGAAAGTTGTGACGACAAACCATCGGTTCCCCTCTCCGTGCCGTGGAAAGAGGCCAGGATGGGCGGTCGCGAACATCCGGCGTCGCGACGAGACCGCATCAACGTGTCTTCAACGCCGAATCTCGAACACGCCGAATGCTTCGTCGCGAGGCACCTCGCTGACGTCCTGCATCCGAATGTACCCGGCAAACTCCGACGCGACGTCCGCCAGGAACTGTTCCAGCACCAAGTGATCCGCTTCGGCGATCAGTTCGACCGAGCCATCAGGCAGATTCCGGACAAACCCCACGACCGGATACCGTCGGGCGATCGACGCCGTCGTGTACCGGAAGCCGACTCCTTGCACGCGGCCCTGAAAAACGACTCGCTGACGAATATTGTCCGGCGACACAACGCGACTCCTTATACAGCTCGCGGTCATGAATGAGACAATTGGCCGTCGCCGAAGTCATGAGACTTCGAGCTGAATTAACGGCCAGTCTCCGAATTCTCATGAATTCGGCTACCCCACATTCGTGGCCGTGAGCGGTATAAACGCGATGGCCTACGACGTTTTTGCGCGATCATGGCGATGCCTGCGCCACCGCGCCCGCACGCTTCACAATCAACCGCACCGGCCGCGAGGCTTGATTCCCTTCCGCCTGCGAGATGCCGTAGATTAGCCGGCTCGTTTCCGGAACCCAACTGGATGCTGTGATGAAGATCTGCCGCTCTGTCTCGCTCTGGCGAATCATCACGCCGCTCAGTCCCAGATTGTCCACGATGACTCCATGCGGGAGATTCTCGACATCGAAACGCTGCTCGTCTTGAAAGTTGTTGAACCGCTCAATGCGGAGCATCGCTGTCACCGATGTGCCCGGTTCAATAACGATCTCTGGAATGCCGTCAGCCGCCGCTGTCGCATTCGCCGCCGCAATTCCGACGCGTTGCGTTTGATCGGGCGCGAGCGTCAAAAGGAATTTCGGCTTATCGGCCAACTTTAACTCGCCGAGGTTGCCGACTTCCTTCACGACCGGCTGCCCGTGAATCATCGCCATCGCGCTGACCTTAACCTGCGCCCAAGCCTCTTTCGGCGGAGCTTTCGCATCCAGCGCGACGTTGATCACGCCCTTGGCTTGCCAGTGTCCGGCTTGCACGACGACCGGAGTTGAAATCGAAAAGCCTTCGGGTAAGCCCGCGACTTCGAACCGCACGTCGCCATCAAAGCCGTCGACGCGATCAATCTGAAACGTCACGAGCTGCCCGCTGCCGAGTCCGATCGTCGCGTCCCGCCCGGCCGCGATGCTGGCACTGAAGTCGGGCCGAGGCTCGCGAATCGTCAGCGAGTAGACATGCTTGTCGCTGCCGAAGCCGCGTATATCGGTGACTCGCGCGAGATACGTCCCGTCGACCGGGGCCGTGAAGATCAACCGGCTGTCGTTACCCAGTTCGCGTTCGCCGTCGTCATCGTTCTCGAAGTTCAATGTGTAGACCGGCAGGCCGTTGTCGATCAGTTTCGTCCCGACCGGATACGGCTCGACGATGTAGCATGGCGCGTCCAACGCATGAATCGTCGCGCTGGTGTCGAAGTAGCAAACGCGCTTGCCGCCCAAGTTGT
>CAZPUJ010000121.1:0-6919 GCA_964589725.1 uncultured Planctomycetaceae bacterium
CAAAGAATTGGAACAGGGCGGAGCTCGATGGCTGGCCTGGACGCTCTTCTGTCAACGCTTCACCCACCCTCTCGCGAGAGTCGGCGCATGACTCGAAGCCGAACTGGTTCGCTATTCCTTCGTTCGTGCAGAACTTTCATCTGCTACTCTCCTCCGGCTTTTACCGGCGCTTTCCCTGACCCCGGCTCGCGCGCAAAGTGCGTCGTGCGCCCGGCAGGCGGTACGGCAAGCGAATTCCTCTGGACGCACAGGTCCAAAATTGGGACAAGCCGCTCACCTGGGAGGGGGCGTGAATGCGGAGAAACAAGGATGTTGTCTCGTGCCTGCCGTCTTTTCGTTGCCGTCGTGCTGCTGTTTGGTCTCATCGGATGTGCCGTTGTCGAGTCGACGAAGACGGTGACTCGTGAGTCGATGAAATCGCTGAAGCCTCGCTCCGGTGGTTATCGTGACGGCACGGAGACGACCGATGACGAATGGGCTGACCTCGGCGAGTCCGCTCGCGCCGCGCGATCGAAAGAGACGAGCGACGACCCGCTCCGCAAGTGGATGCTGTCCCCCAAAGCCATCAGCATCGAACGCAATTTGGGGATCGAGTAACCCCGCCGCCGCGACAAGCACGATGTCATCCTCTCGGTTGCTTTTGGGTTCTCCATTTCATCGCAGCAACACTGCGTCGCACCAATCGACCTGATCCTGCGCATCGCCCAGTTCGCCGAAGTCCACGATCAGCGTCATCCGCTTTGCACCGGAGAGGTCAATTTCCGGCAGTCGTTGCGGACCGCGCGTGCGAGTCAATGACTTGACCTCGAACACGCGTCGCCCGTCGACTTCGACTGCGCACGTCACGTTGCCAGCTTGTGTCGTCGTGTCATCCAGCCCGATGACGGCGTAAAACCCCCGGTACTTGCCGTCGAGTTCATACGTCGCGACCGAGCGACTGTGCAGGCCGACGCCCTTTGGAAACTCGCGTCCACCGAGCCGCAATGGACGACCAGTGACACAGAGATCGCGCTGCAACGGCCACTCGCGAGCATTGGCCAAAAACGGCGTGTGCCGCATCTCGACTGGAGTCAGATCCGAAAGAAAGACCGCTCGCCCACGCAACACGCGCAGTTCGGACACTGCCTCCAGCGGCAAGTCCCAGTGAACTCCGGTGACATGCGTGGCCTTGAGGACCGTCCCTTCGAGCCGGCTTTGCGAGACTCGCAGCGTGACGCGCGAACCGTCGACGAGCGATACCAGCCAGCACACCTCCGTCGTCGGCGGGAGCGTGAGCAATTCGCTGTTGAAGCCGATCTCGCGCACATCGCCGCTCGACAAGGTCACGTTCTCCGCGCCCGCGGTGAGTGTCAGCTTTCCGTCGCTCCACTCTTTCAATTCGCCGGCGATGACGTCTCCGTTGAACAATCGTAGTTCATCGCGCGCCTGTCGCCGATCGATCAGCCAGGCGGTAATCTCATCACGCCGCTCGTGAGCCCGCGGCAACGACAACGTCAACCCGCGCACGCTCTCCAATGGCAGACTCAACGTCGGCCAATCGCCGAACCGCATCCAATGGGCCTTGAGTTGCTCATCCTCGATCGCCGTGGCCTTGGCCACCAACCGATCTCCATTCGCCAACCACAGCGCCGCCCCACGCGGCTCGACGGCGTGCGTGCGATCTTTTGCGTTCGTGTGACCTTCAAACTGAACCGACACCACGTCGCCCCATTTCCATGAACGAACACTGTCCGCATCGACGCTCAGCGAGTCCGAAGTGATCGCTCGCAACAGACCTGCAGACGTGCGGCCATCGGCGTCAAAGACCGTCACGCGCGGAAGATCGTCCGCGTGCAGGGTCGGCGTGCAGACGAAGACAAATTGCAAAATGCAAAGTGCGAATTGCAAATTGCAAATTAAGGAAAGCCAATGCTTCCAATGATCGATTTGCAATTTGCAATTTGCAATTTGCAATGCCATCCTCCGCGTCGGCTTGCTGTGACACTCAATCATCGCTGAAAGATCGGCAAGTAATTGTTCGGCATCTGCAAAATGACCAACGCCATCGCCGTGCCGTACTCGATGCAGACGGTCGAGTCGGTCCAAGCACCGTCGGGAAGTTGGTCTCGCAGCAGCGTGTCGCGAATTGCCGGATACCACTGATCCCAATGCTCGCCCCCCGCGCGCCACATTGCTTGAGCGGCATAATAGTGTCCGTAGAAAAAGTGCCCTTCGTGCCGAGCCATCGTCCCGCGCGGCTTGTACCGCAAGAGGTAGCCCAAACCTCGCTCGACCTCTTTGCCTTCGTACAGCCCCGCGCTGTGCAGAGCCACGATGCCGGCGGCTGATCGAGGAAACGCACTCTCACCGCGGCGAACCAACTGATACCGAAAGCCGCCGTCCGAGTTTTGGCACTTCTTGACGTAGTCGATGCAGCGATCGACAGTCTCTTTCGGCACATGCAGTCCGGCATTGCGAGCCGCTCGCAAGGCCATGATTTGACACACGGTCGCCGAGATGTCCGCCTCTTTCGGCTCTGGCTGATACCGCCAACCCCCCTCGGTGTTCTGCGTCTGCACGATCAGTCGGACGGCCCGTTCGAGCTTCCTGCGCACATCGGTGCGCTGACTCATGCCGTAGACCTCGGCGAGGTACAGTGTCGCGAAGCCGTGCCCGTACATCGGCCCGTACGATTCTTGTTCCTTGACATGAATGAAGCCGTTTGGCTTGGTGACCGAGACGATGAATTCAGTCGCGCGGTTCACCTGCTCGCCGTATGGCCCGCGTCCGGGCGTGCTGCCCGACGCCAGCAATGCGATGCCGCCGAGCGCCGTCACCGCCACGTTGCGACCGAAGCCGCTCCCCGATCCAAATGCCCCGTCCGCATGCTGCCGCGCCGCCAACCACGACAGGCCCTTGTCGATCGCCTGCTGCGTCTGCGGCGTGACGTGATCGCGCGGCGAGTTATCTAGCTTGGTCGAATCCTTCGGGTCCGCCACAGCTCGCGCGAGGTGTCCCAAACCGACGCACGCGACGAGACCTGACAAGACGAACTCGCGGCGACCGAGCGTCTGAGACACGAGACGCGCCGCAGAACTCTCGACCATCCTTCGTTTTCCTTGTTGGCTCTTGTTCGATGCCCGGTTCATGTCCGCCATGTTGTCCAAAACTCCGTCGAGAGTAAACTGTCAACCGGCCAGAGCGTTCGCGTCGTACGGTCATCGGCTGGGACACGGCGGCGATTGCTCGATTCGTGGCGACCGGAGAACGTTGTGAGTCGGAGGAGTCATTTCCGTGGCAAACGAAAATTGCGAATTGCCAATTGCGAATCGCCAATTGCCAATTGGGGGACAGCCGCCGCGCGAGTGTGTGCCTGCCATTTGCCATTTACAATTCCCAATTTGCAATTTGCAATCAGCCGGCGTCGACTCAATCAAATCGCCCCTCCCGCGAGCACTCGTTTTCAGCCTTTTGTCTCTCTCGCTTCTGGCCGCATCCGATCTTCCCGCACAGGATCAAGTCATCTTGCAACTCGACAATCAGAGCAGCCGCATGGTTGTGCCTTGTTCGATCATCGAATACACGGGCGAGAAGATCACGGTGCAATTGAAGTCGGGCGTGCCGCGGAAGGAATATCCAGCGGAGCAGGTCATCGAGGTGCGCACCGAATGGCTGGACTCACACGAACGAGGCCGCAAGCTGCTGGCCGATCGAAAAATCGAGGACGCCGCGCGGGCGTTGCAGGAGGCGCTCGTCGCCGAAAAGCGCGCGTGGGTGCGGCGTGAGATTCTGGCACTCTTGGTGAAATGCGCGCTGCGGAAAGGAGACCGAGCGACGGCCGGCACGCGGTTCTTGATGGTCGTCGAGAGCGACCCGACGACTCGGCACTTCGGGTTGATCCCGTTGGTGTGGGCACCTGAGCAAACGGACGGAGCGACCAAATCCGCCGCGCGCGGTTGGCTGACGAGCGAGATCGACGTCGCCCGCTTACTCGGTGCGAGCTTGCTGCTGGACGATGGACAACTCGGCGAGTCGGCTCAGCAAGAACTTGCCGCGTTGCAGCGTGGCCGCAACGAGCGAGTTCGTCTGCTCGCGCAAGCTCAATCGTGGCGGATCAAGCTGCGAGCGCTCGACGTGAGTGACCTGGAACTGCAACGCTGGGACGCTCGCGTCCGCGAGATGCCGTCGTCTCTGCGAGCCGGCCCGTCGTACTTGCTCGGCCGCGGCTGGGCCTTGCGTCGCGAACATGAACGAGCCGTGACCGCCTGGCTGTGGCTGCCGCTGATGGACGCCCCCGACCCGCGACTCGCCGCCCGCGCCGGCCTCGAAGCCGCCGAATCACTTCGACGCCTCGGCCAGAAAGACGACGCTCGCCGACTGCTCCAAGACATTGCGAGCCGCTTCCCCGACACAGAATTCGGTGAGGCGGCGGCGAGGCAAGTAAAAGTCGAGTCCGGCGAATGACCGCAATGACCGACGCGCGAAGACTGTGACGAGTTCGCCTGCCATCAGGCGAACGGCAACAGAAAAATTACGGGTAGTCGCGGTCGAGAGACTTCGGACCGAACTCTCACGAGTTCGGCTACGGGTACGATTTCTCCTGCCGTTCGCGTAACGCGGGCTTCGCCCGCAACCTTGCGCCCGCTCCCCCGCATCGAGGGAGAGGGGACCAATTTTGTGGACCATGAACGACGTACCTTGCAGGAACCGTGCGTGCGGTTCATGAGCGAAAAACGGTGGTTTGATGGGATTCCGAAGAAACGACTGAGATTACGGCACGACGGCGGGCGTTACATAAGGACGAGAGGCCGTGGGGGCCGAGGCAACATTGAGCTTCATCGTCAAGTCGGCCTGACTGCGCACATCGAGGTAGGCATTGGCGACTCTCGCCTCCCTTGCTCAACGTATTTGAACCGGCCGACCGACTCCAGTCGCATGGTGAAAAGCGTCTCTTCAGACCGGCACTCCGTAGGCGGCCCCTGCGGAAGCGAACACCGGAAAAGTCTGGAAAAATCATGCACGGCTGGCTAATTCGTCGTCTTGGGCAATCTGTAGCCCCGGCCCTTGTGGCCGGTTTGATTTGAATTCGTCGGAAAAGAAGCCAAAAGTCTCATCACTCGGGCCACAAGGGCCAGAGCTACAGGTTCCGTAGATTCAAGAATTAGCCAGCCGTGAAAAATCATGTGGGCATCCTTGGCTAGACCATCTGTCTAGATTATAAATCTAGCCATGAATGAGATCTCCACAACCTCACTCAAGAACGCCCCAAGGCGGCAAGCGACCGTGCAACGTCGCCGTGAAATCCTTGATGCGGCACTTGAGTGCTTTCTCTCGAACGGTGCAGAAGCAACGACGATCGAGCAGATTCGAACGGCTTCAAGAGCCAGCCACGGGAGCATCTACCATCTGTTCCGCAGTAAGGATGAAATTGCAATGACATTGTTCGTGGATGGAATGCAGGCCTATCACCAGAAAGTGCTCGCGGCGATTGAGAAGGAAACGACCGCTCTTGGGAAGGTTCGAGCGATTATCGCGACACATATGCACTATATCGTCGATGAGCCGCGGCGGGCTTTGTATCTGACACGACTGGGGATGGCCGACGATTCTGGTGAGATCAGCGAACAGTACCGGATACTGAGCAAGGACTTCGCCCAGGCGGTGTGGGAACAGATCGAGCCGTTTGTGGTGCGAGGCGAAATCGCGAGGTTTCCCAAAGAGCTTTACTATTCAATTATCGTCGGCCCTGCGGTGCATCTGTCGCGCAACTGGTTACGCGGCCGCGTTGAATGCGACCTCATTGCGGCAAGCGATAGGCTGGCCGACGCAGCCTCGAAATCACTGCAACCGGACTGACCGAGCGGGGAGTTAACCACTCGAACTGGCGGTGGCCAAAGCGGGTTCTGCAAACGGAAGGTGACTCAATGAAACAGTATCCGGCGACCTGACTCTCGTTCTGGCAGGCGGACACTCCGTCGACAAGATGGCTTGGTTTCTCAACGATGAACTGCCGGCCGCTGCTGTTGCCGTGGGAAGCCGCGTTTTTCCCTCCGACGGCAACACGTTTGACAATGGATTCGTCGTTTTCGAATTCTCAAATGGAATTCGAGGATTCCTTGGCTGCCGCACGCATGATGGATGTCATACCTCGAATCGGGATTACATCATTGGATCCAAAGGCACCTGCACGATCGGTCATAATCCCGTGATTGGAGGTGAAACTCGATGGCGCTACAAAGGCCCCAAGCAGAACTCGCACCAGGTCGAACATGACGAGTTGTTCGTGTCGATCCGTGCCGGAAAGCCCATCAATGACGGCACGCGTATGGCGCATACGACGCTGATGGTCATCATGGGGCGTATGGCGGCCTATACGGGTCAGAGAGTCACCTGGGATCAGGCAATCAGCTCTCAATAAAAGCTCGTTCCCGAAAACATCGATTGGAATACAAAGGTCGAGCAGTTGCCGCTGGCCATCCCCGGCCTGACGACTCTCACATAGTCTGCGTTTAATCGATCAATCTAGTTTCTGAAATGCAATCAAGCGCACTCGCGCCTCAGCGACGGCGTTGCGAAAGCTCGAAGGAGAACTCATGGCCACCAACGGATGTTGTTCGCGGATTCATTTTCCGTTCAGCGTGTCGTTCGCAATCCTAATCCTATCGTTTCCGTTGAAGCACCCAGCTTTGGCACTTCGACAGGTCGTTTTTTGTCTAGGAGTTGTTTCGGCAATACCATGCCTTGCTGCAAGCGAGTCCAGCCCGCAGCTCACGCTGGTCAAGGACGGCCAGCCGGCGTCCACGATCGTGATTCCCAAGAATTCCGACGAGTGGACAAACAGGTCGGCCGAATGGTTGCAGTCGTATGTTCAACAATCGACGGGCGCGAAGCTGCCGATTCTAAGCGACGACAAGGAACTCGCCGGAACCCTCATCTCGGT
>CAZPUJ010000122.1:0-4522 GCA_964589725.1 uncultured Planctomycetaceae bacterium
TGGCGAGACGGTCTGGGGCGCACAGGCGATTCTTGAGAATGTGCTGATTCCAGCCGTGATCGGTGCGGACCCAACAAACATCGAGGACGTCGATCGCCGCATGGACAAAACCGCGAGACACAACTGGTTCGCGAAGTCGGCGATCGAAATGGCCTGCTGGGACATCGCCGGCAAGGCGGCGAACAAGCCGGTTTACGAATTGCTCGGCGGCGCGGTGCGGCCCTTGACCGTGCGTTGCCGCTTCTCAATGGGAGCATACTCGTCGGAGCGTGCTCGCGCGCGGGCACTCGAACTCGTTGCCGAGGGCTTCACGACGATCAAAGTCAAAGTCGGCGGCAAAGCCGAAGACGACATCCAGCGCGTGCGCACCGTGCGTGAGGCGATTGGCCCCGACCTCGCGTTGACCATCGACGCCAACTGCGGCTGGGACGTCGACACCGCCATCCGCTGTGTCAACGAATTGTCCGATTGCCGCATCGCGCTCAACGAGCAACCGACGCCCGACGGCGATTTCGCCGGATTGGCTCGCTGTCGTCGCGAGACCCAACCGCCAGTCATGGCCGACGATTGTTGCTTTGACATGTCACATGCTCGTGAGTTGATCCGCAACGAGGCCTGCGACCTGATCAGCGTCTATCCCGGCAAGAACGGCGGCATCCGCAAATCGAAAGCGATCGTCGAGTTCGCCGCTCAACACGGCGTCGCGTGCAGCATCGGCTCGAACCTCGAATGGGACGTCGGTACCGCCGCGATGGCTCACTTGGTCGTCGCCTGTCCGAACATGAACGTCGAGCAGTTTCCGGGAGACATGCTCGGCCCAGAATACCATGAAGTCCGCGTCGTGAAGAACCCCCTCGAGATCCGCGGCCCGCTCGTCACAATCACCGACCGCCCCGGCCTGGGCGTCGATGTCGATTGGTCGATCGTTCGCGAGCACGTGCTCAAGTGGTGATGTCCGGTCCCCTCTCCCTTTGGGAGAGGGCTAGGGTGAGGGAGCCGGTCATCGTTAGTCGTCGATTGCGTGTCTGATCCCAAACGACTCCCACACAACGTTGGATCAAGTAGAAAGATTAAACAAGGCGATACCCTCACCCCGACCCTCTCCCCAAGAGAGAGGGAGCAGGACAGCGTCATGATCATCGACGTTCATAGCCACACTTGGGCCTTTCCTGAACACTTCAGTGATGACTTTCGCCAGCAGGCCAAACGCGCAAAAGCTGGCGCCGAAGTCGATCTCACAATCCGCTATGACGACTACCGCAATGCCGCCACGGATGACACGATCACGATCGTCTTCGGCGGCAAAGGGAAATTGAGCGGACTGTGGGTCGACGATCGTTACGTCGCTGACTACGTCGCCGCTCACCCGGACACGTTGATCGGCTACTTGTCTGTCGATCCGACTCAGCCCGGTTGGCAGGACGAGTTGCGATTCGGTCATCAAGAGTTGGGTCTCCGTGGCATCAAGCTGATGCCGATGTACGCCGGCTTCCGGCCGGATGACTCACTGCTCGATCCGCTGTGGCAGTATGCGACCAAGCACGAGCTACCCGTGCTGCTGCACACCGGCACGACGTTTGTGGCTCAAGCTCCGCTGGAATGCACGCTGCCGCGGCATCTCGATCCGGTCGCGACGCGTTTCCCGGAAGTCCGCATCGTGATGGCTCATCTCGGCCACCCGTATGAAGGCGAGGCGGTCGTTGTGGCTCGCAAGCATCCGCACGTGTACTGCGACATCAGCGCGCTGCACTACCGACCGTTCCAGTTTTATCACAGCCTGATGTTGGTTCAGGAATACGGCGTGTGGAACAAAATCCTGTTCGGCAGCGATTACCCCTTCACGACGGTGAACTCCACGATCGACGGCCTGCGGCGGCTGAACGACATGCTGGCCGGCACGTCGCTGCCGCGACTCAACACGGACGCGGTCGAGACGCTGATCCATCGTGACGCACGTCCGCTGCTGCGACTGCGGTGAACCACCCGTCGTTTCGACAATGAGCGTGTGATCTCAAGTAGACTTGAGAAGTCTACGACGCGAAGCTCCACCACTTTCCTTCGCGCGGAGTGCGTTTTACGATCACGTCCTTCTTTGGGAGCGGACGCGACACTGGTGATCCTTGAAAATCACCGGCCAAAGCTATCGCCTCCGCGGCACCAAGCCCGCGCCGGCGAGCGCTGCCAAGTCCTCACCGTCCAAGGAGAGCTCATCCAAGTCGTGAGCGCTCTCGTTCGCGATGCCGAGTCTCACTCCACGCTGCGGAAGAGGTTTTGGAAGGCATGGCAGGACAAAAGCAGCACGGAGTTGTCCTGCATCATCGGCCGTCGATCCACAAAAAAGCCCGGTCAGTCCAGCGGCATCCGTATTCTGCAACAGCCCGCCAAAACGCTCTTGGGCCACCGTTGAGGCTTGTTGAACTGGTACGATCACCCGATCTCCACAGGCCGCCTCGAAGCCGCCAACAACAAACTCAAACTCCTCCAACGACGCGCCTTCGGCTATCGCGATCTCGACTTCCTCAAACTCAAAATCCTATCCATGCACAACTGTCGGTTCGCATTAGTCGGATGAGCCGAATTCTCAGTTCGAACCTCAATGTTGCCGCACGGTTCAACGCACGGAATTTCAAATTTGACGCACGGAATTCCGGATTTTCTGGACACGATTCTTCAGCGCTCAGTCCAAAGAAAAAGCCGTAACCAATTACTGATTAAGGCCTTCTGAAGTGCCCCCAGTAGGACTCGAACCTACAACCTAATGATTAAGAGTCATTTGCTCTACCAATTGAGCTATAGGGGCCAAGCGGGGAGGGATTTTAGTAGCTCGTGGTGGCAATTCCACCAACTGGGCTGAATTTTTTCGCAGAGCGGCTACAGTGCGAACGATGGCCCTCGAGGTTGTGACATGATTGTGTTGGTGCCGATTGGTCGAACGTCGCGTGGGTCGGGAAAAAGTCGTTCTCGACTTCGCCGCTTGGTGAGGAATTGTCTTTGAGGAGTAATCTATATGAACCTCCGAACAAGTTGCTGGGGGCAAATGTTGTCGATTGTTGCAGTTCTGTGTTGCGTCGTTGCGGCGCGTGCCCAGGACAAGCGGGCGACCGTCGAGAAGGAAGCAGGCTTCGTTGCGCTATTCGATGGCAAGACGCTCGAAGGCTGGGAAGGGAATCTCAAACATTTCCGCATCGAGGACGGTGCGGTCGTCGCTGGGACGATGAAGGAAAAGATTCCACGTAACGAGTTCCTTTGCACAAAGCAGGAATTCGGCGACTTCGAATTGCGGTTACAAGCCAAGTTGGTGGGCGAGGGAGCGAACGCGGGAGTGCAATTCCGCACCCAGCGGATTCCGGACCATCACGAGGTCATCGGTTATCAGTGCGACATGGGACACATGCAAGGTCGCTGGATCTGGGCCTCGCTGTACGACGAATCGCGGCGGAAGACGTTTCTCGCACATGGCGACGCGGACGCGGTTGCCAAGGCGCTCAAGCCGAATGACTGGAACGATTTTGTCGTCCGCTGCGAGGGGCCTCGCGTGCAGTTGTGGCTCAACGGTGTCAAGACCGTCGACTACATGGAAGAAGACCAGAAGGTCGCTCGCACGGGAATCATCGGCGTCCAGATTCATGGCGGCCCGCCGTCGGAGGCGTCGTATCGCAAGATTCGACTCAAACGGTTGGACGCCAAGTGACGCCTTTGTAGCACTTGCTTCAGCTTGTGCATGCCAGACATGAGTCGTGGAAGATTTGAGCAAGCGAAAGCTTGCTCTACAGCTCCGTCAGCGGCACGTCGTGGTATTCGAGGGCCCACTCGCGCATGAAGCGGACCTGACTGGGGCGGACGCAGTACACGATCAGCATCGGGTTGTCCAAGCTGCCGAGGTATTGCCGCAGCAGCGGATTGGCATCCCAGATTTCTTGGAGCACGCCGCGTTCGGTGACGACTTCCGCGATACCGGTGATCCGGACTTGATCGTGTTTCGCGTCGCAGTAACACAACTCGACTTTCGGATTCGCGGCGATCTCGGTCGTCTTGTGATACGTCCGCAAGTTAGCGACGTAGATCGTGAATCCGTCCGTCTTCACCGGCGAGATCGGTCGCAAACGGGGCTGATCGCCGTCGATCGTGGCGAGGTCCGGAAAATGATCTGCCGCGATGACGGCCTGCGCCAGTTCCACCAACCTGTTCCGATCAAGTGGCTCGGGAGTCGGCTTGGTCATTGTGTTTTCCTCACCCAGCCGAGGACGCTCACCAGAACCACCCAGGTCAGTGACTGCCACCACGCTGGTCGGATGAAGTGAGTCATGGAATCTCCTTGATTCGGATATTGCGGAACTCGATGCGGCTGCCGTGGCCGAGAAAGCCGATGAAGCCTTTGTCCCGTTTGAGACCGGGGTGATCGTTGCCGTCGACCGTCTTGGGCGTGCTGGCCTTGTCGATGTCCGCGTCGATGATCGTCTCGCCGTTCAAGATCACTTTTACTTGGCGGCCTTTGACGATGACTTCTTGCCTATTCCATTCG
>CAZPUJ010000123.1:0-9091 GCA_964589725.1 uncultured Planctomycetaceae bacterium
CTCGCCAGCGGAGTCGTCGAAAAACGCCTGACCTTCCCCGGCCGAGTCCACGAACTCACCTTCACCGACGACGGCCGCCACCTCATCACCGGCAACGCCAACGCCACCATCTATGTGGTGCGCCTCCAAGGTCCGCCCTCAAAGTGACATGGGCCAGTGAAACATCACGGAACGCACCCAATCGACCGCACCTTCGGTCTTTGCCGACCGCATGTTCGGTCTTTGCCGACCGCATGTTCGGTCTTTGCCTTGGTCGCGGAGCGACCGCCGATGGTAGCCGTGGGTTTCAACCCACGGTCGGCAATCGCGCCAAATCATTTCGTCGCGGAGCGACGATTGAAACTACGTCGTGCGAACGACCCATTTCATGTGTGCTGCCACACCACACGTTCAATCGTCGCTCCGCGACGAATCGTTCGTTCGTCGTCCGAATCCGTGGGTTGAAACCCACGGCTACCATCGGATGTCGCTCCGCGACAAACTGGCATCGGATAAATCGCGCGACCTTGGTGGTCGATGCAACTTGATTCCGTGACCAATCGCTTGGGAGACGCTCATCACCAGGGCAAGTCATTCGCGAATTATGGGACTCGGACAACACGGAGGGCACGGCGTGTTTCTGCCGTGCCGACTCTACACCTCCGGCAACACCCACGGCTTCCGCCATTCAGCACGTCCGCGAAGCGCATTCGCTTCGGCATCACCGACGAATGTCTCGGTCGCGGCGTCAAGCGTCAGCTTGCGGCCGAGACGCGCGGAAATGTTGCCGGCGTGACACAGCACCGATGCTGGATGGCCAATCGTTTCCAGATCGCAGTACGGCTTTGCTCGCGACTTGATGCACTCGATGAAGTTCTGAACGTGCGGCTTCTCGTGGCTGTCCCCTTCACCCTTGCCGAGCACTTCGCCGCCGCGGCCGTAGGCGATCCAGCGCGAGTTGCCGAGCACGATGTATCCCTGATCTCCGAACAGCGCCGAACCTTCCGATTCGCCGAGGTAGTTGTACGGAGCCCACACGCGCATTTCGTAGGTCAGCAGTTTCGGATGCTTGCCGTCTTTGACGTTGCCAGAATTGAACTCGTAGTTGACCTGCATCGTGTCCGGGAACTCTTGAGCGTCGTTGAAGTACCACTTGCCGCCGTTCGCGAAGACCGACGTCGGCAGGCCGAGTGGTTCGTCCTGCTGCACCTCACACGCCGCCGCAAGCACCGCGACCGCCATATCCAACCGATGCACGCCGTCGTTGCCGAGGTCGCCGGTGCCGAAATCGTAGAACCAGCGCCAATTCCCATGAAACCGATTGGGATTGAACGGCCGCTTCCCCGTGGCACCGAGCCACATGTCGTAATCGACGCCAGCCGGCGGCGTCCCATCGGGCCGCACCGGCAAGGCTCCTTGCTTCGAGCTTTCCCACGCCTTGGCCATCACGCAGCGGCCGAGTTTTCCTGTTTTCACAAACTCAATGGCCGACTGCATCCGCGTGGTCGAGCGATGCTGCGACCCCATTTGCACGACCCGCTTTTGCTTCCGCATCGCCGCGACCATCCGCAGCCCCTCGACGATGTTGTGGCTGTCCGGCTTTTCGACATACACGTCCTTCCCCGCCTGACAGGCCAGAATCGTCGGAATCGCATGCCAATGGTCCGGCGTCCCGATGACGAGCGCGTCGATCGACTTGTCATCAATCAGCTTCCGAAAATCACTCTCGCCGCGCGGCTTCTTCCCCTGAAGGTTTTCCGCGGTCTCCAACCCTTTCGGCAACCGATTCGCATCAAGGTCCGCAATCGCCACGACCTCGACCGACTTGTTTACCGAGAACGAAGCAATCAGCGACGCCGCTCGTCACTAAGCCAGCAACTCGTCGATCACTCGGCCATGTACGTCGGTCAACCGGAAATCCCGGCCGGCGTAACGGTACGTCAGTCGCTCGTGGTCGAAGCCCAGCAGGTGTAGCATCGTGGCGTGCAGATCATGCACGAGCACCGGCTTCTCGACTGCCTGGAAACCGAATTCATCGGTTGCTCCGTACGTTTGGCCCCCCTGCACACCGCCACCAGCCAACCAACAGGTGAAGCCGTAATGGTTGTGATCGCGACCGTTCAGGGCCGGGAATTCGGCGACCGGCGTGCGGCCGAATTCACCGCCCCATTGAATGAGCGTTTCGTCGAACAGGCCGCGCTGCTTGAGGTCCGTCAGGAACGCCGCGATCGGCCCGTCCCAATCGCCGGCGAGTTTTTTGTGCTGAGCTTCCAGGTTGTCGTGATTATCCCACGGCTGTCCGGCACCGCTCCAAATCTGCACGAAGCGAACGCCGCGCTCGATCAACCGTCGAGTGATCAGCAGTTGCCGGCCGTGAGTCCCCTCGCCATACATCCGCCGAATCGCTTCCGGCTCCTTCGAGACGTCGAACACGTCCGCCGCTTCGGTCTGCATGCGAAACGCGAGTTCGAACGACTGAATGCGAGCCTCGAGTGCCGCATCTTCGGGACGTTTCCGCAAATGTTCGTCGTTGAGCTTCCGCACGAAGTCCAACTGCCGCCGCTGCTCGTCGAGCGACAATCGCGAATTGCGAATGTTGGCGAGCAGCTTGTCAACCTGCGTGTGCTGCGTGTCGAGATAAGTTCCTTGAAAGGCTCCCGGCAGAAAGGCCGATCGCCAGTTCTGCGTCGAGACGATCGGGTATCCGCCGGGACACATGACGATGAAGCCTGGCAGGTTCTGATTCTCGGAACCCAAGCCGTACGTGACCCACGATCCGAAACTGGGTCGCGGCAGCCGACCATCGCCGCAGTTCATCAGCATCAGCGACGGCTCGTGATTCGGCACCTCGGCCTGCATCGAGCGAATCACCGCGATGTCGTCGATATGCATGGCCGTTTGCCAGAACAGATCGCTGACCTCGATCCCCGACTTGCCGTACCGCCGAAACTCGAACGGTGATCGCATGGCGTGCCCGGTCTTCCGCTCGGTTCGCAGGTTCCCCGCCGGCAGCGGCTTGCCGTGCAGTTCGCTCAATCTCGGCTTCGGGTCAAAGGTGTCTATATGCGAAGGCCCGCCGTTCATGAACAGATGCACGACATGCTTGGCCTTCGCCCCGAAGTGCGACCGCTTCGGGGACAACGGAACACCGCCTTCTTTCGACGAACCATCGTTCGCCGCGAAAGCCATTTTTGAGTTCGCATCGTCCTGCTCGACCAACAGACTCGCGAGTCCGAGCATCCCCAACCCGGTCCCGGATCGCCGTAGCAAGTCGCGCCGCGATAGAGGTGGGATTGAACACCTTGAATTCAAGAAATCTTGGAACATCGCACGAGCTCCACCTCAATCCACAAACGCGAACTCATTCGCCAACAACATCGACTGCGCCAGCGCGGTCCAGCGTTCGGCCGTTGGCGATTCACCCAAGAACTCCACCGCGGACGCGATCTCGTCAGCCGTTGGTTGCCGCTGGAAACAGATCAGGAATAGCTGCCTCACGCGCGCGTCGGCCTCGGGTTGCGACGTTAACTCCGCTCGACGTAGCAGCCGCGACGCGACTTCAAACGTCAGATCGCCGTTCATCAGATAGAGCGCTTGTGGAGCCACCGTCGTCGCGTCGCGTTGCGGGTTCGTCGCGGCCGGCGACGGGAAATCAAATGTCGTCAGCAGGTTCGGAACGTCCAGTCGGTCGAGGAATCCGTAAATCGTTCGTCGCGCCACAAAGCCGTCGAGTACATTGATCGACTCGCCACCGACTTGTCGATTCATTTCTCCCGACGAGGCCAGCAATGCGTCCCGCAGTGTCTCCCAATCGAGTCTCCGTCGGTTCATGCGTCCCAGCAGACGATTGTCAGGATCGACCAATTGTGGATTTCGGATTGCGGATTTCGGATTGGCCGAATCCGCGATCCGCGATCCGCGATCCGCAATCTCGCTCGCTTGCTGGTACACGGCCGACAACAGAATCTCGCGATGCAACGCTTTCACAGACCAACCGGAGCGAACAAATCTCGCGGCCAATTCGTCGAGCAATTCGGGATGTGATGGCGGTTCGCTGCGGAGGCCGAAATCGCTGGGAGTCCGTACCAAGCCGACGCCGAAATGATGCAGCCAAACTCGATTGACGAACACTCGGGCTGTCAGCGGATTGCGTCGGTCCACGATCGACTGCGCGAGTTCGAGCCGTCCACTGCCGCGAACGAATGGCCGACGTTCGGACGACGTGATTTCGACCGCTTGTCGCGGCACGAATGGTCCCAGCCGATTCGGATTGCCACGCAAGAAAACGCGCGGATCGAACGGCGTCGCATCGTCAACCAACGCCATCGCGCGCGGCGGCGCACCGGCGGCGGTCATGCTCCACTGCTCAACTTCCTTGATGAGCTTTTGATATTCGCCTTGCGTCGGCCGGTCTGGGAACAGCGACAGAAATCCCCAACCCATCGCCAACGGTACATCCGGCGGAGCATCCGGGCCGTACAGCACGCGACGAATTTCTTCCTCGTCGGGATCGCCGAGTCCCGTCGGCAGCGGCTGCTGCACTTCCTTCGCTTGCTTCAAAGCCTCTTGCCATTTCGCGTCGATCCGCTTGAACAGCTCGCCGTATCGCTGCGCGACGTCGCCCAGCGATTGTGGCGGTGGCTCGCAAATGGCGGAAACGACGACCGGATTGACCGACGGCGGATGGACACTCTTGTCCGTCTCGATGGATGCCAGTCTGGAATCGGGTCGGGCAAGAGTGCCCAACTTCCTCAGGCGGTCAATGACCTCGCCAGCCTTCGCCGAAAACTGATCAGTGGGCAACGCCGCAAACGCGCTCCAAGCCATCCAGACCGGATGCGGTTTCTTACGAGCGGCCTCGAGCGTGACTTGCCAACGCAGAGTCATCGTCGGGTTGATGTCGTTGGTGTCGGCCAGCAACATGAAATCGTCCGTTGGCGGCTTTTCCAGTTGAGCCTGCGCGGCGAACAAATACTCCGCCGCGCGCGTTCGCGCCGACGTCACCAAGTTGCGGTGTTTCTCCTCGACGAAGTCGGTCAGCTTCTTCAGCCGAGCCTGCATCTCGGTCGAGAACTTTCTGTAGTCCTCGGTCTGCGGCGGCGGCAGGAATTCGGGAGGTAGCGCCGGTTCGATCGAACTGCGAAACACGCCGTACAACGAGTAATAATCAACCTGCGGAATCGGATCGAACTTGTGGTCGTGGCAGCGCCCACACGTCACGGTCAGTCCCAGTAAGCCGCGGCTGACGACGTCAATACGGTCATCCAAGACGTCGTGCAGGTTGTTCATGAACCGCCCGCCCAGCGTCAAGAACCCCAACGCCGTGAGCGGCCGCTTGTCTTCGCCGAGATCAAGCTGATCGGCAGACAACTGCTCGATCACGAAGCGGTCGAACGGAAAGTCGTCGTTGAACGCCCGAATCACGTAATCGCGGTACGTCCACGCCCACTGGAACTTTTTCTCCTCGAAAAAAACATAGCCCTTCGTGTCGGCATAGCGAGCCACATCCAGCCAATGCCGGCCCCAGCGATCTCCGTCATGTGGCGACGCGAGCAATCGATCCACGACTCGCTCGAACGCATCGGGCCGATGATCGGCCACGAACTCTGTCAACTCGTCGGGCGTGGGCGGAAGCCCGATCAAATCCCAAGTGACTCGCCGCAGTAACGTCCGCTTGTCCGCTCGCGGCGAAGGCGACAAATCAGCCTCGCGCAGCTTGGACAAGATGAATCGATCGGTCCGCGTTTGCGACCAGTTGTCCGACTCCAACCTCGGTATCGTTTGTTCGACGATCGGCTGGAAGGCCCAATGCGACTTTGCCACCTCACGGATCGCGATCGCTGTCGGTACCGAAGTCTCTTCCGGCCAGAACGCTCCGCCCCGGACCCACTCGACCAACGTAGCGACTTCGCCGGCCGGCAGCGGCCGTTCCGGAGGCATCTTCAAATCACCGTCGCGTCGGACGGCGCGGATCAGCTCGCTGGTTTGCGGCTCGCCCGGTACGACGACCACGCCGCCATCGCCTCCCTTGGTCAGACTGGCTTTCGAATCGAGCCGCAAGCCCGACTCTTGCTTCTTCGCGCCATGGCAACCGTGACACCGCTGCACCAGGATCGGCCGCACCTTCGACTCAAAGAACTGAATGTTCGGCGCCTGAGTCTTGTCATCGTCCGCCGAAACCGTGACCGTCGGCATCAACAGACGATGTCCCACCAGCAGCACGGCTGCCAGCATGCCAAGCCATCGAGTGGTCACGATCGAGAGCAGGCGCATGAGTCCTCCACCCGGCCGACCTCAACACTAATTCGACTGTGACCGTTCGCCGATCTGTCACAGTCGAACTAACCCGAAGCGTAAGCGAGAGACGCAACGGACGTCCTCGCTTACGCTTCGGGTTAGTATGCGGAGGCATCGAGATGTTTCATTTTCTGCCGCGCGGAGTATAACGTCTCCTGGAGTCATTCAGTCATCTGCTGGAGTGCGGCAACCAAACGGTCAATGTCCTCCGCTTGATTGGCCACGCCAAAACTGACTCGCAGAGTACCACCGCGATCGAAGGTTCCCAAGCTGCGATGCGCTCCCGGTGCACAGTGCAAACCGGCGCGGGTTTGAATGTTGAAGTCGTGATCCAGAATCGCGGCCGCTTCTTGTGGATCAAACCCATCCAGCGCGAGACTCAGCAGGCCCACGGCCCGATCGTCCGCGATGTCAGCGGCGAAGGTCCGCGCACCCGGGACGTAGACCAGTTGCTCCAGCAACCTGCGACGCAGTTGCTGTTCGTCCTGTTGAACGGCCGTGACGCGCCGTTCTTGCAGCAACGCGAGCGCGGCTTCCAGTCCGAACAAGCCGGGAGCGTTGAGATTCCCAGATTCGTATTTGTCCGGCAGCCGTTCGGGCTGTCGGTCGTCTTCGCTGTGCGAGCCGGTGCCACCTTGCCGAAAACTCGCCAAGTGCGCTTCGAGACCCGGCCGAACATACAACAGTCCGGTGCCGAGCGGTCCCAACAAGCCCTTGTGACCCGGACAAGCAAGCAAATCAATCGGACTACCTTGCACGTTGATCGGCCAATGCCCCGCCGTTTGCGCCGCGTCGACCAGCATCAAAACACCCGCTTGCCGCGCGATTTGTCCAACATCTTCAATCGGCTGAACGACGCCGGTGACATTCGACGCGTGCAGTAACGCAACGAGTCGCGTGTTCGGCCGCAAGGCGTCTCGAAATCGAGTCGGCTCGACGCGTCCGTTCGATTCCGGCGGAATCAACGTCGTTGCGATGCCGATGCGGCGTTGCAGCTCGCGCAGTGGCCGCAACACGGAGTTGTGCTCCAGTGTCGACGCGACGACGTGATCTCCAGACCGCAACACGCCATGCAGCGCGAGGTTCAGGCTGTCGGTGCCATTGAACGTGAAGACGATTAGTTCCGGAGATTCGGCACCGAACAATTCCGCCGCGCGGCGACGGCAGCGAGCGATCACCGCATCGACTTCACTGCCGACTCGCGTCGCGCCGCGACCGGCGGCGACTCCCAGCTCGCTGTGATAGCGATTGATCGCCGCCAGCACGCGCTCTGGCTTCGGCCAACTGGTCGCAGCGTTGTCGAGATAGATGCGGGGCATTGGGAATTGTTCGCGGGTGGCGGATGAATGCGAGTCGCGGGAGCGACTCGCCTACGTAGCTCAGTCGCTCCGCGACTGAGATTCCTCAGCGTTCAAAGTTCTTTCGAGTAATACCGAAAGCTCCCCGCAGGCAACCGAGCTTTCCCCGGATTCTCCGCAATATAGCGGCGGTACTTCTCAAATTCTTCGGGGCTGCGCACGAGGTGGTCGAATTGTTCGACTTGCCTGAACTCGCCGCTCGCTGGCGGATGAATGCGAGTCTCGGGAGCGACTCGCCTACGTAGCTCAGTCGCTCCGCGACTGAGATTCTCCTCGCCCGCATTCTTTTCCCGCAGCCATTTGTTGATCTGCGTCGCCGTGAAGTGCTTCCACGATCTACACTGGGTCACCAGCGAATCTTCGTCCTGAAACGCAACGAGCAAATGCACATGATTCGGCATCACGACCGAATCGGTCAGCACATAGCGCTCGTTGTCAAAGTGTTGCAGGCTGTTCATCACGATTTCCGACAACTCGAGTTCGCGCAGCACGCAGGCTCCAGCAGCGTGATCGAGCTCTTCATCCCACGTCGTGAAGAACGAACAATGCAACTGCCCGCGAAGCGATGGAGGCAACTTGGCAAGTGACCGTTTCCAATCATCGTGCGGATCGAGTTGATGTTGCCGAAGCAGTTCCTGTCGCTTCTGATTCAGCCGCCCGATGGCTTCCTTCGGCAGCGAGTCGGCCGTTCGCCAGGTGATGAAGCAGACCGTTCCCGCCTGAGCCCAATGCGGCAGCCGTTTCCAGGCGATGGTGTGATCTTGTTTCGGGTCGAAGAATTGCAGACCGGAGGAGGTGCTTTCGGACATCGGTGCGCCGTGGTTTGGTTGACGAGTTGTACGTCGATGAATGCGAGTCGCGGGAGCGACTCGCCTACGTAGCTCAGTCGCTCCGCGACTGAGATTTGCTTCGGCTACCCCCCGATCGAATACATCGGCCGCTTGGGTTGGATGAACTTGGCGGTGTTGATTTGGTGGCCTTCCCATTTGGCGGCGACGCAGGCTCGGACGGCTTCGGCGATGGCGGCGTCGGAGGCTCCGCCGCGGAGCAGCGAGCGGACGTCGGTTTCTTCCAGGCTGAACAGGCAGTTGCGGATTTTGCCGTCGGCCGTGATGCGGAAGCGGTCGCAATTGGCACAGAACGGCTGGCTGACCGACGCGATAAAACCGATCCGGCCGACGCCGTCTTCAAACACAAATTCAGTGGCAGGCGCGTGCGGGTCGGCGTCGGGGACCGGGATCAGGGGCATGATCTCGGCCGAGAGGCATTCGATGATTTCGTGAGCGAATAGAACCTTGTCGCGCTCCCAGGCGTTGTCGGCGTCCAGCGGCATGAACTCAATGAACCGCAGCTCGACGCCGGTCTCACGAGCGAAACGTCCGAGCGGCACGACCTGGTCCTCGGTCATCCCGCGCACCGAGACTGCGTTGATTTTGACCGGATCGAAGCCGACTCGT
>CAZPUJ010000124.1:0-6336 GCA_964589725.1 uncultured Planctomycetaceae bacterium
CATTCACGTAGCTTGCGGCCTTGTGCCGCATCCGCTGGACGAAGAACGGCCACAAGGGCCGGAGCTACTCGCAAAAAATATGTTCATGAACAAGTAGCCGAAAATGATGAGCGCGATGATCGCCCAGAACGAGAACATCCCAAGTTGGAAGACGAGCATCAGGATCGGATTCGCGTCCGGATTGCTCCACGGCGACAGCTCCATGAGGAACCACTCGACCAGTAGGCCGACAAGACCAAAGAGGAAGAAGTGGGCCAGGTCACGCACCGGCTCGCGGACAAACAGCCTGTCCAGGACTCGGCTGGAAAAGAAGACCAACGTCAGATATGTGGGAAACAGCACGATCAAGGTGAAGACATAGCTGGGCACGTCACCGCGAAGCACGACGATGGTCAAATACTCTTCGACCGTTGCGAAGAATGATCCGACGGCGAGAAACAAGAGGAACTTTTTCATATCTCAATCTGTGGACGCGAACGCGTTCAATTTAAGCACGACGTGGCAGAGTTGTTCCAGAGCCCATTGCTTCGCCGTCACGGCCGGCTAATTGGTCCGGTTAAGTGGTCTGTGCAGTCATACAAGCTCGACGCGCAAGCGAGAGACTTCTGCGGCTTTCTCTCGCTTGCGCTTCGGGCTTGTATTTGAACCAAGGTGCAGATTGAAGAATTAACCAGCCGTGATCCTGAAACGTGGCGTTTATCGGTTTGGGACTTGCCTAGAGGTAGTGGTCATGCTGTGCCGGCAAGGCGGGCGGAAAGAGTTGTCAGACCGGCGGTCGAGAGAGAGCCAGAACGCATGAAGACGGCACTTGGAAGGTGCTTGTCACTTTGCGGCTCGTAACGCCCCTGGGTGTCGCGCCTGTTGCAACGATGCGACTAGCGGCGAGCATTCTGGCGAGCGATCTTGTCATCAGAGTTCCGCGTGATCTGGCGGTCGTTTCGGCCGGCGCAATTCTGAACAAGTTGGCGCGCCGGTTCTGCCGTTGGAAGGGATGACGGCGCTGACTCCGTTTCCAGCCCCTCGCACGCGGATGTCGGCCGTGGGAATGCTTCCGAATTTCCAAGGGATCGGAAGCGATTCGTTCATTCCAGCTCCCCACCGAGCTTGCCTCGGTGGTTCCAGGCTTTTGCACTACTGCGATGGTTCCTTTGGGCTCCGATTCGTCGGACTCCGAAACGAGTAGTGCAAAGGCCCGCGAGCCACCGGGGCAAGCCCGGTGGGGTGGATGACAATGACATCCCCGCCACCCAGCCTCGGCCCCCAAGCCCCAAGGAGCACGACATGTCTTTGACGTCGTGGATTGAGTCGTTGCGCACGCGTTGTTCCGGTTGTGCGGGTTCTGCTCATCGTAGCTTGGCTCTCCAGAGCCGAGCGTCCCAACGCAGGCTCGGTTTTGGAGAGCCAAGTTACGGAGAAGTGCTCGAAGCCCGCACTCTCCTGTCGGTGTCGGCGTTGTTCTTCAACGGAACGCTGGGCATCACGGCGGACGGAGCGGACTCGATCATCGTCCGAGCCAATGCTGGCGGCCAGGTCGAGGTGCTGGACCAGAACGGCATCCTGCCGATCGCGCCGGCGGTAGATGCGTCAGCAGTGACGAGGATCCAGATTGCCGGCAGCGACAGCCCGAACGTGATCGACCTGCAAGGTGTCACGGCGGTGTTCACGTCGCTGAGCAGTATCGTGGTGTCAATGGGCGACGGCGCGGACTTCTACGATGGTTCGCACCAGTTCGGTGATTCAGTGCTCGGCCAGGACGGCGACGACACTATCTTCGGCGAGGGGGGCAACGACACGCTGGATGGCGGCAACGGCAGCGACCGGATCGATGGACATACCGGCGATGACTCGATCCACGGTGGCGACGGCAACGACTCGATTGTCGGGCAGCAGGACAACGACACGATCCTGGCGGGCAACGGTTCGGACACGGTCGACGCCGGTGACGGCAACGACAGCGTCGAAGGGAACAACGGCGAAGATTCGCTGCTCGGCGGCACAGGCAACGACACGCTCAACGGCGACGGCGGCGTCGATACGGTCTCCGGCGGCGATGGAAACGACTCGATCCTGGGCGGCGAATTGAACGACAGCCTGTCGGGCGACGCGGGGGACGATGTCCTCAACGGCCAAGCCGGTGACGACACGCTCGACGGCGGAGCGGACGACGACAGCGTGCTGGGGGGAGTTGGGAACGATTCTCTGAACGGAAGCTCTGGAAATGATTTGATCAATGGCAACGCAGGAGACGACACACTCGAAGGCGGAGCGGGCAACGATCGCATGAACGGCAACGAGGGAGATGATTCGCTCACCGGTGGCGACGGCGACGACACGCTGCGCGGCGTCTCCGGCAACGACATGATCAGCGGCGGCATCGGCAATGACTTGATCGAAAGCGGCGATGGCAATGACACGTCGTCGGGCGATACCGGTGCCGACACGATCAGCGGCGACGCCGGCAACGATTCGCTGAGCGGTGGGACCGGAGCAGACACGCTGACTGGCGGCGACGGCGCGGACACCATCGAGGGCGGGTCTGAATCCGATTTGCTGGCCGGCGATCTGGGCAATGACCTCATTCGCGGCGGCGACGGCAACGATACGCTCGATGGCGGTGATGGTCTCGACACGCTGGTCGGCGGTGATGGCAACGATTCGCTGCTCGGCGGCAACGGCAACGACGGCCTGAACGGCGGTCACGGCAACGACACGCTCAACGGCGGTGCGGGTCGCGACTCGATCTTGGGCGGCGACGGCAACGACATCCTGCTGGGCGGCGCCGACGCCGACACCTGTCTCGGCGGCGACGGCGATGACACCCTCAATGGGCAAGGCAGCACCGACCTGCTGGCCGGCAATGAAGGCAACGACGTGATTTCGGATGCAACGTCGGTCATCAATGAAGCGTTCACATTCTCGGCAGCGGTGTTGATCGCTCTGGAGGCGTCGTAGGTCAGGCTTTCCAGCCTGACCTGAACTTGCGCACGGCGTCGTTGGCCCATTGAGTCAGCCTGGAAAGGCTGACCTACGGAATCAACGAGGCGTTTGCGTTCACGGCGGCGGTTGTGGCAAGTTCACTCGCCACGGCGGACGACTGCCTTTACGCTGTTCTCCGGAAGGAGACTCCCATGCAAGTCGAGCCGCGATTGAAAGCACTGCATTCCGAAATGACGGCGTGGCGGCGCGAGTTACACGCACATCCGCAGACGGCGTTTGAAGAGACGTTCGCGTCCGAGTTCATCGCCTCGAAGTTACAGGCTTGGGGCATCGCGACACATCGCGGCCTCGCCACGACGGGCGTCGTGGGGACGGTTCGAGGAAAGGCGTCCGGCGGGACTGGCTCCGTGCGCAGCGTTGGCTTGCGAGCGGACATCGATGCGCTCGACATCACGGAGCAGAACGACGTGCCGTATCGCTCGCAGATTCCCGGCAAGATGCACGCTTGCGGGCACGACGGGCACACGACGATGTTGCTCGGTGCGGCGAAGTATTTGGCGGAGACTCGTCACTTTGCCGGCACCGTTCACGTGATCTTTCAACCCGCCGAGGAAAACGAAGGGGGCGGGCGCGTGATGGTCGAAGAGGGATTGTTCGATCAGTTCCCGTGCGACGCGATCTTCGGCCTGCACAACTGGCCGGGAATGCCGATTGGTCAGTTCGCGGTCTGCTCCGGACCGATTATGGCGGCGTTTGATGTGTTCGAGATCAAGGTGCGCGGTCACGGCTGTCACGCGGCGATGCCACATCTGGGCATTGATCCGATCGTCGCGGCGGCTCAGATCGTCTCCGCATTGCAGACGATTGCCAGCCGCAACGTGAATCCGCTCGATCAAGTCGTGCTGAGCATCACTCAGTTTCACGGCGGCGATACTTGGAATGTCATCCCGACCGAGGTCATGTTGCGCGGCACCGTGCGGACGTTTTGTGAGTCCGTTCAAAACCTCGTGGAAGCGAACATGAAACGGATGGTGACGGGAGTCGCTGGGTCGCTGGGTTGCTCGGCCGAGTTGGACTATCAGCGTCGTTATCCAGCGACGATCAACACTCCGACCGAGACCGACTGGGCCGGAGCGGCGGCGGATGTGATCGTGGGGGAGGGCAACGTCGATCGGAACGCGACACCCTGCATGGGTTCCGAAGATTTCGCGTTCATGCTGCAAAAGCGACCCGGTTGTTACATTTGGGCCGGAAATGGGCCTGCCGACGGTGGTCGTGTCTTGCATAATCCTCGGTACGACTTCAACGACGACCTTCTGCCGATCGGGGCAAGCTATTGGGCGCGATTGGCGGAACGCTTACTCTCACCGAGTTAATCCGAGGGGTCCAGACGATGTCCTTCAACCTTGTGCAATCGCGAAGTGGCGGCTTCTTGTCGTCAACCAAGCTGGGTCGACGGCACTTGTTGCAAGTCGGTGGCTTAGGGTTGATGGGACTGTCGCTGCCGAAGTTGCTCGAAGCGCGCGAGGCATCACCGGTGAAAGAACTCGCGGCGAAGGCCGATCATTGCATCGTCCTGTTTTTGAACGGCGGGCCGAGCCATCTCGACATGTGGGACATGAAACCCGATGCAGCCGATGGCATTCGTGGAGAGTTTCAGCCGATCGCGACGTCGCTGCCGGGCTATCAAGTCAGCGATCAAATGCCGAAGCTGGCGCGGCACATGCACCGCGCGACCGTCGTGAGGTCTATGCATCACGGCGTCAACAACGCGCACGCGGCTGCAGTGTATGCGGCGATGACGGGACATGATCGAGGCGAGATCGGCGGCGGCACGCGACCGACCGACTATCCATCTCCGGCGTGCGTGCTGTCGATGGTTCGCCCGCCGGAACGGGCGATCGTGCCGACGGTGCATCTGCCGTACATCACGGCCGAGGGTGCCGGTGGTCCGCCGCAACCGGGGTTCTTCGCGGGAATCCTTGGCCGCTCGAAAGACCCGCTGTTCGTGCTTCGCGATCCGAACTCACCCGAGTTCGCGATTCCGGAACTGACGCTGCTGGCCGATGTCTCGACATCCCGCCTCGCGATGCGACAAGCATTGTTTCAAGAAGTCGATCGGCAACTGAGTCAGCAACTTGGGTCGAATGCCGCGGACTCGATGACCGGATTCCAACAGCGAGCGTTGCAACTGCTGACTTCGGAGAACACGCAGCGAGCGTTTCGCCTGTCCGACGAACCGGAGGCCGTTCGCGAGGCGTATGGCCGGAACATCTACGGTCAGAGCACGCTGCTGGCTCGGCGGCTAATCGAAGCCGGCACGCGCATGGTCACTCTTTCATGGGCGCCCGACGCGAACGCCACGTGGGACACGCACGGCGGAAACTTCAAGAAGCTCAAAGGGACGCTGCTGCCGCAACTCGACGCCGCGTGCTCCAGTCTGTTGACTGATCTGTCCGACCGCGGGTTGCTCGATCGAACGATCATCGCCGTGTTTGGGGACTTCGGCCGCACGCCCAAGATCAACGGCAACGACGCCGGCCGAGACCACTGGAATTACTGCTACAGCCTGATGCTCGTCGGTGGCGGTTTCAAACAAGGTTTGATCTACGGCTCCAGCGACAAGACCGGAGCTTTCCCCGCCTCCGATCCACTGATCCCCGGCGACATCATCGGCACGATCTACCACTGCCTTGGGCTGCGGCATGATCGAGAGATCTACGACCCGTCGAACCGGCCCTATCGCTTGGTGCCGACAGGCGACGTGATCGACGCGCTCTTGGTTTGACTGTGCAGACACTTCCTTAAAAATGTGACTTTTCAAGTCGAATCTTCAAGGATCATTATTGGTTCTACTGGGTCTGAAGTGGCTGATGAGAACTGTCGAGGCGGTGCCGTTGTCGTACTCACAAAACTAGCCCTCTCGCTCCGTGAGTGAAGATAGCCGAACGGGATGCGATGCACATTGCGCGGCGGACTTTGAGGAATCATTCCGGGCGGATTCTTCACTCGGCTTTCCTGTCGCTTAGCGACAGGGCTAGTGCGCTTGTGAGTGGTTCAAGTTTGTGAGTTTGTGAGGTGCGAGCCAACCTACCATCAGATGTCGCTCCGCGACAAAACCGTATTCGCTCACGCTTTGTCCTGCCAGACGGTGGCAGCCCACAAGTCTTGGGAATGACCGATGACAGAGCTTGACCAGCGTTGCTCGCGCCGAAGGCCCTCCCTAGAATCCCCGACCAACTTGCCGGCCACAGTGGTCCGCAAAGGACACTGTCAATCACTTAAATCACTTACTTCCAAGACTCATCCTTCAGGGAGAGAGGGGACCATGAAGCGAATTGGCGTCGCGTTGCTGGGCTTGCTGGCCGTTGTTTTTCAACACAGGAATGCGGCTGTGAG
>CAZPUJ010000125.1:0-3602 GCA_964589725.1 uncultured Planctomycetaceae bacterium
ACAGCATGCGGCGCCCACTTCGGTTGACTCGTGTGATTAGTTCGCGTTTCGCGGTCGTCGCTAGTTGTACCAGTTCGTTCATGCAGAACAGGCCGTACAGGGCGAAGGCGAACGCCGAGAAGGTGCGGTGTCCGACCAGCCCCAGGATGACGTGAAACGGCACGCCGATCAATACAGCCAAATAGCGGGTGCGGCGGAAGGTCAGCAAACCAGGAATCGCCGCTTCGACACCCAGCGTCAGCACGATGACAGTCCACTCGGCCGTGTCGGAAGCGGGTAAGAAGGGGAACCGCCGCAAGAGGACGTCATTCATGACGACGACGCAACTGACGTCCGGATTGACGAAGTCCCAGTTCAGCTTCGCCACGAAAGCGAAGTAGTACATCAGGACCACTATGACAGCGACCACCGGAGCGAATCGGTCATAGACTTGTTCACGAACTTCGCGGCCAAGACGGTCCGGACCGGCACCGGCAAAGAGCAGCGTGCCTAATATCATATCGCGGCCAAAATTGTCGCGTTGATGATGGACTCCAACAAGATGTGATTGACCACGAACGGCCACTTCAGCACGTTGTAGACGATGCTGCTGGTCAGCATTCCGGCTAACAGCCACAGCGACGACGGCCGCAACATCGTCGCCACGGCCAGCGCTGTGAGCACCCAGCCGAACGGATTATTTTCATCGAGCCAACGGGAATAGAACTCCTGGTGCACCAGCGCCTGGCACGCCCACAGGAAGGCGAAGATTGTGAGTCGGCTTGGCGGGCAAGACTCCGCGTTCAGGGACATATTTTCCGACGGGTGAGGCCGCCTTGTCCATCCCGAATGCGCTGAAGACGGCGACGACAGACACGATGGAGAGCGCGAACGCGAAGATCCCATAATCCGCGATTGGGAGATACCGAACCGTCACAACTTGCACTAGAAAATTGATGAGGATCGCAATTATCCGGCCGACGACAAACAGTGCTGATCCGAGCAGGTGGCTCGTTATTATACTCCACGCGGCCGAAAATGAGAGATTCGTTGATGAAGGACACTAACCCGAAGCGTAAGCGAGGTCTTACGTTCCGTCCCTCGCTTACACTTCGGGTTAGTGTCAGGATCGGCCGCGAGCAGTATACGTCTTGGAAGTCCGCGGTATTAGTAGCGTGCATGCGTCGTCTATTTATGACTGAGTCGCCTGCTCGTTGGAGCGCTTCGCGTGCCGCGTCATCTCGCACCCGCTGGGACATGCGCCGCAACAGGCGAACCACCCCCTGGTCGCGGGTCCGACCACAGGAAGGCCGGAACCATTTGCGGGCGGAGCACGCGTTGCAACCAGCCGAAAAAGGTCAGCTGGCCGCGGCGGCTCAGTTCGCGGTAGGCCCGAAAGTCGCGCAGGGGATCCCACATCGTCAGCCTGTCGCGATACGGCGCCAGTGGCGGCGGCGGCAGGCCGATCAGCCGATTGTAAACCAAGCTGCTGAGATCGATCCCAGCCTTTACGATCAACCCGTTGGCTGCGGTGAAGCGGGCGTTGCATTCGATTAGTTTGAGCGTGGCCTCTCGGGTATCGTATTTGAACTCGGCGAATGCTGGATGACTTTGGAGCTAATCAGACCGCTGCGGCGAAGGGACGCTGGCACCAACGGCCTTTACCATCGCTGCCGCTGAGTCCCTCGCAAACCGTTTCTGCAAGCGGCGGACGAGCGGATAGCCGAGCTTAGTCACGAAATAGTTCGGTCTTGAGAAGGCCAGGATGTCGTACCAGATGCAGTCATCAGCACGGTCCCACTCAATCAAGAATCGTTCTTCACCGCTTTCGGCATGGCCGGGCAGAGTGCCGTAAGCGAACCCAAGTCTGGTGATTGGACCGACCTCATCAACGACATAGACGATCCGACAAGCGTTGAGCCACCACAAGCCGAAAACACGTCCGATCACCGCCACAACCTCGCCTTTTTCAATCGGCGTCTCAGTCGGCGAGGCTTCCACCCAACCGAGATGGAATTGTTCCCAACGGCGCAATGCAGACTTCGCCGCCTCAAAGGTTTCTTCTCCAGAACCCAACTTGATGCGAGTGTGATCGACGACGTAGCCGACTGGTGGAACTTTGGCCGTCGCACCGACCGACGAATAAGTGAAGTCGAGCATTGCCTGTGCTTGCCAAAATTGGCGAACGGATTCAGCATCAGGCTTTCGGAGGAACAACGTCTTCATCGGCAACATTTCTGCACCTGAAACGTCATGTCACCGGCTTTGGCTGGCTTGAAGGTCATCAGAAAGACTGCCGTCGTCGCACTGACAAGATGAGTCCCCGTAGCGTTCTTCAAAGCTGAAGACCTGGAAGGGTTATCTGCTTGGTATGAAATGCATCTTGGCTTAAAGAGCGAACCGAATGAGCGGTCATCTTCCAGCGGCACGTGAATCGCGCTGCCATTGCCCCCGACCGCCTTCAAGCCGTCGCGCCGAAACAGGCCGCGGAGCGTGTTGCGAGTGTACGATCAATACCCGTCTGCCGTCTCGCGCGATAGTGATGTTGGCGAATCAGGCGACGGCTCAGCAACGGGCTGCGCGGAGGTGCCCGGAACAAGTTGCGGGCCGGTCTTGTGTTCGTCCAGGATGCGTTTCAAGTGGTTGGCGTCCATGACCTCGATTTCCAGCAGGTCGCGCGTCATGTGCTCGAGAACCTCGCGGCGTTCGTTAAGGACGTCGAGCGCGGTGCTGGCCGCTTCGTCGATGATGCGGCGAACTTCGAGATCGATCTCGCGAATCGTGTCTTCGCTGTGTTCCGGCTCGCCCGACTGCGTTGTTCCCAGGAACGGCGAGCGGCGCGTTTCGCTGTAATGCACACGTCCCAGTTTTTGGCTCATGCCGAATTCGGTGACCATGCGGCGCGCGATGTCGGTGGCCCGCTGCAAATCGTTCTGCGCGCCGGTCGAGGTTTCCTTAAACACGATCTGTTCAGCGGCGATACCACCCAGCAGGACGCAGATGCGGTTGTGCAGTTCCGACTGCGTGAGGAGCTGCCGGTCGTCTTCCGGCCGCTGCATCGTGTAGCCCAGCGCGCCGAGTCCGCGCGGAATGATCGAGATTTTGTGGACCGGATCGGTGTGCGGCAGGCTCGATGCGACCAGCGCGTGGCCGCATTCGTGATAGGCCACGCGGATCTTTTCGTCCTCGGGAATGATCCGCGTTTGTTTTTCGAGACCGGCCACGACGCGGTCGATTCCTTCTTCAAACTCCTTCATCGTGACGCTGGTTTTGTTCTCGCGAGCCGCCAGCAGCGCAGCCTCGTTGACGAGATTCGCCAAGTCGGCGCCCACGAAACCGGGCGTCAGCTTGGCGAGCCGCATGATGTCGACACTGTCGTCGATCTTCACCTTGGTGGCATGAACTTTCAGGATCGCCTCGCGGCCGCGGATGTCCGGCCGGTCGACGAGCACGTGCCGGTCGAAGCGTCCCGGCCGCAGTAACGCGGGGTCCAGCGTTTCCGGCCGGTTACTCGCGGCCATCACGATCACACTTTGATCGGAACTGAACCCATCCATCTCGACCAGCAGCGCATTCAGCGTTTGATCGCGCTCGTCATGTCCGCCGGGCATGCCGCTGCCGCG
>CAZPUJ010000126.1:0-5416 GCA_964589725.1 uncultured Planctomycetaceae bacterium
GGCCAGCACTTCGACCAATACTTCTTCGAGGACATCAAGACGATCGCCGACCACCAGCATTACGTCGGCAACATCAAGGACCATGCCTGGTGGGGCCACGAGCCGCACGCTCCGACCGACACGCTCGCCGCCGGTGGTGGACACGCTCACGCCGGAGCGATGATTTACCTCGGCGACAACTTCCCGCCGCAATACCGTAACACGCTGTTCATGAACAACGTCCACGGCAACCGCGTGAACCAGGACGTGCTCGAACGCCGCGGCTCCGGCTATGTCGGCCATCACGGCAAAGATCTGCTCGTTGCCAACGACCGCTGGTTCCGCGGCATCAACCTGAAGACCGGGCCGGACGGCAGCGTGTACCTCATCGACTGGTACGACAAGAACGCCTGCCACCGCGCCAATCCGGAGATTTGGGACCGGACGAATGGGCGGATTTACAACGTGAAGTATGTGGGGGCCGAGGGACGAGGGCTGAAGCGCGAGGGCCAAGCAAACTCAGCCGTACCGCAACTGTCAGGGAGCGGCCTCGACTTGGCAAAACTGAGTCACAAAGAACTCGTCGATCTGGTGTATCACCCGAACGAGTGGCAATCGCGAATGGCCAGACGCCTCCTTCAGGAGCGCGCCGTCGGTCTCAAATTCGGTGAACTCGTCGAGCTGTGGAAGCTCGTGCGGCCCCTGGAAAATGATGGATCGACGCGAGATGCCTTGCGAAGCATGTGGACTTCGCACGTCATTAGTTCTGGCAACCGACAGCCGCCTTTTGAAATCGAATTCGGCCTTGAACGCTTGCGGGAATATCGCGATGAGAACATTCGCGCGTGGGCAATTCAACTCGCGGTCGAAATGTTTGACGAGAAGGGCCGCCCATTCATTCTTGGTACGGCTGGCCCCGAATTGATCGACGCGCTCGCGAAATTGGCGAGCAGCGACAAGTCACCACTCGTGCGTTTGTCGCTGGCGAGCGGCCTTCAACGACTGATGGTCGATCAACGCTGGGAGATCGCCGCCGCGTTGCTTGGCCACGCCGAGGATGCCGACGATCACAACTTGCCACTGATGTATTGGTACGGCATCGAACCGCTCGTCACGGCTGACCCGGATCGGGCACTCAAACTGGCCAATAGCTCGAAAATTCCGAAGGTTGCGAACTTTATCATTCGCCGAGCTGCCTCAGATGACAAATCGCTCGACGCGGTCTTGAAGACGCTGACAAAGGCTCATCCCGAATGGCAGCAGATTGTCCTTAACGAAGTCCTAGCCGCGTTTGAAGGACGAGTGAACATCGCCGTGCCGGAGTCGTGGAAAGTGGTGTATGACCTACTTGCCAAGAGCGACAACGCGGCGATTCGGGACAAGGCGGATCAGATCGCTGTGATCTTCGGGGATCAGCGCGTGCTGCCTCGAATGCGAGAACTGCTGATCAACAAAGAGGCGACGGTCGAGAAGCGGCAGCAGGCGTTGGACATCCTTGTACGCGGCCGTGACAAGGACGCGGTCACTTCATTCCAAGCGGTCGTCAGCGACTCGGCGCTGCGCGGTGCGGCGATTCGGGCACTGGCCGCTTTTGACGATGCGAAGACCCCGAGCGTCGTGTTGGCGCGGTACGGCAAGCTGACTGAGGCCGAGAAGCGTGACGCAATCAACACGCTTTGCACGCGGCCGAACTATGCGGCGGTGCTCCTGGATGCCATCGAGAAAGAACAACTCCCGCGCACTGATTTGCACGCCTACAACGTGCAAGCGCTGCTGCGATTCAATGACGAGAATCTGCAAACTCGCATCAAGTCGGTGTGGGGCGAGTTTCGCGCGACAGCGAATGACAAGCAAGAGCTGATCGCCAAACACAAAGCTGCGCTCACACCGGCGAAGCTGCAGAACGCGGACCTGGGCAACGGACGCCGGTTGTTCGCCAAGACTTGCCAGTCGTGTCACGCGCTGTTCGGCGAGGGCCAAAAAGTCGGCCCGGACATCACTGGTTCAAACCGCGCGAACCTGGATTACATCCTGGAGAACCTGCTCGACCCGTCGGCCATCGTCGGCAAGGACTATCGCGCGACGGTCATTGCCACGAAGGACGGCCGAGTTGTGAGCGGGCTGGTGCAGAAAGAGACGGACAGCGCAGTGACGCTCCGTACGATCAACGACACGATCGTGATCGCGAATTCCGACATCGACGAACGCAAACTGTCCGAGCTGTCGATCATGCCCGACCGGCAGTTGGAGACGTTTTCCGCCGACGAGATTCGTGACCTCATCGCCTATCTGGCCAGTCCGACTCAAGTGGCCCTGCGTGGCCAGCGAGCACCGATTGACGCGAAGACGCGCCGAGTGCCGGCCGCTCTGGAAGGTGAGTCGCTGAAGATCGTCGGCAAAACACATGGAGACGCGGCGAGTCAGACGATGGGTGGTTTTCAAAAGGATCGTTGGAGCGGCGACGATCAACTCTGGTGGACCGGCGCCGCGCCCGGTGCTCAGCTTGATCTCGAAATACCGGTCGAGAAAGAAGGCCGGTACGAAATCGAGATCGTGCTGACGAAGGCTCGCGACTACGGCATCGTGCAAGTGTCGCTCGATGACGAAACGCTCGGTGAGCCGATCGACGGCTTCAATGAACCCGACGTGATCACCACCGGCGTGCTGTCGCTCGGGGAACGGTCACTGACGTCCGGCTCGCACAAACTGAGTTTCAAAATCACCGGTGCGCACCCGAAGGCGGTGAAATCCTACATGGTCGGCGTGGATTACTTACGGCTGATGCCGAAGGGGAAGTGACTTGGTGGTGGGCAGGCGGGGTCAGGATTTGTTTTGCACTCCCCCCGTCCCCACCTCCGACACTCCCCACCTGCGTTGCTTCTCGTTTGTTCCAAACATCCAAAAACCCAGAAACGACTCGTGCCATGACTGCATCGCTGCCCGCCGCCGTGAATCCACCTCGACGCACTTTGATGGGACCGGGTCCCAGCGACGTTCATCCGCGCGTCTGGGCGGCGCTCGCCGCGCCGACCGTGGGGCACCTTGATCCGTACTTCCTGCAAATCATGACCGAGATGCAGGGCATGCTGCGGCACGTCTTCCGCACGACGAACGAGCTGACGCTGGCCGTCAGTGGCACCGGCAGCGCCGGCATGGAAACTTGCGTCGTGAATTTAATCGAGCCGGGCGACAAGATGGTCGTGTGCGTGAACGGGGTGTTCGGCGGACGCATGGCCGACGTCGCCGGTCGGTGCGGAGCGCAGGTCACGACGATCGAACGGCCGTTTGGCGAAGTGTTCTCAATGCAGGAAATCGCCGACGTTGTGCAAAGAGTGCGGCCGAAAGTGGTCGGTATCGTGAACGCTGAAACTTCCACGGGGGCATGGCAGCCGCTCAAAGACATCTCGGAAGTCGTGCATGACGCCCAAGCGCTCATGCTGGTCGATTGCGTCACGTCGCTGGGTGGCATGCCACTGGAAGTCGACCAGTGGGAGTTGGACGCCGTTTACAGCGGCACACAGAAGTGTCTCAGTTGCCCACCCGGCTTGGCTCCAGTCACGTTCAGTCCGCGAGCCGTCGCCGCGCTCGAGTCGCGGACGACGAAAGTCGCCAGTTGGTATCTCGACCTGATGATGGTTCGCAATTATTGGGGCCAATCGCGCGCGTACCATCACACCGCTCCGATCAATATGAACTACGGACTGCACGAAGCGCTGCGACTCGTTTTGGAAGAAGGTCTCGAAGCGCGGTTTGCTCGCCACATCAGAAATTACAAAGCCTTGAAAGCTGGCCTGCACGCGATGGGTCTGAGGTACGCCGTCGCCGAAGTTCATCAATTGCCGATGCTCAACGCCGTGCTGATTCCCGACGGCGTCGACGACGTCGCAGTGCGCGGGCAGTTGCTCAACGAATTCGGCATCGAGATCGGCGGCGGCCTGGGTCCGATGAAAGGCAAGACGTGGCGCATCGGCCTGATGGGCGAAGCCAGCTCGCCGCGCAACGTGCTGCTGTTTCTCGCGGCTTTGGACCGCTGCCTCACCGATCGCGGCTTCAAGCTGACGCCGGGAGCGGGCGTGGCGGCGGCGAATGCGTTCTACGGCACGAGATAAGAGCCTTGGGCGGCGCGGCGGTCGATCTTCGAGGATAATGTGGAATGGTTCGGAAGCAGCCTTACTCGATTATTTTCGCGCCGGAAGTTGAGCAGCACCTACAATTCATCGAGCCGAAGTATTGGTCGTTGATTCGTCAAACAGTCGCACAGCAATTGGAATTCGAGCCGTTGACTGAAACTCGCAATCGCAAGCGTCTTCGGCGACCATCCCCAGAGTTGGGCCAATGGGAAGTTCGCTTTGGACCAGACAACCGCTTTCGTGCGTTTTATCGCGTGAATGAGGCGCGGTTCGTGGTGGAAATTCTGGCCCTCGGAGTGAAAGACCACGAGCGACTACGCATCGCCGGGAAGGAGAGACGAGAATGAAGACCACGACCGTCGCTGAAATGAAAATCAAACTGGATTCGATCCTGAAACAAAGTGAGCGCGATCCGGTGCTGGTCACCCGCGATGGCGAACCGATCGCCGTCGTGATGGGTCTCAAGAACGATCAAGAATTCAAAGCGAAACTGTTGGCGCAGTCGCCCCGATTGGCGGACGTTTTGGCCGCATCCGCTAAAAGCCTGGATGCCGGTCTCGGCATCCCCCAGGAAGAATTCTGGGCCGAATTCCTCCCCCCGAAGAAACGCTTGCCACAGACCCGAAACACAAAACCCCGAGCGCGCCGGTCACAGCCGGTTGTCACGTAATCGCGGCCGGTGCGCCGGCAGCGAATGGATCCTCTGCGTCGCAGGCGTCAGCGCAATGAACCATGACTGAGGCATCTCGTCAGAACGAAGTATTCGAGATTGAACCCCGCGACTCAGGCAGCTTGCTAGTTCGCTTGCCGTGGTGGTTGATCGCCGGCATTGCGTTCCTGGTGGCCGAGTTCACGGCACATCCGGCGATTGGCGTGATCGTGCTGTGCCTAAAATTCGGCTGGAGCGATTTTCTGACGGCGCTGTGGTTGCGGCGCCGCGACCCGGATCGGCAACGTGGCAGAACCTGTTCGTGGTTTTATTGCGCCAGCGGCTTGTGGCGCGTGTGCGTCTGGAGTTTCGCGCTGTTGTTCGTGATCTTGATTCTGATCCTGTCGACGGAATTGAAGCCGGGGCCGCGCGGCCAAGTCAAAGAAGTGACCGTCGCAGCGCTCATGTGCTTGTGGGTGTGGCTGATGAGTTCCGCCAGCGCCACGCTGCTGACGGTGATGGCCGTTGCGCTGACCTGGAAACGACAAGTGAAGGTTTGGATCTCTGGTTCGATGGCGGCGTCGCGCCGTTGTGACGTTTGGCCACCTCAACCTCGGTTGACAGGACGCAATCTGCTGCGTTGGTGGTTGGTGACGAC
>CAZPUJ010000127.1:0-9433 GCA_964589725.1 uncultured Planctomycetaceae bacterium
GTGCCGGCTTCCAGCATTCGCCGAGCGGCCAAGCACGACTGACCGAAGAGCGTCATGCCGTAGGACTCGCGCGTCGCCAGCGGTTCCTTGCGTACGTCGAGCGCGTCGGCGACTTTCGTCGAGCTAATCAGCGAGAACGCCATCTCCTGCATCTTGCTGTGCGACGTTCCGGCCAGCGTGCGGTCAAGATCGCGGCGCTGATCCTCGAACTGTTGCAGCAGCGAACGGCGGCGGCTGAGACGATCGACGGTCATGTCTTTCGGAGCGTCGGTCGCGGCCATGCGGAAGTGCGAATCAGGCGTGCAGCCGAGATACGGTTCGAGACCTGTCCACGAAAAACCGGGCCGAGCCTTCGTGCATTCTTTGGTGCCTTGGCCAACGAACTCGGTCCAGGTCGGGTTGTACGAACCACCCAGGAACGCCCCATAAGGTCCCGCTCGAAACGGCTGATCGGAACGCTGACTGCTAAAGGGAAAGGGGAGAGCCGCATTCTGTACGTAGTCACCAAGCTTTCCGCCACGACGCTGACGATCGAAGTACTCGACCACCGAGCCGAAATACGGATGATGTCGCGGATCGTTCGGTTCCAGTTCGCCGTTGACGTCAATGGCCGATACGCCGGTCATGGCATACGCGACGCCGTGGATCGGATGCGGATGCGTCAGCGACCGCACCACCGTCGTCCGATCCATGATCTGGGCCATGTTCGGCAGATATTCGCAGACATCGCAGCCGCGAAGCGTCGACGGGATCGACTCCATCGAGCCGCGAATCTCGACCGGAGCCTGCGGCTTCATGTCGAACGTTTCAAGCTGGCTGGGCGAGCCGTACAAAAACAGAACGATACAACGCTTCGCCTTGCCGAAGCTGGCAGCGAGTTCGCCTTGAGGCAGCGCTGTCGAAGCGGCTTGGGCAGACTCGTGGCCGAGCAGATGCTCCAAGCCGAGGCCCATCGCCCCCAGACCGCCGACTTGCAACAGGTCACGGCGCGTAAGTCCGGAACACAGCCGTCGAGGATGGCTCAAAATCCGCAACATGTCAGAACTCCTGGATGCGACAGTTGGATTATGCTACCCGTAGGAATCGGCACCAGCAAGCCGAAGCCTGCGGGAAGAACACGGCTGGCTAGTTCGTCGTGTTAGGCAATCTGTAGTTCTGGCCCTTGTGGCCAGGGTGATTCGAGTCTGTTGGAAGTACCAAGCGGAACGCTCATCATTCAAGCCACGAGGGCTTGGGCTACAGACTTCGCAGATTCAAGAATTAACCGGCCGTGGCGAGAAGAACCCTGGGGATTGCGGGTGACGTGCCAATTGCGGTTTGCGAATTGATCACCGAGAGTGTGCTCTGCAAATCCTCAGTCCGAAATCTGAGATCGCATGTCACAGTTTCAACAACGTAGTCTAATGCCCGTCTCGGCCGCAGAACTACTCGCCTGGCACGCTCGGCCGGGAGCGTTCGAGCGGCTGCTGCCACCGTGGGAGTCAATCGAGATCATCTCGCCCGCGAGATCGCTGTCTGGAGGAAGCCGTGCCGAGATGCTGGTCCGCATCGGGCCGTTCCGCCGCACTTGGATCGCCGAACATAATGACCTGCAGGATGGTATTGGCTTTCTAGACACGCAGATCGCCGGGCCGTTCGCACGCTGGGAGCACGCGCATAGAATGTCGCCTGCCGACAGTCAGGCCAGTTGGCTGGACGACCACATCCAATATACGGAGCCGTTCGGTTCACTTGGCCGATGGCTGCTCGGCCCAATGATCCACCATTCGATCGAGCGGACGTTTGGTTATCGTCATCGAGTCACCGTGGCGGACTTGTCCGCTCACCGCCGCACTCAAGGAATTGCACCCATGAATGTTCTCGTCACCGGCGCCACTGGTTTGGTCGGTTCCACCGTCGTCCCGTTTCTCACGACGGGCGGTCATCAGGTGCTGCGATTGGTCCGCAAGTCCGCTGGCCACGACGACGAGGTCGTATGGAACCCGGATGCTGGAACCATCGACTCGAAGAAACTCGACGGCGTCGACGCGGTTGTGCATTTGGCGGGCGAGAACATCGCCACCGGTCGTTGGACCGCCGCGAAGAAAGCTCGCATTCGAGACAGTCGCGTCAACGGGACTGGGCTGCTGTGCGAGACGTTGGCCCAATTGTCGAAGCCACCGAAGGTCTTGGTCTGCGCGTCGGCCATCGGCTACTACGGTGATCGTGGCGATGAAGAAATGTTTGAAGGCAGTTCTCCCGGCACCAGCTTTCTGTGCGACGTCTGCCGCGAATGGGAACAAGCAACTGAATTTGCGAAGCCAGCCGGGATTCGCGTCGTGAACCTGCGCATCGGCGTCGTACTGACGCCGCGCGGTGGAGCACTCGAAAAAATGTTGTTGCCGTTCAAGCTGTGTGCCGGCGGCAACGTCGGCCACGGACAACAATATTGGAGTTGGATCGCGATCGACGATGTCGTGGGAGCCATTCATCACGCCTTGATCACGGACGGTCTCGTCGGCCCAGTGAATGCCGTCTCCCCCGCGCCGGTGACGAACGCCGTATTCACCAAGACGCTCGGTAGGGTGTTGCGTCGCCCGACGATTTTTCCGATGCCGGCCTTCGCCGCGAAGTGGGCTCTCGGCGAAATGGCCGACGAACTGCTGCTCGCCAGCACGCGCGTGATCCCGCGCCGCCTGACCGAGACCGGCTATCAATTCCGTTGCCCAACTCTCGAAGCCGCGCTGCGGCACGTGCTGGGACGATGAATCCGTTTCCCGATTTCAAATCTCAGATTTCAAATTTCAGATTTCGGAGGCCACGTTTCAGATGTCGAGAATCATCTCCACTCGCCAACCCTCAGCGGTTTGCTCGACGCATAGCCCGTGATACGTGATGGCTTTGACCTCGTGAGCCAGCCGATGCCGCGAGCGATCGCACGGCTCGCCGCGCAGAGTCGCTTCCAAACCGGCGTCGCTGACGCGGACGGAGAACTCGCAAAACAACATCTGCCGAGTTTCAAACCGAAACAGCAATTCGTTCAGCCAATCGAACAGCAAGTAGTCGAGTTCTCGTGCCGTCAGCGACACGGATTCTTCGACCGTGCCCCGCACGTCGTCGCTGTTTTCGACCAGCAACGCTGTCAGCCCACGGGCCGCCTCGACAAAGAGTTCTTCGAGCGTGCCGGCGGCGACTCGCAAGCCGATGTCGGCGGTGTGATCGAACGTCTCAAACATGCTTCGCCTTTCCAGGTGAGAGCCATCGCCAAGATCCGCAGACGATCGTCCTACAGGATTCGCCGGCACTCTGCCAAGAGTGACTCGACCGCGCGCACGGATACTGAGATATCCCGCGCGCACGCATATTGGAATAGACCGCACGCGGCTTTTGTCGCCGTCACGAGTCTCTCGAAAATCCGCCCGCTTGATAGACTGCCGTTTGCACCGCGGTTTGCTTCCCAACCTGCACGGCAATACAAATTCGGTCTGTTCGTGCTAGGCTGCACGGCGTTCACTTCACTGTTATGCCAACCAGAAGAAAGGAAGAAGTAACATGGGAACGAATACACTTTTTTTCGCGTGGAACCGCTCAATTCCTGGCCGCGAGAAATTGAGCTCGGCGCATTTCCAAGAGTTCGTCCAGTACCTCGGCGCACTGCAGCAGCATGGCGCCATTAAGTCGTTCGATACGGTATTCCTTGATCCGCATGGTGGCGACTTGAACGGGTTCTTCCTCCTTCGGGCGGAAACAGCCAAGCTTGACGCACTCGTCGCGACCCAGGAATGGCAGTCCCACGTGGTTCGCGCGGGAGTGCATTTGGAAGGGTCTGGAACCGTGCGCGGCTTCACGGGGGAGGCGGTTATGGAAAGGATGAATCTTTGGAACCAACATATTCCGGGGTAATCGTTCAGTTCGCCCCTCGTCATCAAGTTGCAGGATAGGACCGGGCTATGGCATCTCCAGATGCTGAACCCGACCGGGCACAGGCCGGCGAGTTGAGCGAGTCCTGAAGTCAACGTCATCCGCGCCGGCCTGTGCCCGGCGGGTGAGCTTGGTCGTTGAGCCTCACACCAATCGGCGGTGCTCGGCCTCGAGTCGCTCGGCGAGGAACTGGATCACGCGCGGGGCGAGGTGGTTGAAGTAGTCCCACGAATGTCCGCCGTGCGAGGTGGTGAAGTCGCTTTCGAAGGGGATGCCGGACGAGCGAAGTTTGCTCGGGAGGCAGAAAGGTGGCAGGAAGCGAAGACAGCTATTCTGCAAGTCGTTCGGCGAGTTGATTGTCAGCGGCCTCGGGTTGCGGAAACAAACTGAATTCACGAACTTGCATCACCGAGGACTGACGATGAAAGCCAAACCCAACGTCTCACCCGAGCAGCTTGCCCGTTTGCGGGCGGAGGACGAACAATTGCGTCCTCTGCTCGAATCCGAGATGCCAGCCGTGCGTGAGGAATGGCGGCAGTATGTGAGGAGCCTCACCGGTGTGGTCTCACGTCACTCAAAGGAAATCGACGCGTACATCCAAAACCACGGACCGATGACCCGCCCGGAAGTCATTGAGCGCGCGCTGACGAAACTACTCTCGGAAGTCTGACGAATACCGCTGTTTCAATCGGGGTCGCAACATCCTCAGATCACTGTCCGGCGAGCGGATTGTCGGTGGTCGGTCAACTGGAGTGGCGGGCAGCGCGTGTTCTGTCCTGTCTTCCAAGGTTTCTGGCCGCCGCCCAGTTACCGTGGTCGTTGAGTCTCACACCACTCGGCGGTGCTCGGCCTCGAGTCGATCGGCGAGGAACTGGATCACGCGCGGCGCGAGGTGGTTGAAGTAGTCCCACGAGTGTCCGCCGTGCGAGGTGATGAAGTCGCTCTCGAACGGGATGCCGGAGGAGCGGAGTTTGCTTGCTAAGCGTTCGACGCTCGGCAATAAATCGTAGTCCGTCGGGTCGCAGGTAATGAGCTGATGCCTGGGCCAGTTCATGCCCTGAATCTGCAAGACGGCCGTTTGTTGGCGAGCGGCTTCGCGATTCGGGAACATCTCGTCCAGCGGCAAGCCCTGTCCAAACCACTCGTGAAAATCGACCGCCGGAGCTAACGCGGCGGCGATGGGGAACTCGGTCGGGTGGCGATATGCCAACTGCAACACGCCCTGCCCGCCCATACTGACTCCCAGCAAGCCAATCGCCGGCGGACGGATACCCCATTCCTCGGCGAGGAACGTCAGCACGTGCGACCGGAGATAGCCGACGGGCGAAAGCTCGACATCGAACTCCGGACAAACGACCGGCAGCCACCACGATCGCTGGCCGTGCGGACAAACCGCTCGCAGCCCATGCCGCTCCAGCTCGGCTGTGTAGACCGGATTGCCGATCAGCGTCTGCAAGCCGTGACCGTGCAGATACAGAATCGCGCCAGCGGGTTCTTTCGGTTGAGCCGGTTCAAACACGTCGGCGAATTTTCCGGCGATGTCGAGGGTCCGCCAACCGTGGAATCGGGAACTCATGATTTGGTCTCGTCTCGTCAGTCGATATTCGTCGCACAGTCGAGTCTGACACTAACCCGAAGCGTAAGCGAGGGCCGGTGACCTCTGCCCTCGCTTACGCTTCGGGTTAGTGTGAAGCACCCACCAACTGTGTCAGACGTGGCCGTGCGAGGTATCTTCGCCCCGCAGCCTGTATCAGTCCCACGCCAGCGGCTGCTTCCAGCATTGCTTGAGCTCCGCCAAAGGCGAGTCGATCGCGACCGAACCGGACGCTCCGCGGATCGTCAGCCGATCGGTCGACGCCACCTCACCGAGTTTGGTGACGGGCACGTTGGCACCGCGACACAACGCCTCGACGGAGGACGCCGACGCGGCGGGCACTTCGAGGACGAAGCGGGTATTGCTCTCGGAGAACAGCAACACCGCGTCGTCGGCGAGGCCGCTCGATTTCTCCAGCGGTTGCAGATCGAGCGAGGCACCCAAGCCGCCGGCGAAAGCCATCTCAGCGATCGCCGTCGCGAGACCTCCTTCGCTGAGGTCGTGACACGAGCGGACTAATCCTTGTCGAATCATGTCATGCACGACGGCAAAGATTCGCGGAGCGAGTTCAAAGTTCACGCGCGGAACGGCTCCGCCATCGAGGCCGTTGATCAACGCGAAGTGACTGCCGCCAAGTTCGTTCGCGGTGGTGCCGATCAACAACAGCGAGTTCCCGGCTTGCTTGAGATCCATCGTCACGGCTTGCTCGACGTTGTCCAACTGGCCGAGCGCGGAGATCAACAAGCTCGACGGAATCGCGACCGTTTGCTTCTTGCCTGTAGCATCCTCGAACGAAAACTCGTTGTTCAAGCTGTCCTTGCCGCTGATGAATGGAGTGTTGAAAGCGATGGCCGTGTCTTTGCAGCCGAGGGCCGCTCGGACGAGCGTGCCTAACGTTTCAGGACGGTCCGTGTTGCCCCAACAGAAATTGTCGAGGATCGCGATGCGGCGCGGATCGGCTCCGACAGCGACGCAGTTCCGTACCGCCTCGTCGATTGCTGACGCAGCCATCCAGTACGGATCGAGATCACCCAGTCGCGGGTTCATGCCGCAGGCGATCGCCAGTCCACGTTTCGATTTCAAATTCGGCCTCACAACCGCCGCATCCGACGGCCCGTCGCTACTCACGCCGACCAGCGGCTTGACCACGCTGCCCGCTTGGACTTCGTGGTCGTATTGGCGGATCACCCACTCTTTACTGCACACGTTCAACGAGCCGAGGATTTTTTTCAGGTCGGCATCCAACGCTTCTCGGCGAGCGGGGGGCGTTAGCCCCCTGATAGATTCGGCCGCATTCGTCGCGGATGACAGTGGCACCACATCAGGATTCATCGCATCAGGGGCCTGACGGCCCCCGCTCGCCGGACGCAACGGCTCCTCTGCCTTCGGAGTAAACACCGCTTCGCGGACGATCGGTGGGCGTCCATCGTGCAAGAAGGACATCGAGAGGTCGGCCACTTGTTGGCCTTGATACTTCAGCACCAAGCGGCCGGTCGGTCTGAACTCGCCGAGGACTGCCGCTTCGACACCTTCGGATCGACACAACGCCTCGAACTCCGGCCAAGACGCCGGTGGCACGGCGAGCACCATGCGCTCTTGAGCTTCCGAGATCCAAATCTCGGTGTAGCTCAGTCCCGAATACTTGAGCGGGGCTTGGTCGAGATGCACTTCCGCGCCGAGTTCCTCGCCCATCTCGCCGACGGCACTGCTGAAGCCGCCGGCTCCGCAGTCGGTGATCGCGTGGTACAAGCCTCGGTCGCGAGCTTGCAGCAAGACGTCCTGAACCATTTTCTCGGTAATCGCGTTGCCGATCTGCACCGCTCCGCCGGAGATCGCTTCGCTTTCGTGCGTCAACTCGGCGGATGAGAACGTCGCGCCGTGAATGCCGTCGCGTCCGGTGCGGCCACCGACGGTGACGATGAAGTCGCCCGGTGCAACGTGCTTCTCGCATTGGCCGACCGGGATCATCGCCACGTTGCCGCAATACACCAACGGATTGCCGAGGTATCGCTCGTCGAAATAGATCGCGCCGTTGACTGTTGGAATGCCCATGCGGTTGCCGTAATCGCGAACTCCGGAAACGACGCCGCGCATCACCAGCTTCGGGTGCAGCGTGCCAGGAGGCAGCGATTCGTGCGGCGTATCGGGCGGGGCGAAGCAGAACACATCCGTATTGCAGACCGGCTTCGCTCCCCTGCCGGTGCCGAGCGGATCGCGAATCACTCCGCCGATGCCAGTGTTCGCTCCGCCGTACGGTTCGAGAGCCGACGGATGATTGTGTGTCTCGACCTTGAAGCAGACGTTGTCAGTCTCATCGAATCGCACGATCCCGGCGTTGTCGCGGAAAACACTGACGCACCAATCAGCCTCGCCCTGCCGGCGGCGAATGTCGGCCGTCGCGGCAAAGATCGTCTCTTTCAGCATGTTGCTGAAATAGATGTCGTGCCGTCCGTCGCGGTAATGGATGCGGCCCGCCAGTGTCTTGTGGGAGCAATGCTCCGACCACGTTTGTGCGACCGTTTCCAGTTCAACATCCGTCGGGTCGCGTTCCAGTTCGACGAAGTGCCGGCGGATCGTCTGCATCTCGGTGAGATTGAGAAAAAGTTGCCCCTCGCGACTGAGCCGCATCAGGCCATCGTCATCGAATGACCGAATCGGCACCGTGGTCAGTTTGAATTTGTATTCGCTGCCGACGGAGATGCTCTCCATGTGCAGCGGCCCAACGACGACATGCTCGATCGCGTCGTTGGCCAAGACTCGCTTGATGATCCGCTGGACGTCGGCGACATCGGCCTCGGAGTTCAGCCAATACTTGCGGCATGTCGCGACCGCCGATACCGCAACCTGCAAATCCGCGAGCGCCCCTTTGGCGCTGATCGCGACATTGTCCGTCACGCCCGGCTTGAACAGCACGTTGAGCAATCGGCCGCTGTATTTCCCGCTCTCCTCCAGGGACAGGGCCGGGGTGAGAGACTCATTCGCCGTTTGACGCCGCGCATCCACAACGGCTCCGTTGCGAGACAGATTCCGCACGGCCACAGTTTCGACAACGGAATCCACGAGCAGCCCGAGTACTCTCGATTCGATGACCGCGTCGTCGGCCGGTCCTTCGATCAAGAACGACCGTGCCGCTCGAACATCAGTGATCGACCCCAGCCGCAACGCGCGAGCTTCGCTCAACACGCGCAAACCCTCGCGATCGACCTGTCCATTCGCCGCATGTATTTCAATTTCCCAAAGCATGTTCAATCTCCTGGTTCCCAAGCTCTGCTAGGGAATCTGCTCGCTTGGCGCCTTTCGTCGTGAATCACTGTCGCGTTTCCTCCAAACGCTCACCTTCGGGAAGCGGAGCTTCCGGGAGGCATTCCCAAGCGGAGCTTGGGAACGAGATACGCGCCGGCTGACGCCGTCGGCTCGCCGTGTCACGATCGTGTTGCGTCTTAGGTTTCTGTTCGTCTGACCTTAATCGCCTCGCGGACCGTCTTGCCTCGTTCCCACAACTCGCGAATCTTCGTCGCGTCGCGCCGAGCCAACGCTTCGCGGAGGGCTGATAGCTCCGCGGAAAAAACGTCCAAGCTCATCAACACCGCGTCGGCATTGTCGAGTAGGATCGGCACCCAAACGTTCGGATCACCGGCCGCAATGCGTGTGGAATCCGCGAAGCCCGTCGCCGCGAGCGGTCGATTCTCGTCCGCCAATGTGCGTGCCAACGCCGACGCGATCGCATGCGGCACGTGACTGGTTTGAGCGAGCGCGCGATCGTGAGCTTCGGGAGACATCTCGATCACCGTCATGCCCATCGCTCGCCAGAAGTCTGTCAGGCGCACGTTTTCACGCGACGTCACCACGCACACTCGCCCGTCGAACAAGTCCGCGCGCGCATGTTCCCAACCTTGCTTTTCCGACCCCGCCAACGGATGCGATCCAACGAATGTCACG
>CAZPUJ010000128.1:0-10843 GCA_964589725.1 uncultured Planctomycetaceae bacterium
CGCCCACATTGCGGCAGTTTCGAGCGTGTGCGGCGCAATGTGTTTGCCGCGCACGCGACGTTCGTTGTAGTCCTTGCCGTAGATGTTTATTTCATCCGACAGCGTGGTGACGTACGGCACGTCGATCTTGATCGTGCGGTCGCGGAGGGCCTCCATGAACTCGTTGGATTGCAGCTTGCGGTATTCCGGTTCGTTCGTGTGGCCGATGATGACCGTGTCGATGTCGGTCTGAGCGAACTTCTTCGGCTTGATCTTGTGCTCCTGCGACGCGCCCAGCAGGTCGTACAGGAACGCGACGTCGAGCTTCAGCACTTCGATGAACTCGATCATGCCGCGGTTGGAGACGTTGAATTCGCCGTCGAAATTGAACGCCCGCGGATCGGATTCGCTGCCGAACTCGGCGATCTTGCGATAGTTGATGTCGCCAGTCAGTTCGGTCGAGTCCTGGTTCTTCTCGTCCTTCGGCTGGAACGTGCCGATACCGATGCGGTCTTGCTCGGACAACGTGATGCGTTTGACGACGACGTCTTGGACGACCTTGGTCCAGTCGCCGTTGTACTGCATTTGCCGCTCGCGAAATTCGTAGCGGCACAGCGGGCATAGCTCACCGGTGAATTCCATCGGATAGTCTTCGCCGCCCTTGTTCGACGGCTTGCGGTCGGTTTCGAGGAACTCACGCAGCGCGTTCCGTTGATCATCAGGTACGAGCTGCAAAGGAGATTCATGCATCGGGCACCAGGTGATCAAGCCATCCGCTTCCTTCCAGCCAAACGAGTAAATCGCTCCGACATCGGTGCGGCTGTAACGTTCGAGGCCGCGCTTCAACAGCCTGGCGATCGTGCTCTTCGAGCTTCCGACCGGGCCGTGGAGCAACAGCACGCGCCGCTCACTGCCGTACTTTAACGCGGCACTCTTAAAAACATTCACCAAATCCATCAGCGGCTTCGTCAGCCCGAAGATGGCATCCTCGCCGCCATTTTCCGGATCGTCGAAGAAGCGATACCGGATCAAGTTCTCTTTGTTGTTCTCGACGGGATAGGTCCCGTACGACGTGACCATGTCGTAAAGCCGCTGATAAGCCGTGCGATTCACCACGGCGTGCTCGCGGCTGATGTCGAGATAATCCGAGAACGTGCCTTGCCAGTGCTTTTCCCGGAAGGTATCGGGGCTGTGCTGCTGAGACATCTGTTCGAGAAGTTCACGACCTGTCGCCATTGCACCGTTCCTTCGAGACGAGGATCAAGGCGTGTTAAGTGATCGCAGCCAACGACATCACAAGTCGCCAGCAGTGTGTTGGTTTGTCATTGTTCATTGTGAAAAGAGCGAATGAGTTCAGGTCAACGTCGATGACACTCCGCTCGACGTGCAGGCATTAGGCCGGAAAGCAGGACGAGCCGTCTCACGCAAGAGGCGGGTTGCGGCGTATGCACCGCAATGCATTCCCGAGACGTGCGGGTCCGACCTTCCATGGCCAACACCGACTTGTAAGCGGAGAGCAGTAGGAATGTGCCCGTGAAGCCCCTTCCTGAGACGTTCACAAGGCGGCGCTAAGGGGAAGGCATTCAAAAGCCGACACGAATTATCACACCAATCGCATGTCTGGCAAGACGAGTTTTGTCTATCGCGACAAGCAGGCCAGCAGAACCGGCTGGGCGAAGCAGCACACAAGCAACAATGTGCGACGATTAAATTTCGCTTTGGAGTGTTGTTCGACTCGACGTGAGTGCTGACATTGTCACGCCGCGCCGTCTTGTTCCGGCGGCTTGCTCGGGGCCGGTTCGGCGGGAGCGGCTGCCGGCGTCGAGGCTTTCGGGGCAGCGTTGCGTTGCAGAGATTTGCCGGCTTGAGCCTGATCGACGACGACGAACAAGACTTGCATCGGACGTGATTCCGCCTGCTGCTTGGCGGCGTCTTTCGCACGGGCGAAACCTCGCGTCGAATTCTGACCGCGAGTTTGAGCTTGAGCTTTTCCACTGGCCGCACCCGGCGGCACAGTGTCGGCGGGCAACTGCACGACGTACTGTCGCGAAGACATCTGCTTCCGATCGGACGATTGAGCGACATCCGTCTTTGCTCCCGGCGCTACCTGATCGGCGGTCGGACTTCTCTTGGCCGACAGGGCTGGCTGCTTATCGCCAGCCGCTTCGGCTTTCTTCGCGGCCGATTCCGGTTTGAGCACGAAGCGGCGTAGAGCCTCCGGAGTAGATTCCTCAACCACTTGCTTGGCTTTGCTTTCTTCCATCTTGCGTACTCGTGAAGCGGTCAACGGCTTCGCCGCCGCTTCCTTGACAGACTTGTCGCTCCGAGACAGATGCTCATCCTCGTTCAGCCGCACTTGTCCTTCAGCGGCGGCATCCAATTGAGCCAACAGGATTGGCTGCTCAACTTCCAGGCTTTGCACAAGTTGGTTTTCGCGCAACTGTCGCAACGTCGCGGCGAGCTGTTGCGAATCCGACTCGACATACACGGCCAACATCTGATCTGGAGCAGCGTCTTTGCCCGAGCGGCGTTTGGCGAGAACGGCCGATTCACGTTCGGAGCGGGCATCCGAAAAAGTCTTGGTGGCCTCGCCGGCGTCTGACTGCGCGATGTGGTTTTTCGCCAACAACAACTGCAATTGCTCCAGCCCTTTCTGACGATCAACAACCGTCAGTCGCACGACGGCCACCTGGTCGCCGCTGGACTGCAACGCTTCAACGACGTCACCAATTTCCGCCTCTCGCAGTGTCGACTTATCAAAGTACGCCCCGCCGAAACCCGCGATGGTGCCGTCTCGGTTCGAGTTGAAAGTCAGAGCGTCCGCCGGAACATTGACCGCGACCGCGTTACTTCCCAGCGCGCCGTCAATTCTGTTCGACATCTTCAATTCGAGAGCGTCGCTAGAAGTGGCAGTCTCAGTGGCCGCGCTCGACGGCATCGCATTGCGGTAGCGAGAGTCATCGGCCGATGTTCCTGCTCGCGAACCCGTCGCGGCGATTTGTATTGGTGACTTCGAAGAGGTTGATGGCTCACCGTCCATCACACGAACGAGCAAAAACAATCCCGCAGCCGAGGTCAGCACCGTCGCCGCTACGTACGTCCAACGACTCGATGAGCTTTGCCTCGACCACCAACTCCGCACAAGCTGCGTCCGCTTGGTATCGCCGTCCGGCAACCGGCCCGACGGGATCAACATCTCCCGTTCAACGGCCTTGAGCACTTGCTGCGGAAACTCCGACGCCAGAGACTCGCGTGGTAACTCTTTCAACAGCGACGAGACCTGCCGGATCTCCGCCAGTTCCTGTCGAGCTTCCGCCGACGCCGACAACCGCTGTTCGACGACGGCCCGCTCGGCGGAAGTCGCTTCGCCGTCGTGAAAGGCAGACAGAAGATCGTCTTTAGGCAGGGGCATGGGGAAGGTCTTGTTGGCGGAAGGTCAAGCGGTGACGGCGGAAAAGATCGGTTGGTTCCACTGGCCGAATCGGACGGAGCCACCTCTCGAAAAGTTCCCGTGGCCACGAGCGTTGCGAAAAAAGGCCAGTATATCAATGCCGAAACCCCAAAGTTGCCCCGTTAGGTGCTAATTCGGCGACTTTGGACCTGCACCGCACAGAACTTGAACTCCGGGATTTTACCGAAGGGATCGAGCACATCGGTCGTGAGGACGTTGGCGGCGGCCTCGCGGAAATGGAATGGAATAAAGACACAACCCGGCTCCAGCGAATCATCCGATCGAACGTCAAGTTCGATCGCCCCGCGTCGGCTGCGGACTTCAATCCGTTCGCCATCTTCGATGCCAAGCGACGATAGATCGAGCGGGTGCATCGCGGCAAACGCGGACGGTTCGATCGCGTCCAGCGCGCGGCTGCGGCGAGTCATGCTGCCCGTGTGCCAGTGCTCGAGCACGCGCCCCGTGTTGAGCACGAACGGATACTCATCGTCCGGAACTTCTGCCGCTGGCTGGTATCGGCACAGCACGAACTTCCCTCGACCCGTCTGTGTGGGGAATTCGTCGACGAAAAGGATTTGTTCACCATCGCCATGTTCCGGGTCGGCACACGGCCAGAGCTTGCCGGTCAGGCCGAGATTCGCATGGCTCAAACCGTGATAGCTTGGACTAACCGACGCCAACTCGTCAAAGACATCGGCGGGCGAGTTGTAGTCCCACCGACTGTTCTGGCCAGCGGGGGGCGTTAGCCCCCCGGTTGGCTTGGACGTCAACTGACCTTCATCCAGGTTGCTGACGCCCTCCGCCCGCTGGTCCGCGTTCAAACCGTCAATGCGCTTCGCGATGTCACAAATGATCCGCCAGTCCTGCCGAGCGTCACCCGGCGGGTCGAGCACTTGCCGGCCGAGTTGCACGCGACGGTCGGTGTTCGTGTACGTCCCATCCTTCTCGAAGTACGTCGACGCCGGCAGGATCACGTCGGCGAACTCGGCGGTCTCAGTGATGAAGATGTCCTGCACAACTAAAAAGTCGAGGCTGGCGAGCGCCTTGCGGACCTTGTTGCTGTTCGGGTCCGAGATGAACGGATTTTCGCCGAGGATGTACATGCCGCGGACTTTGTGCTCCAACGCGGCCTTCATGATCTCGACGACGGTCAGCCCCGGATTCGGATCGAGCGGCACGCCCCACGCTTGCTCGAACTTTTCGCGCACCACGGGATCGACGACCTTTTGATAGTCCGGAAAGACCATCGGAATCAGCCCGGCATCGCTGGCTCCTTGGACATTGTTCTGCCCGCGCAACGGATGCAGCCCCGTCCCCGGCTTCCCGACATTGCCCGTCAGCAGACACAAAGAAATCAAACAGCGAGCATTATCCGTCCCATGCGAATGCTGCGAGATGCCCATGCCCCAGAAGATGAGCATGCCGGATTTCGTAGCCGCAAGCAGCCTTGCTTGCGAGCTTGTGGTGATCAGCGACGCGCTCACCGCGAAGGGCGCAAATTGATCATCATGACCCGATCTGTCCGCAAGCTGGCAGCTCGCGGCTACGGTCCGCGCGATTGCCTCAATTTCGCTCGCGGAAATTCCGCAGATCGCGGATGCCTTTTCTGGCGAGTAATCAGACATCACAACGTCACGCAAAGCTGAAAAGTTCTCCGTGTGCTGCTCGATGTACTCACGGTCGATCCAGCCTTCGCGGATCAGCACGTGCATCAGGCCGTTGTAAAACGCGACGTCCGTGCCGGGCCGAATCTGAGCGAAATGGGTGGCAAAGTCGCACAGGTCATGCCGCCGCACGTCGACGACGATCAGCTTCGTGCCGCGCTTGATCGCCTCTTTGATGAACGTGGCCGCGACGGGATGATTGGCCGTCGTGTTCGAGCCGGTGATCAACGCGACAGCCGCTCGCGAAACATCGGCAAAGATGTTCGTCACGGCTCCCGAACCAATCGTCTCCATCAACGCCGCGACCGACGACGCATGACATAGCCGCGTGCAGTGATCGACGTTATTCGTCCCGAAGCCGACGCGAATCAACTTCTGAAACAGATACGCTTCCTCGTTCGAGCACTTCGCCGACCCGAACCCCGCGAGAGCGTTCGGCCCGTGCCGCTGCTTAATGTCGTTGAGCCGCGACGCGATGAGATCGAGAGCCTCGTCCCACGAAGTCTCGCGAAATGCCGGCATGATCTCAGAATAATCGACAACGCCACCGGGTCTGCGAGTCCCATCACGACCACGGACGGACGAGACGACTTCCTTCGACAACGCTCCCTTCGGAAAGAATTCCGCGCGCCGAATCAGCGGCTTCGTCAGCCGCTGCGGATGCAGCGTGTAATCCCAACCGTAGCGTCCTTTGACGCACAGTCGTCCATGATTGACCGGACTTTCGCGGCCTTCGACGAAAACGATCTTGTCGTCGGTCGCCAGAGCCGTGATCGCGCAACCGACACCGCAATACGGACAAACCGTGTCGACCGCACGCAGTTCATCGCGTGAGACAACCGGTAGCGTGATCGCCTTCGGTGTCAGCGCCCCCGTCGGACACGTGCTGACACACTCGCCACACGACACGCACGTGCTCTGCCCCATCGGCTGATTGAGATCGAACGCGATCCGAGCCGTGTGCCCTTTTCCCGTTCGCCCGATGACCTCATTCGATTGCAGATCGTCGCACGCTCGAAGGCAGCGATCACAGAGAATGCAAGCCGAGTGATCGACGGCGATGACGGGTGAGGAAGAGTCGAGAGACTCGACCTGGCGAGCGGGGGGCGTCAGCCCCCTGATGAGTTCGCTGGTTCCGCGGCCATCGTCCACACATGCGGAGCCATCAGGGGGCTGACGCCCCCCGCTCGCCGGGAGCTCATACTTTCGCCCCAGCGCTTCCAACTCGCAGTCCGCCGACGTCCGCTCCCGTTCACACGGCGACGGATGCTCGGCCAGCAGCAGCCGCGTCAGCATCGCGCGGTGCCGCTCAACTTTCGGCGAGCACGTTTCGACCGTCATGCCCTCGCAAACTTCGCGCACGCACGACGCGGCCAGCACGCGCTCGCCGACATCGACCACGCACATCCGACACACCCCCACCGGCTGCATGCGCGGCGAGTGACACAGCACCGGAATTTCGATGCCAACTCGCCGAGCCGCCTCCCAAATCGTCGTCCCCGCCGGCACACTCACGGCACGACCGTCGACCACGAGCGAAACCATCTGCGTCTCAGCGATTGTCATCGGCATTTCGTTCCGTCTCCTATTCTCGTCTCCACGTCCTCCGTAAAACTTCAGGACTCTCTGCGTTTCGGAAAACAACTTTTTTCAAACGCAGAGACCGGACCATGAAGCAAAACGTTCGCAGAATTTCATCGGCGGTGTCCCAACTGTTGAGTCCGAGACAGTGTAGTCCAACACGCGACGAGTGATGAGAGATGAGCGATTGAGACGAGACGTCAAGGAAAACCTGCGACAGGAGAATGAACTCGATTTGTCTCCATTGCCCGGCCACTAAAACACCCAGCCGATCGCTCTCAGCTTCCCAACTTCGACTGCGACTCATAGATTGCTGGCGTTGAGTGCTCATTCCGGTGATCCTGCCGTCGAGGACAATTCCTGATGCATCGCAACACCATTCTGGTTCTCGCCGTACTCGGTCTGTTGGTCGCGCCGGTGATGCTGACTGCCGACGACACCGCGACCGCCAGGCGGAACATCGTGCTCATCGCCGGGCCGATCACGGGGCATCCGAAGTTCACGCACGAGTACGAAAAGAGCGTCATCCTGCTGAAGCATTTGCTCGACACGTCGCCGAATCTGAAAGGCAAAGTCACGGTCGAGACACACTTCAACGGTTGGCCAGCCGACGAAACGACGCTCGATAACGCCGCGACGATCGTGATGATTTCGGATGGCAGCGACCGTGACGAGGCCGCTCATCCGCTGTACGTCGGCGAACGACTCAAAACGCTCGAACGGCAAATGCGGCGCGGTTGTGGGTTCATCCAATTTCACTGGACCACGTTCAACCCCAGCCGAGTGCATGATCAAATCACCGAATGGGTCGGTGGGTATTTCGACTATCAGACCGGCGCGGCGTCCAACAAATGGTTCTCGGCCATTCAAACCTGGGACGCCAACATCACGCTTGGGCAAGCCGAGCACCCAATTCTGCGCGGTGTGAAGCCGTTCTCGGCTCGCGAAGAGTTCTATTACAACCTGCGTTTCCGCGACGGCGATGACCGCCTGCAACCGATCTGGCTGACAAAGCCCCCGGGGCAAGCGAAAGATCACGTCGTCGCTTGGGCCGTGCAGCGCAAAGACGGCGGCCGAGGCTTCGGCACCACGGGCGGACATTTCTTCCAAAACTGGTGGGACGACAATTTCCGCCGCACGATTTTGAACGCGATCGTCTGGACCGCTGGTTTGGAGATCCCGGCCGACGGCGTTGAATCGCGGATGGATGAGCCGATTCGCATGCTGATCGTGACCGGACACAATCATCCGGCTCACGACTGGCGTAAGACGACCGCCACGTTGATTCCGGCGCTCGAACAAGACCCGCGCGTGATCGTGAACGTCACCGAGAACCCGGAAGATTTGGCAAAGGTCAACGTCGCCCTCTCGCTCCGCGAGAGGAAAGCCGAACGTCCGAACGGTCCCGCCAAGTCGTCTGAGGTCGATCGCGCATTGAAATCCGGTGGCGAAACGGCAGTCCTCTCGCGGAGCGAGAGGGCGACGTTCACGGACGCCTACGACCTGATCGTCCTGAACTACAGCAGTTGGGATCGCCCCGGCCTCAGCAAAGAGGCTCAGGCTGCATTGAAAAAGTTCTGCCAAGACGGTGGCGGGCTGTCGATCATTCATTTCGCGAACGGCAGTTGGACTGACACGCTGCCGAACAAGGAATCCGATTGGCCAGAGTTCCGCACGCAGATCGTCCGCCGCATTTGGGACCACAAGCCGGGGCTGAGTGGCCACGATGCCTTTGGCGCTTTCAAGGTGGAACTGACGGCTGCAGGCGAAAAGCATCCGATCACGGCAGGTCTCGCGCCGTTTGAGACTCAAGACGAACTTTACTTTCGCCAGCAAGGCGAACTGCCGATCGTGCCGCTCGTGACGGCCGTCTCGAAAGTCACGAAAAAAGATGAGCCGCTCGCGTGGGCGTACGAGTACGCTGGTGCTCGCGTGTTCCAAACGGTGCTCGGGCACGCCGACGTGTCGATCCGCAACGCCGGTGCGTTGATCCGCCGAGGTTCCGTGTGGGCCGCGCGGCGCGACAACCTGTCGTTCGACCCTCCGACCGCGATGAGCGAGAACACGCTCTTCCGCGGCGGCAGCCCGTGGACTCTTGAAGATTCACTGAAGCGCGGCGGAGTGACCGCGGCTCCGTCGGCGAAACCGGCAAAAGAATTCTCACCGACGACGGCCGGCCGCTTCGGCAATGGCCTCGACACACGAGCTGGCGGGGCGTTTGTGAACCATCACGCGTCGTTCCGTCGCTGGCCGCTGACCGTCGAACTGTGGGCGAAGCTCGGCAGCAAGCAGAGCTACATCATCCTCGTTGCCAACGAACTCAAGTCGTCGCCGACGCATTGGGAAATCTTCACGATGCCCGGTTCGGGACACCTTTCGGTTTACACACCCGGCCTTCAGCCCGATCACGTCCGTTCGTCGGCCGATGTTGCCGACGGGAAATGGCATCACATCGCGATGACGTTCGAGCCGAAACGGATTCGACTATTCGTCGACGGCCAGGCAGTCGCCGAGCAAGCCGTGAGCGGCGGAGCCGGATTCGAGGCCGCTCTCAAAGAGAACGCTTCTGCCGCGCAAGGCGAACTGGCGATTGGCACGCTCGTCGATCAAACGATCCGTTGTGACGGCATCATCGACGACGTGCGACTGTCAACCACAATTCGCTCCCTCGACAAAGTTCCGACGGAGGCGATGAAGGTCGATGACCAGACGATCGCGCTGTGGAACTTTGACGAGCTCACTGCTGGCGGCAGCTTTGTCGATGCGTCGGCGAGCAAGCTCAAGGCGTGGTTGCCCGGCGGCTCGGACGGTATGCCGGCGTCGGCTGCAAAAAAAAAGTAGACGGGGCACTCCGTGACCCAAACTCCACGTCACGGAGTGACGCGACTACCTTGGCAAAATCTGGCAAAATCACCGGCCACTGGGGAGAGGACGCCGTCGGCTTCAAGTGGACAGAGCAAGACTCCGTCGACGATCGCTGGAAGCTGATGGACACCGGCCGATTCTTGAGCGCGACCATCGTCACGCCGACCGAGACGACGCTCAAAGGGATCGCCGTTCGCGTCGGCGACAACAACGAAGCGGCGGTATTGTTCGACACGGAATTGCTCCGCCTGAGTTGCGGTTGGACTGGCGAATTCTTGCGATTCGATCCAGCACGTTACAGCATCATCGCTCCGCCGACAGTCGGGGGTTCGGTCATCTTTTCATCCCCGCGTCAGCCCGGCTGGTCACGCGCAGGACAATTCAAAGACCCGCGAACAAAACCATTCGGCCCGTTGCCGCGCGAGTGGGCCAAGTATCGCGGCCTCTTCCTCCACGGCGATCGCGTTGTCTTCAAGTACACGGTCGGACCGAAGGAAATCGAAGTTTTGGAGTCTCCGTGGCTGGAGACGGTCAGCGGCGAGAAGTTCATCACGCGCGAGTTGGATATCGCGCCGTCGGCAGCGGAAGCCGAATTGCTCGTGGCGTCAGCGGGCACGAACGTGAAGCTGGTCTGCGAGTCGAACGTCGCCACATTGCAACGCCACGACGGTAAGAACGCGATCACCGTAAAAGTCGCCGCTCACGAAGAGCCGGTGCGGCTCAAGCTGGTTTTTCCAGCCTTGGCGAACTCCGCGACCTCTGTGTTCAAGGAAACAAAGGCGGGAACACCAAGGTCGCAAAGTTCGCGAAGTGAAAGGGAACGCGAGGCGTCGCTGCGCCGACTTGTACAACCCGGACCCGCGCGGTGGACGGCGGAGATCACGACGCGCGGCGTTGTCTCGGAGAAAAAGGATGCGCTCGTCGTCGATACGCTGACGTTGCCATTCGACAACCCGTATAAGGCGCTGATGTTTGTCGGTGGGCATGATTTCTTCGTAGGTCAGCCTTTCCAGGCTGACCTCAATGGCCAATCAGCGCCGCCCGCGCGAAAAACGTCGCTCGGCAAGCGGGTCAGCCTGGAAAGGCTGACGTACGACGCCGCGCTATGCACGCTGCATGGCGACGTGTGGCTCGTATCCGGCATCGACGACAAGCTGGAGAAACTGACGTGGAAGCGGTTCGCGACTGGATTGTTTCAGCCGCTCGGTCTGAAGATCGTCAAGAACCAAATCTACGTCGTCGGTCGAGACCAGATCACTCGCCTGCACGACACGAACAACGACGGCGAGGCGGACTTCTACGA
>CAZPUJ010000129.1:0-10945 GCA_964589725.1 uncultured Planctomycetaceae bacterium
GCCGACGCGGACGTCGTCGCGATTCTCGTGGCGGTCAATACACCGTTCAATCGGGAAACGATCCACGAACCGATCACCGCCGAATACAAAGAGTTCCTCACCGGCCGGCGTTACGCCTGGGCGGCGGATCGCGTGATGTGAACGACGGCGCGAGCCGAGGACAGCTACTTGAACGGAAAATCGTCCTTCAGCAGGATGCGTTTCGCCGCCGAAGGCTTCGAGGGTTTGTCATCCGAGCCGGTGGAGGTCACGAAGAGATATAGCGCGACGTTCGCAGGCAGGCCGGTGAGGAGTTGGCCGGGTTGGGGCCAGGCGGTGGCGAGGCGGATGGCTCCGCGGCCGTCGGGGTAGGTGCTCACCCAAATGTCGTAGCTTTTGGCTCCGGCGACCGGCTCGAAGAAGACGTGGCAGCGAGTGCCGTCGTATTCGCGTTCGGGCGGGGCGACTTTCGTGATCGTCGTCGGTGCGCCGATGCCGGTCTCAGTCAGCGTTTGGATCGGGTTGTCGAGGGCCGGGGCGTCCTTCGGTTGTGGCATGCGCAGGCGGGAGAGGCGGATGGCTTCGTCGGTGCGCTGGGCTTCGGTCTCGTATTCGGCGAAGAGATCACCGAGCAGCACGTCGGCGGGATTCGAGGGGATCAGGTCATCGACTTTGATGACGTGCGTGCGTCGCTCGACGATGATCTTTTCGAGTGACAGCGGCAGATCGACGATGCCGTCTCCTTCGCCGTAGTTACCCCAGAAGCTGGAGCCGGCGTCGCGGTAACAATCCCACGGCTGATTGCCCGGCAGTTCAAATCGCAGATAGCGCCAGCCGTCGAAGTTGAAGGCGCTCCAACAATGTGTGTCATCGACGTTCCATTCCCCTTTCTTGCCGATGCTGAGCCAGCGTTCGCCCTTCGCGTCACGGAGGCAATACACGAAGCGGCCCCAATCGCTGGCGGCGCGTGCCCACAAGCCAAGGTGGCTCGGCTTGCCGGAGATCGTGATCGGCTTCTCCGGCAGCAAGGTCGTGTAGAAGGGCATGACCTTACGCTCTTTCTCCGGTGTCTCCAGATGGACGGACAATGCCTTGCCGCCTGACTCGGCCGGAGCGGCGACGGGGTGCAGAGTCATCTTGGATGGGAACTTTTTGACAAACTCGATGTGACACGTTTCATAGTTGGTGTCGCGATCTGGGGAAATCTTCCATGAGCTGTCGCCAAGATTGCCGAGCCGCTGCGCAAACTGCGACGGCTTCGCGTCGGAATGATCCGGCTCGCCGAGCGTAATTTTTCCACTGGCGTCGGAGTTCAATCCACGGACATAACTCACCGACGTCGCTGCGGTGAAGGTGACGCGGCCAGCTTGCTCGGTCAGTTCGGTGGCGTTGTCCATTTGGTCGTAGACTGCGACCTTCGCACCGGCCGGGACGTTCAACGAGATCGGGCGTTTGCCGCGCAGAGTCCAGAAGACATGCAGCAGGTCGCCGGTCTGGTAGTGCTGGAACTGGAGGCAAAAGACCGACGTGCTGCCGGTCTCGATGGCCTTCACGTAGTTCATGCGGTTGAGCTGCCGTGTCATCGTCGCGTGCGCGGCGAACGCGACCTTCGGCGAACAGAGCGGCAGGCGTTCGATCAAGCCGCCGCCGTAATGCTGCTCGCCCCAAGCACCCGCACAGCGAAACAACGACGGCCAACCGAGATGCCGGGTCACTCCGTATGCCGACAACAACAACTCGCCACGAATGCTGTGATCGGCTTCTTGATCCTGCGTCAGCGAGCCGGGAGTCGCCGGCGACGGCAGCCCGCCTCCTTCGATGGTGATAAGTTTTGTCGGCCACTTCTTACCGGCTTCGATCCACGCTTGCTTGAACTGCCACAATGCCGAGGCGAACGTCACTTGATGCAGTTGCATCTCCGGCAGCCGCTCGAACAAGACTTGATCGACGGCCGGGCCGTCCATGAGTTCGGTCGCTTCTTTGCTGTGACGCAGGAATGGGATCGGAAACGACGAGATTCCCCACGGCATGAAGCATTTGGCATTCGGCCACGTTTTCTTGATGGCCCGTGCTCCGATCACGAACTGGTCGAGGAAGCTTTTGTAATTGGCCTGCTCGGCTTCGGTCATTTGGTACGGCGGTTCGCCATAAAACTCCGGCAAGCTCATCACAGAGACGGAGCCGATGATCGGCTCGGCGAAGAAGAGCGCGAGTTCCGGGCGGTTGAGCCGGCTGGGAGTCGCCAGCGACGTTTTGCGGATCGCTTCGATGTACTTGGCTTCCATCTCGGCCGGCTTCGACGGGTCGAAGTCCACGCCGAGCACCCCCTTATTCAGGCTGGTTTGATACGCGAGGAAGTGCGTCATCCAGCCGTACTTTTCGAGAACACTGGCCTCTTCGGGAGGCTCGCCGGATCCCTGCGCGTCCCGAGGCAACAGCGGACGCATGGCTGATTCGATCCCGGCCGCGTAAGCCACTTCGATTCTCGGCAAGCCCTTTGGTGTTTCGTGCCCGCCGTTCCAATCCCACATGCCCCACAGCGACCCTTTGCCCTCTTCCCAGTTGCCCCGCTCGCGAGTGTCGGGATGTAAGTACGCGAGACTGCGCGTTTGTGTGCGCGTCCCTTGCGAGTCGTGAGCTTCTAGCTTGACCTCGTGATATCCGTATCGCTTGAGCGAGATCGGCAGCTTGAGCGTTTGCTGCCAAAGCGGATCGAGCGTGACCGCTTGAGTCGTCGCCGTTTTCTCCGAGCCGTTGTGACTCGTCGTCGTGAGGTCGAGCTTCACGGTTTGTTTTTGCGACGTGCGGTTCTTGAGCGTGACCGAGTAATACGGCGTCGCAGGAGCGGTCCAGATGTGAGCAAACCGATCGGGTTGAAACTCGACTTCGACCGCCGGCCGTTCCAGCGCCATGCCGAAAACTCGCACGCCGCTGGGCAAGCCGGCTCCGTGCTGGCTGTAGTAACACGGGTCGGGGAACGCTCGGTAAACGTGAACTTCTTTGGTCAGCTCGAAGTCCAGGAATTCGAGATCGGAGAAACTCATGAGTCCTTCCGGTTCGAGCGGAATGGTCACGAGATGAAGCTGTGCGTCCGCACCACTCGCGAGCTTGATCGGCACGACCGCATCGGATTTCGCCGTGAAGAGCGGCACTCGCGCGCTGAAGTGCAGCGGATGGCCCGCGCTCGGCCGATAGAACTGCGCCGAGACGACTGGCGTCTTGTCCGGCTCGCCATCGAACGCGGCGAGCAGATGCAGCCGGCTGTATTGCCCGTTGCGCACGCGGAAACAAATCCGTCCCGCCTCAGCATTCGTCAACCCGGTCCAGCGCGTGACTTCACCGGACCACGGATCGTATTGCCCTTCGAGCAATCCGAAACGCATCCACGAACGCCCGACATCAACGTGATCGTTGCCACGCTCATCTGGCATCGGGATGACGAAGGGCACGCCGTTGACCAGCGTGGGCTGGCTGATGCCGGTTTCCAAACTAGCCCGACGCGCCAGCGAGGGATTGGGATCACCAGTGGTCGCAGCACCCTCGCTGGCGCGTCGGGTTAGCGTGAAGGCCGCGTTGACGTGATGGTCCAGCGAGACCGTCTCAAACGCGGCATCTTCCGGCGGCAGTTTGCGAACACGGATCGAGGCCAGTTGCGATCCCTCAAACACCGACAGCCGCAGGTGTCCTTCTGGTTCGATGCCGATCCCTTTCGCGTCTCGCAGCAACCGGCCATCGATATAAACCTGCGCTGAGTTTTTGCGGATCACGTAACGCAGCGTCAGCCAGCGCTTGCCCAAGGACGGCACTGAGCCGACATCCTGTTCGACTCGCGAGCGGACCATTTCCGGCCATGTCAACCGGTTCTTCGGAAGCAATCGAACCACATAGGGAAAGTAAACGCCCTGCGACTCGCCCGGCAGCGCAGGCATCTGGCAGACAACCGTCTCTTGCTCGCTCCCGGGCGCGACATACAGGTTGAGAAACAGTGAACCGTGCGAGATGTCGTCGGCCGTCTTCGCGCCGACCGAGCAATACACCGATGTCTGCTTTCCGTCCGCCGCACCGAGCCGCAGACGAATCGTCACTTCCGAATCGGCGGCGATTTTGTTGACGCTCGCCAGCACCGCCGCATTCGGTCCTCCGACGAGCACCGGCTGATCTTTCACATCCAACAGCTTGAAGTCGTCGATCGTGCCGGAGTAATGACCGATCCGCCACTCGGCCATCGCCGAACCGAGGATGGCTTCCAACTTTTGCCGCGCCGCGTCATCGGTCACCTGCGCGAAACCAGTGGCTGCCGAACTGAGCAGCAGCATCAAGGAGAACGACCGGAGATAATTGCCCCTTAGCCGAAGTCGTGAGACTTCGGTGTTCCCCCGGCTCACCGAAGTCTCACGATTTCGGCTGCAGGGAGATACTCGCGCCCGTTGCGGTCGCATGATGTTGGATCTCCGAAATAAGGACGCGGGGTCCCTCAGGCAAACGATGGTTCAGACCACTGCCACTTTCACGCAGTGGATTGGCGGCAGCGAGTCGAACAGGCAGTTCCACTCTTGGCCGCCGTCGCGTCCCATCCAGAGTTGTCCGGTCGTGGACCCGAAATAGAGCGCAGGCGACTTGAGGTCGTCAATGTCCATCGCGTCGCGCTGAACCGTGAAGTAGCTCTCTTTCTTCGGCAGGCCGCGCGCGAGCTTCTTCCAGGAGCCGCCGCCGTTCTCGCTGCGCCAGACTGCCGGGGCGCCGCCGGGACAGGTGCGCGTCATGCCTTCGTGCGGCATGACATAAACCACATCGGGGTCGTGCGGATGGACGACGATCGGGAAGCCAAAATCGGAAGGCAGCCCCTCGGCAATCGAACGCCAGGTATGGCCGTGGTCATCGCTGCGCAACACGCCGATGCCCGGCCGCGGCCCCCCAGGTCCGTCCCAGTCGGCCCAGCCGCCGTGGTTCTGCATGTAGAGCCGGCCGGGCGCGTCCTTGTGGCTGGCGATCTTGTGGACACACTGGCCGAATTCAGGATACGGATCGGGCGCGAAGCCCGCACCCACTCCGTTGTTTGCCGCCGAGAAGGTTGAGCCGCCGTCTTCGCTCAGGTAGTGGCCGCCAGTGGAGATGCCCAGATGCACTCGATTCCCGTCGCGCAGAATCGTGTGCATGCAGAGGCCGCCGTTTCCTGGTTGCCACTTCCGAGCATGGTCGTGATTGCTGATGCCCAGAACCATTTCCCAGGAATCACCACCGTCATGGCTCCGGAACAGCGACGCCGGTTCGACGCCACACCAGAGTTCCTTCTTGTCTCTGCCCGCTTCGAGCGACCAAATGTTGGCGAGTGCACGCCCATCTTCCTTCGGGAAGGCGGGGGCAGACTTCGTCTCTTTGAACTTCTTCCCGAGATCAGTCGAATAGAGAACCTTCATGCCGAAGAAGGGATTACAGCTTGAAGCGTAGAGACGCGGTGTGCCGCGCGTGTCGATCAGCGCCGAATAGACGGCCACTCCTGGTCCGAACGGCCCGCGTAGAGCGAAGCTGCGCCGAGTCTTCGCGGCCTCGGCAATGAACAGGCCCTTTTTTGTTCCGATCGAGAGAATGACACGTTCTGGCATGTTCAACCTCCTGAGACTGCGGGAAGTATCATGATGACGTCTTCTGGCTCCAGCGGCGTATTAAGCCCTTGACGGTCGCGCACGTGAGCCGAGTTTACAAACAAGTTCACGTGGCGGCGCACCGTACCCGTCTCGTCGCAGACGCTGCGGTAGAGCGCAGGATGGCGCTGCTCCAGTTCCTCAAGGACAGCACTTACGCTCGGGGCCGAGAGGACAAGCTTCGAGGCACCGTCGCAATAGGCGCGCAGCTCACGTGGAATGTGGATCGTGATGGTCGCGTGTGTCATGACAAAAATCTTGGCAGACGGAACTGATTGCGGATTCCGTCTCGTGTAGTTTCATTCTGACCTCGACTAGTTGTCAAACACAACCCGCGAGCCTGGAAGATGGCCGACCTATTTCCGACGACGTGTTCGCGATGATATCCTGCGCCACCGCATTCGGCTCCTGCGTGTTGGCGAATCGCGTTCCATTAAAGACGTTCGCATGCGATTTCACCGGCCGGGCTTCGCGCACCCCAAACTTTCGCAACGAACCGCCGTCCAGGTTCGGTCGGTTAGTTTGCTCGGCTTGGACATGAATCATATAGAGGGGCTTCGAATCCAGGAGCGACGAATTGTTTGTCACCCATTTGGAAAGTGCGTTGGACGGGACTCGATTGCCGGCCGGTCAGCTTCAGAGCATGCACAAAGACCGGCCGCTGTGGGTGCGGTATGACCTCGAAGCGGCCGGTCGCGCGTTGACGAAGGCGAAACTGCGCGAACGCGAGCCGACGATGTGGCGCTATCGCGAATTGCTTCCTGTGCCGCGAGGGATGCAGCCGGTTTCACTGGGCGAGGGGATGACGCCCGTGTTGCCGTGCTCGCGGTTGGCGGAGCGGTTTGGGCTGCGCGACGTCTGGATCAAGGACGAGTCGCACCTGCCGACCGGCAGCTTCAAGAGCCGAGGTCTCACGATGGCGATCACGATGGCCTGGCACTTCGACGTGCGGCGAGTTGCACTTCCCTCGGCCGGGAACGCTGGAGGCGCCGCGGCCGCGTATGCCGCGCGAGCCGGCATCGAGGCATTCATCTTCATGCCCGAAGACACGCCGGTCATCAATCAGTACGAATGCCGACTTGCCGGAGCCAAAACGTTTCTCGTGAACGGTCTAATCAACGACTGCGGCAAGATTGTGCGCCAAGGCCAAGCCGCGATGAACTGGTTCGACCTGTCGACGTTGAAGGAGCCGTATCGCATCGAAGGCAAAAAAACGATGGGCTTGGAGCTCGCCGAGCAGTTCAACTGGCGGCTACCCGACGTGATCCTGTACCCGACCGGCGGCGGCACGGGTTTGATCGGAATGTGGAAAGCGTTCGAGGAACTCCACCAACTCGGGTGGCTGGAGGACAGCCGGCGTCCGCGTATGGTCTCCGTGCAATCGGACGGCTGTGCTCCGATCGTGCGCGCATTCGAAAGCGGATCGCGTTTCGCCGAGTTATTTCCAAACGCCGAGACGATCGCTCGCGGCATTCGCGTCCCGGCAGCCGTCGGTGACTTCATGATTCTCGATGCCGTTCGCGAGAGCGGCGGCCTCGCCATTGCCGTTGAAGAAGCTCGTCTGCGCGAATGGCTGGAACTCGCATTTCGTCTCGAAGGGATCGGCATCTGCCCCGAAACGGCCGCGTGCGTTGGAGCCTTGGAACGTCTCACGGCCACAGGCTGGATTCGACCCGACGAGCGTGTGGTGATTTTCAACACCGGCGCCGCGCAGAAATACGTCGAAGCGATTCAGTGCAACCTTCCGCGACTCGATGTGCAATCACCGATCGACTGGGAACAGCTTGCGTTCAACTAGTCCGGAATCAAGCAAACTGAACAATCTCGTTCCCACGCTCTGCGTGGGAATGCAAATTTCGACGCTCTGCGTCGCGATCTGTTGTCATGAATTCAAGTGAATCCGCCGCGGCGGACCAACTCGACGCGGAGCGTCAACGCAAACATTCCCACGCGGAGCGTGGGAACGAGATTGCGCGGGGGTCGCTTGTTTGAGAACTATCCGTCGCGAAATACAATCCGTCGGCCGAACAGATCGCCACCACAGCCTGAGGAGCAGCTTTCATGTCAAACAACCTCCACGAACAAAGCGACGTTCGCGCATCGCGGCGCGAGTTCCTCGGCACTTCGCTGTTGGCGGCAGGAGCGGTCGTCCTGCCTCGCGTGCTGGTCGCGGCGGAAACATCCACAGTCGCTCCGAGCCATCCGCTCGATCCGTTGTCGGCTGATGAACTGGCAACCGTGGTTGAAGTTCTGCGCGGCGCGCAAAAACTGGGCGAATCGTGGCGGTTCGTTTCTGCCGTTCTGTTGGAACCGGACAAGGAACTGTCGCAGAACTGGAAACCCGGAACGCCGTTTTCACGCCGCGCGTTCGTCGTGCTACTGGATACGGCGCAGCGTGCTGGCTTTGAGGCCGTCGTGGACCTCAGCGCAGGCAAGGTCGAGCGGTTTACGAAGTTGCCGGCCGGCGTGCAGCCCGCAGTTATGTTGGACGAGTTCGGCGAGTGCGAAGAGGCCGTCAAACGCTCGCCGTTGTTCCGCGCCGCGCTGAAGAAGCGCGGAGTCGAGGATGTCAGCCTGGTGATGGTCGAACCGTGGTCGGCGGGCAATTACGGAACCGAGGTGCCGGAGGACAAGGGTCGACGATTGCTGCGCGCGTTGTGCTTTGTGCGTTCCGAACCGACCGACAACGGCTTTGCCCGGCCGCTCGACGGCGTGATCGCGGTCGTCGATCTGCACCAGATGGAAGTGATCCGCGTCGAGGATTACGGCGTCGTGCCGCTATCGCCGGAAGCGGGGAACTGGGCGCGGCAGTACATCACAAACTTTCGCGAGGCTCCGAAGCCATTACAGATCGTGCAGCCCGACGGTCCGAGCTTCACCGTCGACGGCTGGAACGTGCGTTGGCAGAACTGGTCATTTCGGATCGGCTTCACGCCGCGCGAAGGAGTCGTATTGCACCAAGTTCGCTATCGCGACGGTGCCGACGACCGCTTGATACTCGATCGTGCCTCGGTCTGCGAGATGGTCGTTCCCTACGGCGATCCCGGCGAGCAGTATTACCGCAAGAACGCCTTCGATATCGGCGAGTACGGCATCGGCACGCTGGCCAATTCGTTGGCCCTCGGCTGCGACTGTCTCGGCAGCGTCCACTACTTCGACGCGACCATGCTCGACAGCCGCGGCAAGTCCGTCTCGATCAAGAACGCTATCTGCCTGCACGAGGAAGACGTCGGCCTGCTGTGGAAGCACACTGACTGGCGCACCAATCAGTCCGAGGCACGGCGCTCGCGGCGGCTATCGGTGTCGTTCGTCGCCACCGTCGGCAACTACGAGTACGGCTTCTACTGGCACCTGCACCAGGACGGCACGATCCAGTGCGAGATTAAGCTGACCGGCATCATGAACACGACCGCGCTCGCGCCGGGACAGAAGCTCGACTACGGCATCGAAGTGGCCCCGCGTTTGAAGGCTCCGTTCCATCAACACATCTTCGCCGCGCGGCTCGATGTCAGCTTGGATGCGGATCGCAACTCGGTCTATGAAGTCAACACAGTCGGAGTCCCCACCGGCCCCGACAACCCCCACGGCAACGCATTCCGCGCCGAGCCCACGCTGCTGGCAACCGAATCGCAAGCACAACGGTCTGTGAACGGGGCGACGGCTCGCTTTTGGCGAATCGTCAATCCACAGCGCACGAACTGGCTCGGGCAGCCGGTCGGATATCGCTTGGTTCCCGGCGAGAATTCTGCCGTCTTTGCTCAACCGGACGCCCGCATCATGCGCCGCGCTGCATTCACGAAACATCACCTGTGGGTCACGCCGTTTTATCCCGCCGAACTCTATCCCGCCGGCGATTACCCCAACCAACACTCGGGCGGCGACGGCCTACCGAAATGGACCGCGGCCAATCGCAACGTCGCCGATGCCGATGTGGTCCTGTGGTACGTCTTCTCTCACAACCACGTCCCGCGCCCTGAAGATTGGCCCGTCATGCCCGTTTCCTCGATCGGCTTCCAACTCAAACCCGACGGCTTCTTCCCTCGCAATCCGGCGCTGGATTTACCGCCCATCGCATGAGACGTCGCCTAACGTTACGGATAAGCCGCCGGAACTGGCGCCGGAAACATTGGATTCAGTTTGTGGCCAACCGCTATTTCCGCTCGGCTTCTTCAACTTGTTCTGCTGCGTACTGTGCCAACGTGGGAAACACCTATTCATAGTAATGTATCGTCGACGCGTAGTCTTCCATTACGAGAACACCCGGGCAATACGTTGCGAGCACGGACCAGATAGTCTCAAGGACTGCATCATTGCCCTTATGAAACACCTGTGTTGTCACCATGCATCGAGCGGACTCCATAAGCGCACGTATGCGATCGTGCATCGAGCCGCCGGATTCTAAACGTTTGGAGACAACCTCTAGGTCGCCTTCAAAAACTGGATTACCGCGTTCTGTCACGTCGATCAGAATATCGCAATCATCACCGCCACAGAGAACGACTTCGTGGTCAAAGTCGACCGCGTTGTCTCGTGCGCGAACTTCATGCCGCAATCGCTCAAGTGTGGTGCTTTTGCCATCTGCGATGATGTAGCGATGATACGTCGTCATGGTGGCAGAACAACCGATTGAGAAGTCTTATGTGTGCCTGCGGATCAAATCGGAAAGCGCCGGCAGAAGCTGTCCGGAGCACCAATCCCAGATGGCTCGGCCTGCGACAAGGCTGATGCTGAGGAAGGCGATCCACAGGAAGAGATCGGACAGTCGCGACGGCGCTAGACGGGCATCCGTCCGGCGATAGCGCAGGTAAATCGTCGCTGCGGAAATGACCGGCAACGTGGCGGCTTGAAAGAAGCCACCGAACACGACCATCGCTCGTGGATCGCGAAACACGAAATACAGCACCAGAGCCAGACTCGGAAAGAACACGCACAGCCGGCGAATCAACAGGGTCCGCGAGGCGGCATTTTCGAACCGCACGAATCCGCCGAGTTTGAAGAAGTCGGCCGTGAGCCGACTGTGCCCGGCTGAGGCGACGTAAAGAGTCTTGAAGAGCACGGCCCAGGCACCGATCAGAAAGGCGAACCGCGTCCAGTCACCAAACGTCGGCACGTACATTTCGGCCAATGTTTCGATCATCTTTTCCTTGCCGGGGTGAAGTCCTTGGCGGTGCAGCACAGTCGCTCCGAGCAAGTAAAACGCAACCGTCGCGATCGTGAAGACCACCATGCTGACCCAGGCATCCAAATGCATAACTCGCAGCCAACCGCGAGCGCGGCTCGCCCAGCGCTCGTCGGAGCTGCGAATTCCCGCGAATCGCGCGTAG
>CAZPUJ010000130.1:0-9485 GCA_964589725.1 uncultured Planctomycetaceae bacterium
CTGAGAATGCTGCCGCAAGCACAGCCGCGTCCGCGAGTCATCGGTTGGATGTGTGTGGCATACGCGCTGGCGGTCATTCCGGTCAGCCTCTTGCTGAAAGATGCGGCGTTGGCCGGGGATTTATTCGGCGTGATCGCGTTGCTGCTCGGCTTTGGCTATGTCGCGTTCGCCGTTCGATTTTTGTTGGACGAGTCGACTCGCACAGCTCGTCAATTGGTTTGGGCTTCGTTGGTTTACCTGCCGGCGTTGTTGCTGGCGTTGACTTGGGATCATTGGAGATTGTTGAGCTAATTCGCTCGTAGTGACCGGATTCATCCGGTTCATGTGGTTCGTCACGCACCTTCAACCGCATGAATGCGGTCACTACGAGCGTGGGAAAACAGGAATGTCGCACTCACCTGCTCATGGTCAAGCTGTTCCGCCCATCAAGATGGGGTTGGCGATTCCCAACTCCAAGCTGTGCATGTGGTTGTTTCTGGGCACCGAGATCATGTTCTTCACCGCGTTCATCGGCACGTACATCGTGCTGCGATTAGGCTCGAAGGGCTGGCCGACAGACACGAATGTGACGCACATCAAAGTGTTTTGGGGCGGGCTCAACACGTTCGTGCTGATCGCGTCGAGCTACCTTGTGGTCGTCGCGCACGAAGCGATGGGAAAGGGAAGTTTTCAGAAGGCCCGTAAGTATCTGATCGGGACGTTTGCACTGGCGTGCGTGTTTCTGGGGATCAAGGCCTACGAATATGCTGGTAAGATCTCGCACGACATCCTGCCGGGCCGAATTGCAGAGAACGATTCGCAGGCGATGAGGAAGTTGCTGAAAGAATCCGAATCCGCCGTGTCGCGGCAACTCAGCTCACTGGTCAGCCGATTGAACAGTCTGAAGGTGGAATATCGAAAGCCCGATCCCGCCAACGACCACACCAAGCTACGTGCGATTATTCAAGACATGGCAGGAAAGAGGGACGAGAAGACTCACGAATGGGTTGGTGGCATGTTCACCGTTGCGATCAACGATGCGTCGCGGCCAGAACCGGAACGCAAACGCATTCAGGATGCTCTGCCGGACTTTCAAAACTTCGTCGACATGGATGGAGAATTTCGCGGGCTCAAGAAGGCGATTCAGGATGAGCAGACTCCGCTGCACGACGTCGAAGGCATGCTCAAGAGTCTTCAGGGCCACGAAAAGTGGGGTTCAGTTTTCGCGTCCGTGCGTGAGCCGCATCCGATTCTGTATGGCAACATCTTCGCCTCGTGCTACTTCTTAATGACCGGTTTCCATGCTTTGCACGTGATCGTGGGTATGATCCTGTTTGCGATTGTGTTGAAGCTAGGGATAAAGCTCGATCACACGTGGCGCGACTTCGTGGAGAACACGGGGCTGTATTGGCACTTCGTGGACTTGGTGTGGATCTTCTTATTTCCGCTGCTGTACATCGTTTGAGATTCATAATTTCAGATTTGAGATTGGGAGGAAGGCCTGAGATGCACGACCATCATGCTCATGACGCGCATCAAGCGAATTACTTTCTGGTCTTCGCCGCACTCTGTGTGTTTACGCTGTTGTCGATCCTGGCAGACGTCGTGAACCTGCCATACGGCTTCAAGATTGTCGCCGTGCTGGCGGTGGCCACGTGCAAGGCGCTGTGCGTGATGGCGTGGTTCATGCACTTGAAGTTCGAGCGAGCTTGGAAGTACGTATTACTGGCACCGACGGTCATTTTGGCGCTCGGTCTGCCGCTGGCATTGATGCCGGACGTCGGCGTGCATTACTACACACAAGAAGTCCCGCAGCTCGACGACTATGAGGAGCATGAAGATCGGGAGCAGCAAGCGCGAGCTGGGAAGCACGGTGATGGCGCGGAGCCCTCTGGACCCAAAGGATCGGGCGGACATTAGCCGCACTCCCTAATATGGTTGCCGAGGCCGCGATCTGTGTGGATGAACTGTCGCATAACTATGGCGAGCGACAGGCTCTCAAGGTGGTGACGTGCTCGATCGCGCGCGGTGAAATCTTCGGACTGCTCGGCCCAAACGGCGGTGGCAAGACGACCCTCTTTCGTGTGCTCAGCACGTTGTTGCCGGTGCAGTCGGGCCGCGTGAACGTCCTGGGATGGGATGCCGTCGAAAATCCGTCGGCGATTCGCATGCGAATCGGAGTGACGTTTCAGGCTCCTAGTCTCGACCGGCGGTTGACGGTGCGAGAGAACTTGGTGCATCAAGGGCATCTGTACGGATTGCATGGTCGGCCACTTATGGCTCGTATCAACGATCGGCTCGGCCGTCTGGGGCTGTCGGACCGGATGCACGCGCGAGTCGATTCGCTGTCAGGTGGATTGCAGCGGCGAGCGGAAGTCGCCAAAGGTATGTTGCACGATCCGGAGTTGTTACTGCTCGACGAGCCGAGCACCGGGCTCGATCCGGGGGCACGGCATGATCTGTGGCGTTACTTACAACAACTTCGAGACGATGCGGGCGTGACGGTCGTGGTCACGACTCACTTGATGGAAGAGGCGGAGAAATGCGATCGGCTGGGGTTGATTGATTGCGGGCGGTTGGTCGCGCTCGGAACTCCCGCCGAACTGCGAGCCGAAATCGGCGGCGACTGCCTGACGCTCCTGTCGCCCGATCCGCCGCGATTAGCTAAACGGATCGTCGAACGATTTGGCGTCACGCCACGCCAGCTTGGTTTGGCTCTGCGGATTGAACGGCAGCGAGGCCACGAACTTTTGAGCGAACTAGTCGAGGCATTTCCGGACGAGATCACCAGCGTGTCGCTCGGCAAGCCGTCGCTCGAAGATGTGTTCATCGCGAAGACCGGACATCGATTTTGGGAAGACGAATTTGGAGTGCTGTGACTCGTCACAGCTTTCGTTTGCGGCGAAGCCGCTTTGGAATTATCAAGCCGAGGAAAAGAAAGTGGCTCCGCCGCCAATGAAAGCGGTGACAAGTCACCGCACTCCAAATTTTTGGCTGCCGGTGTGGACGTTGACCTGGCGTGAGCTGTTGCGATTTTTTCGGCAGCGTACGCGAGTGGTCGGGGCGTTGGGGCAGCCGTTGATTTTTTGGGTGCTGTTTGGAGCGGGGTTGCATGGTTCCTTCGCCGCGCCTCAGTGGGCTCCAAGCGGCATGAGCTATCAAGAGTATTTCTTTCCCGGCGTGGCGGTGATGATCGTGCTTTTCACGGCGATCTTCTCGACGATCTCGATCATCGAAGACCGTCGCGAGGGATTCTTGCAAGGCGTGCTGGTGGCTCCGGTGCCGCGCCTGGCGTTGGTGCTGGGCAAGCTCGCCGGCGGAACGGTTCTCGCGTTGTTGCAGGCGACGCTGTTCTTGGTCGTCGGGCCGTTGTTGCAGTTTGTCGGGTTGGCACCCGCGCTGAATTGGCAAATGTCGCTGTTTTGTTGGCTGGGGATGATCGGCTTTTTGGCCTTGGTGGCTTTCGCGTTGACAGCACTCGGGTATTCTTTGGCTTGGTCGATGGATTCGACGCAGGGCTTTCACGCGATCATGAGCGTGTTCTTGATGCCGATGTGGCTATTGTCGGGATCATTCTTTCCGGTGCCGGATGCCGGTTGGTTGTCGTGGGTGATGCGGTTGAATCCGCTGACGTACGGAGTGGCCGGGTTGCGTCGGTTGATGACGCCGGGCTTGATCGACGTGGCGGCGAGTTCTTCGTTGCCAAGCCTGGCGACTTGCCTCTTCGCGACCGGTTTGTTTTGCCTCGTGATGGTCGTGCTCGCCGTCTGGTTGACTCAACGCAGGAGTGTGCTGCATGTCCGCTGAACTTCATTCCTCTCCGGGCCAAGATTCTGGCGGCGCGACGAACAACACGGGCAATTCGCGGCGCAATTCGTTGCGCTGGCTTTTCGTCATCAATGGTCTGGTGTGCTGTATCCTGATCGGTGTGCTGGTCGCATTCGGCTTGCGTGGTAATCGTCCGACGGAAAACAGCGGCCGCGATGACGCTGTGGTCATCGACAAGGAAACCTTACTGCCGCTTGCCAAAGCGACGGACGCGATCGAAGACGATGACGACAACGGCAAACCGAAAGTCATAAAGTTCGAGGCCAAGTGGAGCGAGGACGGCATCGACGACTTCGAGTTCACCGAACGGAGTGGCCGGACGATTCGCAAAGCGGATTTGCTGGGGCGTCCGTGGGTAGTGAGCTTCATTTTCACGAACTGCGCCGGGCCTTGTTACAAGGTCACGTCGGCCATGCGGCAATTGCAGGACGAGTTTCTGAAAGACACTGACCTGCGATTGGTCACACTCTCCGTCGATCCTGAACGCGACACGCCGGAGGTACTCACGAAGTACGCGAACGGTTTCAAGGCCGAATTCGACAAGTGGTTCTTTCTGACCGGTGACAAGACGAAGATCTACAACTTGATCAACGGCAGCTTTCTGATGCCCGTGATGGAGGCCGAAGGGGAGGACCGCAAGCCAGGTTTCGAGATCATTCACACGACCAACATCCTGATGGTCGACGAGAAAGGTGTTGTGCAGGGAAAGTGGTCCTCGACCGATGAGGCTCAGTTCGATCAACTCCGTCGCGTGCTGCGGAAGCGACTGCGTCGAAGCGACGAAGATACGAAGAACGAGGAGAAACCGTGAACCTGCCGAGTTGGGTGACTGCACTTCCGGCCGTGAACGCCACATTGAACGGAGTGGCAACGGCGTTGCTGGTCCGGGGACTGCTGTGCATTCGACAAGGCCAAAGAGATGCTCATCGCCGGACCATGCTGACGGCCTTTGGTGTTTCGATGGCGTTCTTGGCGTGTTACCTCACGTACCACGCTGGCTTGCAGCATTACACGGGCAGCGGGTCGAAGAAGTTTGAGGGGACGGGATTCATTCGCCCGATCTATTTCACGATCTTGATCACCCACGTCGTGCTGGCGGCCTTCGTCCCGTTTCTGGCAGCGACGGCGATTTGGCTGGGACTGAAGGCGGATCGCTTGGAGAATCGCGGCCAGGTCGCGAACTGGGCGGCTCACCGAAGAGTCGCGAAGATCACGTTTCCGGTGTGGTTGTACGTGTCGATCACGGGTGTCGTGATCTATCTGATCGGCTATCATTGGCCAACCTAATTCCAAAACAAGCGACCCCACCGGGCTTGCCCCGGTGGCTCGCGGGATTTTGCACTACTCGGAATCACGCGAAACCAGCGGCGGAGTAGTGCAGAGTCCCGTAAACCACTGGGGCAAGCCCAGTGGGGTCGCTTGATTGAGGCCTAATTCGGGATGTGACAACGAACTGTGTGGAACTAGATTTGAACAGAAGGAAACGAAGGCCGCGAAGACGGCAAGATTGGCTGATTGGTGATCAAGGTTGATTCTTGTTCGGGCTTTTGTCTTGAGGATGCTGAGATGTTTCGACGAATAATTTTCGCGACGGCTTTGGCGGTTGGATTGAATGCGGCGAGTCCGTTGATCGAGATGGCTCAGGCCTGTCCGATGTGCAAGGTCGCCAATGAGCAGGACGCTCAACTGCCGCGAGCTTACATGTACAGCATCCTCTTCATGATGGGCATGATGTTCAGTCTCGGCGGCGGCATGGCCTTCGGCGTGTTCTATCTCAGCCGAAAAGAGCGGGCCGCGATCGAAAGCTTGGAGCAGTTTGCTGGGCAGGCGAGTGGAACCGGACCAGATGGCGCACTCCCGGGGGCATTGCAGCCAGGCACGGCATAAACCGCGCGTCGAGTCAAAAGAACTTCACCGGATCAGACTCATTGGCACTCGCCTGAACTGCGAGGCAGGAGAAGCGAGATTGCAGCATGCTCGCGAGTTGCTCCATCGCCGGTCGTTCGGTGGCGTAGTGGCCGGGCAGAATGAGGGCGATGCCGGCAACTTCGGCCTCCAGGCAAGCGTGAAAGCGAGCTTCGCCAGTGAGCATCGCTTGGCAGCGGAGGCTGGCGGCGTCATGCAGGAACTCGGCGGCGGAGCCGCAGGCGATGGCCAGTCGTGTGATCGGGCGGGTCAAGTCACCGACGTATTGCAGTTGCGTCACCCGCAGAGTTCGCTTCACGCGCTCGATGACTTCTTGCAAAGTCACGCTTGCCGGAAATTGGCCACAGCGACCGGAGCCTAGCGGCGGCGCTGTTGTCAAAGGCCGCAATGGTTGGATGTCGTCCAGTTCGAACAAGTGAGCTAGTTGTTGGTTGATGCCGTCGGCCGCGCTGTCGTAGCTGGTGTGCGGACTGTAAACGGCGATGCCGGATCGAATCAGCGACAATAACATCCGGCCTTCGAACGTCTCGGCGGTGAGCCGTTGCACGGGACGGAACAGCAGCGGGTGGTGGCTGACGATTAGTTGAGCCTTTCGCGAGATCGCTTCCTCGGCCACGTTGGGTGTGAGCGTCAGACAAGTCAGGACGGACGAGACTTGGGTGGACGAATCTCCGATCAGCAGACCGACATTATCCCAGGTTTCGGCAAGTTCGAGCGGAGCCAATTCGCCCAGGAAGTTGATCAGTTCTTGAAGAGGCACCACTGCGTGACCTTCCGTGACGAATGCATTCGATCTACAAAACGGTTCGCGTATCTGACTGGTTTCGTTCGTAAGGAGCAAGCTCGATGGTGCCACTTCGTTTGGCGGTTGCGTGCCGCTGTCTGCCGTCGCCGTTTCGACGAGCGATCCGGGCTGCCGTGGCCATCGAAGCCAAGGGAATTCAGTTCGATGTTCGCAATGATCTGAAACCGTCGGAATTGTCTGACAGTGGGCGACGGCAGTTGCTGCACGACTTGGAACTCGAAGGTCTAAGCATTTCGTCGTTGCAGTTTCCGACGCGGCGCAGCTTTTACGATCAGACGAATCTGGAAAACCGCGTCTCCGCGTGCAAACAAGCGTTAGAGTTCGCGCATCAATTGCGCGTGCCGATCGTCACCGCTCGCGCGGGAGCAATCCCGAGCGCGAAAGACTCGACCGAGTATCGGCTGTTGGTCGACGTGTTGAATGATTTGGCTCGGCACAGCAACCGCGTGGGAGCGACACTGGCGATCACACCGACGCGCGAGGCGGCCGCAGACCTCAAGGGGTTGTTAAGCGAAATCAAGGATGGCCCGATCGGCATCAACTTCGATCCGGCCACGTTCGCGATGACTGGCCGCAACGCTGTCGAGGCGTTTCGCGAATTGCATTCGCTCGTCCTTCACATCACAGCGCGGGACGGACTGCGTGACATCGACGGGACCGGGCTGGAGGTTGCACTGGGACGTGGCGAAGTCGATTGGCCGGAGTTCGTCGCGTTGCTGACGGAGGCCGAGTATCGTGGTTGGGTCACCGTCGACCGGACGAACAGCGATGATGCGGCCGCCGATGCCGAGCGAGCGTTGCAATACTTGAGCAACGTGGTGAGTTCGTAGTCCCTACACGACTTGGAATTCCATCGGAGTGAAGTTGTCGGGGTCGCCGTTGTAGTTGACGGTGATTTCTTCGCCCGGCCGGATGTCGCGAAGGGCGGTGAAAACCTTCGAGCGTTGGCCGACGTCGTCGTAGCGGGCGTTCGGCGAGAACGAATGGTTGTAGACCGAACCATAGCCAAGCGCGATCGCCACCGTCCCTTGGCCCCAATCGAACACGTAGTGGTACAGCGAAGAAAAACCTTCTTCGGTTTCCAAATCGGCCTCGTCAAAAACAATTACGGGGACGCGTTCAATGACCGTCCACTGCGGGATGAATTTCGTGGCGAAGACCCCGCGGCCGCGGCCTTTGGAGCGTCGAATCTCGATGAGGTTGGAGTGTTGCAGGCTCATGGATGTTCCATGTATTGAGTTACCGAATTCGGCAGGCCACGCCAGCTCGACAAACAAAGCAGCCCGGCTGCCGCGGAGCAGTCGGGCTGCGGAGTTGAAAGGCAACAGCCATTAGTCAGTCTCCGACCGAGAACGGCATTGGCTTTTCGACTTTGCTCTTCGTGCCCGGCTTGATGCAGAAGAGTTGGTTGCGGTTGGCGATGAATAGCGTGTCGTTGGCGACGACGGGCGTGGTGTAGACCGCGCTGCCCATGTTGGTCACCTCGACGTTGTTGCCGTCCTTTGTGAGCCGGCCGTTGAGCGGGAATAATTCAGGCTTGCCATCTTTCAGGATGGCTTCCCCTTCCTTGTTCTTAATCTCTTTCATGGCAATTTGCGGGTCGGCGGAAAGGCCGAAAATGGAGATGTCGCCGTCTTCGTCGCCGATGTAAACGTGGTTCTCGACGATCAGCGGCGAGGCCCACGAGGCGGCCAGCATGTCGTAAGTCCAGTGAGCCTTGCCAGTCTTCAGGTCCAGGCAGTGGAACAGTCCGCTGAAGTCGGCGATGAACAGCAGGTCGTTCTTGATGCAAACGGTTCCACAGGTGCGGTGCAGCGTCTGTTCAAACTTCTTTTGCTTGGGGTCGTTGCCACCATAGTGCCAGACCGCCGCCGAATTTTCGTTGGGGCGAATGAAATCTCCTTTGTTGGCCTCGCAGGCTTTGATCCGTTTGTGCGGAATGGGCGTCTTGCCTTCGTCGACATTGGCGTTGAAGACCAGTTCGGGGCTGACGTCGCCGCGTTTGGTCGGGTCGATGCACCACAAGTGGCCTACTCCTTCGCCGTGTTCCGGGTCTTCGCCGACGGCGATGTAGACCAAGCCGTCGTGAATCACCGGCGTCGCAATCAAATGGTTGCGCGTGGCTCGGCCGCCCAGCAGGTAGACCGAATCCTTCGGGTTACAGTCGAACTTCCACAAGAGTTTCGCTTTGCCGTCTTCGCCTTTGGGGTCAAAGCTGTAGAGCCAGCCGTCCCCGGCTCCAAAGAGGACTTGCGCCTGCCCGCCGAGCACGGCGTATGACGGCGAGGACCACTGGCCGTGCAGCACGTTCTCGCCAGGCGAGTTGTCGGTCCACAGGACTTCGCCGGAATGCATGTCCATAGCGACAAAAGTGGGAGCTTGCGCTTGCGGCACGTTGATATGTCCTTCGTCGACGCCGTTGGACGTGTTGACGAACAGGATGTCACCGGCGTATGTCACCGAGCATGAGCACATGTTGTGCTGCGACACGCCAAGCTTACCCATCATGTCGAACTTCCAGACGACGTCGGCCTCGACCATCTCGTCCCAGGCCGCGTCGGGCTTGTCCGGTTTCTCGGCCGTGAACGGTCCATTATTCTCACCGTCGCGGAAACCTTCGGTGTCGAGGCAGAGCACCTCGCCGCGACTGGACACAAACCACAAGCGGTCGTCGACGATCAGCGGGGCCGAACAAATGCCCATCTGCGGCCAGTCATGCACGCGGCCGGTCGGCAGCTTTTCGCTGGAGTGTTGCCACAGGAACTCGCCCGTCTCCTCGTCAAAGCAGATCAAGCAACCGAGATCGACCCGATTGGGATATCGCTTCAGATAGCCCGAAGCGTTGTTGGTGCCGACGTACACTTTGCCGTTTGCCACGACCGGGTTGCCATATGTTTCCGAACCGAGCTTGGACGCCCACTTGATGTTCTCGCCGGTGTCGACGTCC
>CAZPUJ010000131.1:0-8172 GCA_964589725.1 uncultured Planctomycetaceae bacterium
GGTCAGGGCGGGAGAATGTTCTCGCCGGGCTTGGGGCGCGAAACGCCCCAAGCCCTCTTCACCAAACCCCAACATTCTTTTGCCCTGCCATTCCTCAAAAATCCCATTTCGTTTCACCCACAAATTCTGGTGTAGACCCTATTTTCTTGGCGCTCGCGAAACGCCGGTTACAGCGAAACAAGTATCCGATCTATTGAAGCTGCGAGTTCGGATGCTGTGGTGGGGCGAGTCTGGACTCGCTGCACAACGGCGTCGATGAACAATTCGACAGACTTGGCATCAAACCGGGTTGCAGCGCGGTGAGTTCGTTCAAACGGATCGTTTGCGGGTCCGGACGCGATGCTCGCCAGCCGAAGGCTTCGAGCAGATTGACGATCGTTTACGCGGCCGGTAGCGACAGGGAAGGGCGGTCACGCTCGTTCGACATCGACGTGAGCTGCCAGGCTCGACGCGGAGGGCCAAGATTGATCGACACCTCCTGCTTGCGACCGCCGTCAACGTCGATGTTCATGTCCTCGCAATGAAATGGTTTGCCGGCGGCAAGGAACAGCGAATCGACAAGCTGCTCGGCGGTCAGGCGACGCGAATGTAGTCCGGTCGCTCCGCGACCGGAATTCGAGTCGCGGAGCGACTCGACTACGCGGGCTTGATACGCTCGCGAGTTGAAGATCAGCCGCACGAAATGCTTCAGATCGTCGTCGTGAGTGATCAACTCACGTTCGAGCCATTCCAGCAACTCCAGGTGCGACGGCTTCGCGTTCTCCCAGTCGTCGACCGGTTCGACTAAGTCTTGGCCGAGGTATCGTTGCCACATTCGATTGACGATGACTTGTCCGAACCGCCGATTGTCCGGTGAGGTGATGAGCGCGGCGAGTCGCTTCGGGCAGCTTGAAGAATTCGTCCTTCGGTCGGACGCAGACCCTGTCCAGTACGGCGAAAACTGCTCCGAATCTCAAAGTTTTCTTCCCTCATCGTTGCCTTCGCTGGCTTCTGTTGAAAACATCTGCACAGAAGCCAACGAAGGCAAGAAAGAGGTAAACGCTGCGGATGAGCGACATGACCTACGATTTTGATGTGGTGGTGATCGGAGCCGGTCACGCTGGCTGTGAGGCGGCGTTGGCGGCGGCTCGGATCGGGGCGAAGACGGCGTTGCTGACGATGAACTGCGACATGGTCGCGGCCATGAGCTGCAACCCGGCGATCGGCGGAGTCGCCAAAGGACAAATCGTCCGTGAGATCGACGCTCTCGGCGGCGAGATGGGCCGCGTCATCGACGAGACTGGCATCCAGTTTCGAATGCTCAATCGCGCCAAAGGCCCGGCCATGCACAGCCCGCGGGCACAGGCGGACAAGAAGGCGTATCAGTTCGCCATGAAATGGCGGATCGAGCAGCAAGAGAACTTGACGCTGCGGCAAGAGGTCGTCGAAGGATTGGCAACAGGAGTCGAGAGTCCAGTGTCCAGCGTCCAGTGTGGAATAATTTCAAAACTCTCGACTCTCGACTCTCAACTCTCGACTCATCGTATTTGCGGCGTGCGCGTTCGTGGCGGAGCGGTCTATCGCGCGAAGGCCGTGGTCATCACGACGGGCACGTTCCTGCAAGCCGTCATGCATACGGGCGAGGCGAAGGCGGCTGGCGGCAGAGCAGGGGAGGGGACAACGTCCGGACTGTCGCAGACGCTGAGCGAATTGGGTTTTGAACTGACTCGATTCAAAACCGGAACGCCGTGTCGCCTCAACGGGCGGACGATCGACTTTTCTGTGTTGGAGGTACAACCGGGCGACGACGATCCACAGCCGTTTTCGTTCCTGACGGACGCGATCACTCAACCACAGATGGTCTGCCATCTGACGGAGACAAACGACAAGGTCCATGAACTGATTCGAGCTAACTTGCATCGAGCACCAATGTATTCCGGTCAGATTCAGTCGACCGGGCCTCGCTATTGCCCCAGCATCGAGGATAAGGTCGTCCGCTTTGCCGACAAGGCCTCTCACCAAATCTTCCTGGAGCCCGAAGGTCGCCGTACCTGCGAGTATTACTGCAACGGCATCTCAACCAGCCTTCCGCGAGATGTTCAGGAGGAACTGATTCATTCGATCCACGGCCTTGAACGGGCCGAAATCATGCGATACGGCTACGCCGTCGAGTATGACTTTGCTCCACCGACACAATTGCACTCGACGCTGGAGACCAAGCGAATTGAGGGCCTGTACTTTGCCGGTCAGATCAACGGCACGACGGGCTACGAAGAAGCCGCCGGGCAAGGCCTGATCGCCGGCATCAACGCCGCTCTGAAGGTCGCGGGACAACCGCCGCTGATTCTCGACCGCAGTCAAGCGTATCTTGGCGTCATGATCGACGACCTCGTGACGAAAGGCGTTGACGAGCCGTACCGAATGTTTACCTCGCGAGCCGAGTATCGTTTACTGCTGCGTCACGACAACTCGGACCGACGCTTGACGCCGACCGGACGACGTATCGGACTGGTGTCGGCTGAACGCTGGCAAAGATACGAAGCTCACGAAGCCGCGATTGCGGCGGCAACGGCTCTCGTGCCGAAGAAGTTTCATCAAGGGCATAGTCTGGAGGAATGGCTCCGCCGGCCGGAGATCGAATGGCCGGACGTCTGCCAGTTCAGCGAGGAAGCGCGATCGCTCGAACTACTGCCACTTGCGCAGAAGCAGATCTCCATCGAAGCCAAATACGCCGGATATATCCGCCGTCAGTCCGCCGCGATCGAACGCCAAGAGCAAATCGAAACCGTCCGCATCCCCGACTCATTCGACTTCTTCGCCTGCCCACAACTTCGTCACGAGGCCAAAGAAAAGCTGACGCGGGTTCGACCTCGCAACGTCGGCCAAGCCGGTCGCATCAGCGGAATCACACCGTCGGACTTAGCGGTGTTAATGTTGTACCTGACAGAGCCGACACGCCAGGCAACGTGAATCTTTTGGAGTCCGAAGCTTCATTGTAAAGAACTCGAGGGATCGCACAGCAATGGTGCTGCATTCGCTGATCCTTTTGTGCCTTCGACGTTCGTGCTTGTTTCGGACTTTGATATTCGGATTACGGATTGGCGGCGTCGCCGCCCGGAGTATTCCAATCGCGGGTTCCAAAACCCGATTTTCCTGGGATTTTTGCGGTGTTTTTGGCAAGTCGTCGATGTTCGACGGCACCCTCATTCGCGAACTTCAAGTATCTCCAAATCACCCAATTATCCCAGAAAAATTCAGGGTTGCATTCGGATGGCTCGATCTTCGCGCTTCAAATGCACTTTTAGAACCATCCTCTTGGGATTCGTTAACCATGCTCTTGGAATTCGTTAAATAGTTAAAAAGTGGCGAACTTTTTCGATCTTACTGCCAGCCAGCGGGTCGGTAAGACTTGACTGATGCGTCAAAATGCGTTATCTCGTAGGACATTGTGGCTTCACCAGATCGGGGACTTTGGTTGGAAATACGCCTATTGACCGATTTCGCAGAATAAACAACAATCGGCCGTCTTGTTAGATTTGGTAACTATCGTTTGGCGCGAAGAGCTGATTTTTTGTCGACAATTTGTTAAAGTCTGCGAAACGAGTTATTCAGTCAGTAACGCGGTAGACTAGGACGTCTTGCTATCCAGTAGAGGCCATCGCGTTTGGGGTTGCCTCGTTGGGATCGGCCAGTTCATAAGGATGGATGTACGCGATGAAGACAGTTTTCACGACCGGCGAGGCCGCTAAGATTTGCAAGGTAAGCCAACAGACCATCATTCGCTGCTTTGACTCCGGGCAATTACGCGGGTTTCGAGTGCCCGGCTCGCGGTTCCGACGAATTCCGCGGGACATTCTCTATCGCTTCATGAAAGAGAATGGCATTCCGACTGACGCGCTGGAAAGCGGTCGCCGGAAAGCTTTGATCGTGGACGACGACGAGGAGTTGGTTGAATTGATCCGCGACGCGCTGGATGCGGACGGACGCTTTGAAGTGCGTGTCGCCAACAACGGCTTCGACGCCGGCATGATGGTCAAGGAGTATCACCCGGACATTATTGTGCTGGACGTCATGCTCCCGGACATCAACGGCAAGGAAGTTTGTCAGCGAGTCCGTGGTGATGCCGCATTGGACGACGTGAAAATCATTTGCATCAGCGGCATGGTCGAGCAGGATAAGATTGACGACCTGAAAGCCTCCGGCGCGAACGAGTTCGTCCAGAAACCATTCGAAATTGAGCATTTGATCGAGCGAGTCTGCCAGTTGCTCGATGTCGAGCCGGCGGCGGCCACACGACGATAAGACACGTTGTTGGCAAGCCTCGAACGATCGTCTGGGGATAGCATCGCAACAGGTCCACCCCGAGATTCACGTTTCAGGCCTGCCGAGCCAGAACACCGAACCCGTCTTCGACCTCGAAGCCGGGTTTTGTTTTTGTGTCGAGGTTCCCGTGGCTGAACATTCCGACGTCACTGACATCACGCAAACCGAAGAATTTCGACGTGCGAAACTTGAAGCCTTGGCTGAGTTCGCCGCCGGAGCGGGACACGAGATCAATAATCCCGTCGCCACGATCGTCGGACGAGCCGAGCTGTTGCTCAAAGCCGAAACGAACCCGGAGCGGCGGCAAGCCTTGCTCACTATCGGAGCGCAAGCACTTCGCATTCGGGACATGATCGGCGACCTGATGCTCTTTGCCCGGCCGCCGCGACCAGAACCAAAATCACTGGATTTAGTCGAGGTCGTGGACGATGTGCTGCGAGCGTTGTCCGACGTCATTCGCTCGAAGTCATTGACCGTCGAACGTTGTGGCGAGACGTCAACGGCAATCTGGGCTGATCCAGTACAGCTTAAAGTCGTCATCAGCAACTTGCTGCATAACAGCGTGAATGCGTCGGCGATGTGCGGCTCGATCGTCATCGAATGTCGTCTGCTGGCCGATGCAAACTCGCCAGAATTGACTGTCTTCTCGATTCACGATCGGGGCTGCGGCCTTTCGCCGCTGGATCGTGAGCATTTGTTCGATCCGTTCTACTCCGGCCGGCAAGCGGGGCGAGGGCTTGGGTTTGGTCTGCCAAAATGCTGGCGGATTGTCGAGCAGCACAGCGGTCGGATTGAATTCGAGTCATCAGCCGAAGCGGGAACGACGTTTCGCGTCTATTGGCCGGCAAAGGACAATTGCGTTTGATGTCTCCGGTTGTAAGCGTCATATTGGCTGGGTAAACCGTTCCGATGGCGATGGTCCTGCCTGCAATCGTTGTCGGAGCGAAGGAACGCCGAGCTTTCGCCGACGATGTTGGAGGTTTGACCCAAAGGAGCCCTCTCGCTCCGCGAGAGGTACTCCCGGTCGTGCGATGCAGTTTGTGCGTGTCTTGAGTGTTACGAGCATGCACATGGCTTCGTCACGCGGCGTGTAACGGCTAAGTCGGAGGCACCCATGGCGAATGGCAATGGCCGGCTGCAAGGCATCTTCACGCCCAACTTGGTTCCGCTGGATTGTCGTGGCGAAATCAACGAGCCGGAGTTGCGGCGCTACGTCGATTGGCTGATCGCCAAGGGAGTGCATGGGCTGTATCCCAACGGCTCGACCGGCGAGTTCACTCGCTTCACGGTCGAGGAACGCCGCCGGATCATCGAGATTGTCGCTGATCAAACGCGCGGGCGAGTGCCGATTCTCGCCGGTGCTGCGGAGGCGAACGTCAAAGAGACGATCAAGGCGTGCGAGTATTACCACTCGCTCGGCTGTCGAGCGGTCGCGATCGTGGCTCCATTTTACTACAAGCTCAGCCCGGCGTCGGTGTATGCATACTTCAAGGAGATTGGCAAGAACACGCCGATTGATGTGACGCTGTACAACATTCCGATGTTCGCCAGTCCGATCGACGTGCCGACCGTACGGCGTCTGGCCGACGAGTGCGAGAAAGTCGTCGCCATCAAGGACAGCTCGGGCGACATCGTCAACATGATTCGCATGATTCAGGCCGTGCGCCCGAATCGGCCCGAGTTCGCGTTTCTGACGGGTTGGGACGCGGCCTTAATGCCAATGTTGCTCGTCGGCTGCGACGGCGGCACGAATGCGTCATCCGGAGTTGTCCCCGAACTCACCAGACTGCTTTATGACCTGACGCTCAGTGGCCGGTTGGATGAAGCTCGGCAAGTGCAGTTCGATCTCGTCACGCTGTTCGACACAATGATCTATTCGGCCGAGTTTCCGAACGGCTTTCGAGCGGCCGTCGAACTGCGCGGTTTCCCAATGGGCATTGGTCGTCAGCCGCAATCGGATCAGCAAGTGACCGACCTCGCCGCACTCAGTAACACTCTGCAATGTCTGTTGTCGCAACACGGCTTCACAGACGAACCGATCGGCGGCTGCTCGACCGGTGATCTGAAATCTCAAGATGTCAGCGCGATCGTTCAGACCGTCGTGGCCGAACTGAAGCGTCGCGGTATGGTGTGATGACCTGGGGCGACGAGACATGATCGGCAGGCCGTCAGTTCGGATACAGGAACTCGTTGAGGTTCAAGATCACTCGGCAAAGCTGCTCCAACACTCGGCGCCGCACATCGGTCGCTGAGATTGCTGCGTTGCGGCGAGCGGCTTCGGCGGATTGCACTTCAGATTCGGTCGCCAGGAACTGCCGCATGGCCGCGAATTCATCGGGCGACGGATTTCGGCAGAGCGCCAGTCGATAGGCAATTTCCATCTGTCGTTGCGAGTCGTTGTCGGCTTCATGTTCGAGTCGATCGGCGAAGTGTTGAGACTGGCGGGTGGCGAAAGCTCCATTGAACAGCGTCAATGCTTGCGGCGCGATCGTCGTACGGTTGCGAAGCTCAGTCGAGCGCGTCGTGTCACAAACGTCGAGCACTTCCAGGAACGGGACGACGAGCGCTCGTTTGACGAAGGCGTAGACGGTGCGGCGAGAACTCGCGGCCTCATCGAATTTCGGCCAGACGACGTTCGGGTCACTGTTGCCAGCGAGAACCTCCGGCGGAATCTCCAGATAGACGCCGGGACCACCCATCCTTCGGCGGAGTTGACCGCTCACGGACAGCATCGAGTCGCGGATCGCTTCGACCTCCAGCCGGCGATACGGGAATCGCCACCAGGTGACGTTGCGCGGGTCGCGTTCGCTGTAAATCGGGTGCTCCGACTTGCTCATTCGATACGTGTTGCTCGTCAGGATCAAACGGTGCAGTTTCTTGAGAGACCAATTCGCGTCATGCACAAACCAGTGCGCGAGCCAATCGAGCAACTCGGGATGGGTGGGCGATTCGCCAATGACACCGAAGTCGCTGGGCGTGCGGACCAGGCCCTCACCGAAGTGATATTGCCAAACGCGATTGACGATCACGCGCGCGGTCAGCGGGTTGTCGGAAGCGGCGATCCAATGCGCGTATGTCAAGCGGCGCCCTGTGGTGTTGGCGACGGTCTCAATACGCTCGCCCTTTTCAGAACGGCCCGCCTTCTGAACATCGTCGAACAACGGCTGTTCCCGCACCAACACGGCCGGCACTCCGGGTTGAATCTCCGGCCCGCGTGCGGCGGCTTGTCCGCGCAATAAAAGAAATGTTTTCGGTGGCGGATCGTTGCTTTCAGTCATGAAATAGCCGCGCGGCAAGTCTGGAGTCTCGGCCTGCAAACGGGCGATCTGTTGTTCGACGCCGGCGACGACTGCGCGTTTGTCGTCAGGCAATGCGGCGAGCAACTCCGCTTCAAGTTGCGGCGTGTGCTTTTGGACGAGTTCATTTTGAGGCGGCGTCCGTTTGTCCGGCTCCGTCGTAAAGGCGCTCAACACTTCCACCGGCAAGCTGCTGCGGCCGGACTTAAAAAACTCTTTCCGGACTGAGTCGCGTGCCGAAGCGATTTGTTTAAGTTGTTCGTCAATGCGGCGATCACGCTGCATCAACGCGGATCGCTGAGGGATTGTCCCGGCCGGCAGATCGAGTTCTTGCCGTCCATTCAGTGGGCGTTTGAGCGGATTGAGCACGGCGGCCAAGCGGTAGTAGTCAAGTTGCGACAGCGGATCGAACTTGTGGTCGTGGCAACGAGCGCAGCCGAGTGTGATGCCGAGAAAGGCCTGCGACGTCGTGCGGACGATGTCGTCGATTTGGTCCCAGCGGTCTTGCTCGAAGTCCGCCGGCTCGTCGTCCCACGGACCGAGTCGATGAAAGCCGGTCGCGATGATCGACTCA
>CAZPUJ010000132.1:0-8909 GCA_964589725.1 uncultured Planctomycetaceae bacterium
CGAGGATCGGCCGCCCAACGGTTGATGCCCACAGCCGTCTCGAAAAAGACGCCGATCCCCACGAACCGCTCAACCGCGACACCACGCTGACCGAAATGCCGGCTGGAACGGACGCTCGCTCGCAACCACTCCCAAGCTTCAGTCACATCGCCGTCGTGCAGGCAGCGTTCGGCTCGAGCTCTCGCCAGCCGAGCGAACTCGCGCAAATCGTAGACCAACGGCAAGAGCATATCGATCCGCAAGTCCTTAATCGGTACGTGAAGCGCGGTGGGTCGCTCCGTCCCGCGGCGCCACTCGTCCAACGCCGGTTCGTTGTCGGTCAGCCATTTTCTGAGTGGCTCCGTCGCCGCGCCCCAACCATTCTGAAAGACGTCATCCAAGTCTTCGTACCGATAGGAAATACTCCGCCGCATTGCGTTCGCGTTCGCATAAACGTCCACGGCGTTGTCACCCGACGCGATCTCCACCGCTTCAAACGCTGCGACATCGAACGGATCGCCGATGTCCGGCACGCGCGAGATGCGGTAGGCTCGGTACAAAAACGGGCCGAGCACAATCAGCACCAGCAGCATCAGCGGCAACGCCACCTTGGGATGCAGCCACCACGCGAGGCGGCTGGAACGCTCCGGAGGCAGGTCGAAGTGATCGGTCATGATCCGTCACGTCCCTCGATGACTCGTCGCCAGCGTTCGGGGACGCCTTCGTAGGCGGCGCGGTAGGTCGCTTCCAACGGCACGTTGATGTAGCGATCGGTTTCGAGGAACAGCGGCATCTCCGGCAACTCGGTGCCGACGGCGATCGGTTCGATGTACGCGACCGGCAGAAGTTTCGCGACGTAGGACGCCAGCGTCAGTGGTTTGTCCGGAGGCAGTAAGAATTCGTCCTCGCCTAGTCCGCTCCAGATTTCACCGTGCAAGCCCTGCGGATTACTGCGTCCGGGCGGGAACAAATCCACGACCAGCAAATGAATCCTCTGGTCTAGCGCCGACCGGGCCTTTTCCACAAAGTGACGAACTTCTGCCCGCCCCTGCTTGTTGCCGGGCGAGACGATCTCGATTAGCGCGACCACATCGTCACCGCTGCTGTGCCGGATGACCAACGTCTCCCGTTTTTTGGAGTACAGCAGTGATTCGGTCGCTTCGCTGCGAATGCTGTCCTTGGGCAAAGCCAACTCATCGGGACCAATCTCGCCGCCAATCTGTTCGGCGAGCGCGTAGAACTCCGCCGCCAATAGTCCGGTATTCAACGCGCGTTGTAACTCGACGATCCAGGCCGTGTGAAAGTCATGAAATATTCCGGAGCTGACTCGCGTCCAATTTTGAACCGGCATACGAAGGCTCCACGGTCGCCAGGATTGTATTGCTTTTCGCGGCGTCACCACTCCGAAAGAACTTGGATTGCGAGTTTCGGCCGCAAAGCTCATAACACCCGACGTCACTTCTTCACGCGCGGGCCGATCAGTTCGATGAAGTTGCCGTCGGGGTCTTTGTAGAGGCCCAGGAAGCGGTCGCCGGGAATCTCAACCACGCCTTTGGCCAGAGGCATCGTGCCGTAGGCGATCATCCGCAGATTGGCGGCGTCGATGTTCTTGACGAAGATCGTCGTGTATCGCATGCCGATCGTCGAATGGATGAACGACTGATCGGACTTCTTGCCGGGTGCCTTCTTGAACTCCATCAGCTTCACTTTCGTGGCTTTCTCGCCTTCGCCCAGCACCAGCACGTGGACGTGAAACGGCTGGCTGTCGGTCAGGCCGGAGTCCTTGCCGAAGTCGGCCGGCACGTCGAACCCATCCAGTTCGGTCAGGCCGACCGCTTGCGTGTAAAAGTCCACCGAGCGTTCGACGTCGCGACAGATGATGCCAAAGTCGACCGTCGTACTCGCGAAGTCGCCGGGCTTTGAGACGAGCGTCTTCTCTTTCGCACCCATCGCGACGACACACACGGCCGCCGTGCCGAGACACATCAACAGCACCACCCAAACTCGTGCAATCTTCATGGCTGCGCTCCTTGTGGTTAAGCAAAAAATCTCAAATTTCAAATCTCAAATGACGAAATCAGTCTCGCGACCGAGGATGCGGTCGATGACGTCTTGCGGGAGTTCAATCACTTGCTTGGCACCCTGCTCGCGGTCGGACGGGTTGATGCCACAGTAGACCGACCAGGGGCCGAGGTGTCGCCAGCGGCCGGCTCGTTTCGGTTCGCTCGGCAAGACCGGCGTCGTGCAACGATTGCAACTGATCGTTGAGTAACCCTGCGCGTGCAGTGGGTTGAGGATCACGTTGTGCTCGCGGACGTATGCGTCCATCTCTTCGTCGGTCATCATCGCCAGTGGGTTGATGCGGAGCGTGTTGTTCTCGGTGTCGACTTGCAGCACGGGGCAGAGCGCTCGTTTGCCGCCCTCGCTACGGCGCAGGCTGCCGATGAAGGCGTGATACTGGGGAGCGACTTCGTTGAGCGGATCGACCTTCCGCATTTGGCAGCATTGCTTCTGGCCTTCGACCGTCAGATACAGAATGCCCAGTTGCTTGGTCTGCTGGTCCATCGTCTGCTTTGGATGCAGCGTGACGATGTTGAGGCCGTACTCCTTCATCAGCCGGTCGCGCGTGTCGAGCGTTTCTTGAAACATGACGCCCGTGTCGACGAACAACACCGGAATGCTCAGCTTCTGCGTCGAGAGCATGTGGCAGACGACGCAACCCGGCTCCTGCATGGCCGAGAGTGCCGCGACCTTGTCGGCAAAGACCTTCTTGGACCACGTCAACAGTTCCTGTGGCGTGCGGGCTTCAAAGGTTTGATTGAGGTCGATCAGATCGGCTTGAGTCAGCTTGGGCATCGGACGTTCTCGCGGGACAACTGGATCCACCTCGTCGGCCTTCCGTGACCAACCGCGTGCCGCAGCGTTTGTAGTTGGAGAGGTGGAAGGTGACAAGTTTGGGATTGGTCATTCGTGATTAGTCGCGGCGGCGAATGGCAAAAGTCGACAACCAATGACAAAGGACAATTGACAACCTCACCGCGTGCTCATCGGATCGACATCGATTTGAAACTCGACGCCTGCCGGGTGAGCGAACTTCGGCGACGCGGTGAGCCACAGCTCGCGAATCGGTGCAAGCGACGCGGCCGTGAGTTGCAGGTGGAATCGAAAGTTGTCCTTGAGCTTCGTAATCAGGCAAGGCGCGGGGCCGAGGATGCGGATCGGCATCGCTGCCGCCTCAATGGCTTCGCGAAGGATCGCGGCCATCGCCTGAGCTTCGGCATTGACGCGGTCCTCGGCCGGGCCACGCAGGATTACACGCGTCAGCAAGCTAAACGGCGGAGCGTTCGCCTCGCGTCGGTGCTTCAGTTCGTGATCGGCGAAGGCGAGATAATCGTGTCGTGCGGCCAGCGCGATCGCCGGCTCGGTCGGGCAAGCCGACTGTACTAAAACACGACCGCCCCGCTCGCTGCGACCCGTCCGTCCGGCGACTTGAGCAATCAGTTGGAAAGTCCGTTCCGACGCGCGCATGTCCGGCGAATGCAGCAGCGTGTCGGCATTGATGACGCCGACCAGCGTCACGTTCGGAAAATCAAGACCTTTGGCGATCATCTGCGTGCCGAGCAAAATCTGCACTTGGCCATGACGGAATTGTTCTAACGCCTCGTCGTGGCTACCGGGCTTGCGCATCGAGTCGCTGTCCATACGCAGGCATTTGAACTTGCCGAACTTCGACTTCACGTCGGACTCCAACCGCTGCGTGCCGATGCCAAAGTAATAAACTCCGGGATGCCCGCATTTCGGACACTTGGCCAGCGGCGGCGCCTCGTGATTGCACGAATGACACACGACGCGATTGCGGTCCTTGTGAAACGTCAACGTGATGTCGCAGCGCGGGCAGCGAACTCCCTCGCCGCACGCTTTGCACCAGACGGTCGGCGAATAGCCACGCAGGTTCAGAAACAGAATCACCTGCCCGCCGTCGTTCAGCGCGAGTTGCATCTGCGAGCCGAGCGCCCGCCCGATCGCTTCGCCACGTGAAATCGACGGATCGTTGCGAGTGTCGACGATCGTGACCGGCGGCAACGGACGTTTTTCGACGCGATTGGCGAGAGTGAGCAGCAGGTCCGAGGGGACAGAAGGCAGGAGGCAGGGAACAGGAGACAGGAAACAGGAATCAAGAGGCGCTTTTGCCTGCCCTTTGTCGTCTGTCTCCTGTCTCCTGTCTCCTGTCTCCTGTCCCCTGTCTCCGGTCGCTCGCACCCACGACTCCAGCGTCGGCGTGGCCGAGCCGAGCAGCAACGGGATGTTTTCGAGGCGTGCTCGTTCGCGCGCGACTTCGCGGGCGTGATACCGTGGCGTTTCTTCCTGCTTGAAACTTGTTTCGTGTTCTTCGTCGATGACGATCAGGCCGAGATGCGGCGTGGGAGCGAAGACCGCGCTGCGAGCACCGACGATCACTTGCACTTGTCCGCTAGCGATGCGTTGCCAGTGCCAATGTCGTTCCGCGTCGCTCAAATGGCTGTGCAGGACGGCTATGCTGTCGAAGCGACAGCGGAAACGGCGAATCGTCTGTGGCGTGAGGCTGATCTCCGGCACGAGCACGATCGCTTGCCGGCCGTAACTGACAACCTCGCGAATTGCCTGAATATAGACCTCCGTCTTGCCGCTGCCGGTGACGCCGCGCAGCAGGATCGTGCGATGACGGCTGGAGCGGAGTTCGGACACGATCGCTTCCAGCGCGACTTGCTGTTCGGCGTTCAAAGTCAGATCGGGCTGCCGCGGCGATGCCGCGAAGTCGGCATCGAGCGCATCGGTTCGTTCACGAATCGCCTCGATCAGTTTCTTGTTCCGCAGCCAATTGATGGGCGCGACACCGCAATCGGCATCCTCGCAGAGTTCGTCGATCCGCATCGCTCGCTGCGCCGCGCAGAGGATTTCCATCACCACCTTTTGCTTCGCGGAGAGTTTGCGATCCGCCAGCGTTTCGCAAACTCCAGCGGCCGGACGCAGGAACAGAATATCACGCGTGCCAGCGAGTTTCTTCACACCCGCCGGGATGACACTGTCGAGAACTTGCCCCCAGCCACAGAGATACCGGCCGGCGATCCAGCGCGTCAGTTTGAGCATCTTCGGCGAAAATAGCGGCTCGCGGTCGAGAACTTCCTCGACACTCTTCAGCCGTCGCGTCGCGGCTTCGTAGGTCGGATTGTCAATCCGGCCCACGGTCAGAGGCCCGACCTCAACGCAATATCCGACCAGCCGTTGGTTGCCGCCACCGAACGGGACGCGCACTCTCATTCCCGGCTGAATGTGTTCGCGGAGCGGATCGGGCACGAGGTAATCAAACGGCTTGTCGAGCGGCCGATTGACGACGACCCTCGCGATCCACCGATCGGCCGCCATCGCGTGCTCCCACGCCGTCGGCTCGACAGGATCGTGTGCGAACAGGCTCTTTTGTTGAGGGGACATGGCGAAATGACGAATAACGAGGTACCCAATGTCTCAAGAATGACAAAGTACCAATGACGGAATGTTTTGCGGACTGGTCCGCATGTTACTTGCAGCTGAAGCGGCGCGATCACGACGTCATCCGGCAGGCTTCGTCAGACATTCGTCATACGTGCTTCCTTCGTCATTTGGTATTTCTTGATGCGTCATTCGCCCGTCAGTTCCATTTGGACAGTTGCCGCTTGGCTTCCTCGATGTGTTGTTGCAGCAGGTCGTTTTGGTCTTTGGGGCACTCGCTCAGGCAGTCTTCGAGCATCTGCAAGGCATCGCGGGTGCGTTCGCATTTGAGCGCGACGAAGGCCAGGTCACGGCGCTCCTCGTATGAGGCGGGCTTGAGCGCAACGAGTCGTTCCTGCACGCGCCAAGCGGCGGCCCAATCGTCGAGCTTCGCATACAGAACCTTCAAGTTATTGAGCATCCGAATCACGACCGGCCGCGCGCCGACCGGCTTGAGGCACGGTTTGAGTTCTGATTCCGGCATGCCGGTCACGCCGTTCAAGAACTCCAGACACTCCTTCTTCGCCATGATGCGCCCGCCGCCGAAGGCGTCGATGAACAGCGTTCCGTCAATGCCATCAAACCGCGTTAAGAAATGCTGTGGCGCGGCCACGGCTTTCAGTTCGATCCCAGTCGCGTGCGCAACCGCCATGTACAGAATTGACAGGCTAATCGGAATACCTCGCTTGCTGGCGATGACGTCGGGCAGGTAGCTGCTCTCCGCGATTTGATACGCCTCCGCCTCTCCGCGAATGCCGTGCGTCTCGGCCAGCAGGTTGCCGAGTGCTCGCAGAGAATCGGCTTCCGACCACGCGGCCGCGACCGGGCCAGCCAACTCCTCGCCGCGAGCGGCGATCCACGAGAGCGTGTCGTCGAACGACAGATCCGGCCTCGCGTCGCGCGCAATCTCCAGCGACACGATCGTCAGGTCGACGTCGTTGTCGCGGACGAGCAGCTTGGAGAATTCCTGATCGGGTGAGAAATCACGTTCGTGAAACATGGTCACAGAACCGTAGCACAAGCCGCCAGTATGTGCGAACGAGCGACGTGGACTCGTTGAATTCACCTCGGCCGAGCAGTATCGTTCTGGCCTTGTCCACCACGTTCACTTCGTCTTTGGAGCTGACGCAATGCTCGCTCTTCGCGTTTCCTTGCCGTGGTCGTTGACCTCGCTCATGTTGTTGGGGTTGCTTGCCGGTTGCGGTAGCGAAACGCCGCAGCGCGCGGGAAGCGCGGCTTCGGGAAACTCGCACAGCGATCTCGGCCAAGCCGCTCCCGCGGGCGGGCTCAAGCGAATCATCATTCTGACAAACGGCAACGCTCCGTTCTGGGACGCCGCCGCCGCGGGTGCTCGCGATGCCGAGGAGGAACTCAACTGTGAGGCGGACGGCTTCCAGGTCGTCGTCGATCGCAACGACTTCAAGGCTGAAGGTCAGATCGACAAACTGCGGCAATACTCTGGACAGACCGACATCGCCGGCGTCGCGATCAGCGTGACCGACGCTGACAACGCGGCGATTCCCGATGAACTCCGCAAGCTGCAACAGGCGGGCGTGAAGGTCGTCACGATCGACTCGGACGTGAATCGCCTGTCGGCACGCGACTGCCGCTTTGCCTATCTGGGAACGGACAATGTGGTCGGCGGAATAGAGCTGGGCGCGGCCGCGAAGGGACTGCTGCCTGACGGCGGCAAGTACGCCACGTTTGTCGGATTGAAGAGCGCGGCGAATGCACAGGAACGGATTGCCGGATTCGCCGAAGGAGCCGGCGAGAAATTCCGCTCGGCGGAAAACCTCGGCGATCAAGGGGACGAGGCAGTCGCTCGCGCCAACGTACGCGACGCGCTGGACCGCAACAAGGACATGGCCCTGCTGGTCGGCATCTGGTCGTACAACACACCGGCGATCATAGACATCGTCAAGCAGTTGAACGCTCGCGAGAAACTGAAGCTCGTCGGTTTCGACGCCGATCCGCCGGCGATCCAGGGGATGCACGAAGGAATGTTGGACGTGATGGTCGTCCAGAATCCGTACCAAATGGGTTTTCAAGGTGTCCGAATTCTGAAGGCGTTGGTGACAAATGACGAGGCGACCGTCAAAGGGATGTTCTCGAATCACGGCTCCGAAAACGGCGACCTGTACGACACGGGTCTGAAGGTCGTCGTGCCGAATGAAGGCTCGCCGCTGAAGGCGGATTCGTTTGGTCCGAAGACGGAATTCCTGAAGCTCGACGCCTTCAAGGAATGGCTGACGAAGTACAACTTGACCGGTTCGTAGCCGTCGCTCATTCCAGCAAGTGCGAAGTCATGAAATGGTTCCAATACCGCACGGAGTTGTCATTGCTGTCCGCAGTGCTGGCGGTGGTTGGTTTGACAATCCTGCTGGACCCCAGTCGAGCGTACCTCGATAAGCCGATCTATAACGCGCAAGAGATTCTGCGACAGACATCGTTGCTGGGCATTCTGGCGTTGGGTGCGGCGGTGGTCATCGTCGCGGGCGGCATCGACCTGTCGGCCGGTTCAGTGATCGCGTTCAGCGGAACGGTCTGCGCGTCGCTGATTTTCTGGCTGGCTCCGATGGCCGGTCGAGCGCCTAAAACTGATAGCCTGGCAGGTTGGATTCTGCCAGTCGCTTGCGCGGGGACGTTGCTGGTCGCATTTTTGATCGGCAGCTTGCACACGTGGCTGATCACGGTCGTTAAACTGCCGCCGTTTGTGGCGACGCTGGCCTCTCTGGTCGGACTTCGCAGCCTGGGTCGCGTGCTAATTCAAGACGTGACGAACGCCATCACCGGCACAAAGAACACCAAAATTTACATCGCCGACAAATTCTTTCGAGACCTCGGTCAACTCTGGTGGATTCCGCTGGCGGTGTTCATCTTGCTGAGTCTTGGTACAGGAGTGTTCCTCGGCCGCACGATCACGGGCCGGCATTTGTATGCGATGGGTGGCAACGAAACGGCGGCTCGGTTAAGCGGCATTCGGACCGAGCGTTTGAAATGGCTGGCGTATTGCTTCAGCTCGATGACGGCGGCGATCGCGGGCATTTTATTCACCAGCTATGTCGGGGCCGCGAATCCGGAGTCGATGGGCCAGGGCTATGAACTGAACGCCATCGCTGCGGCGGTCGTGGGCGGATGCAGCCTGCAAGGCGGCATCGGCACCGTGTCGGGCGTAATGCTGGGAGCGTTGTTCCTGCGGACGGTGATCGACAGCGTGGCCAAGACCATGAAGCAGAATCCCGACGAGTTTCAGGGATTGATTGTCGGCGTGCTCGTCGTGTTGGCGGTCGCTTTGAACGAATTCCGTGGCCAGCGCGGAGTTCGTCGCCAATTACTGCCCGGGGGATTGGGTGCGGTCACTTGGTTGAATTTGACGGTGTTGGCGGGCGTGATCGTGTCGGTCAGTCGCTCGACGAACAAACTCA
>CAZPUJ010000133.1:0-6575 GCA_964589725.1 uncultured Planctomycetaceae bacterium
ATCGCGATCAAACGCGCGTTGGGTGACATCGCCTACAAGACGCCGGTGTCCAGCATCAAGAGCATGATGGGACACTTGATCGCGGCGGCGGGCAGCGTCGAGGCGATGACCTGTCTGTTGGCGATCAACGACGACGTGCTGCCGCCGACGATCAACTACGAAACTCCCGATCCCGATTGCGATCTGGATTACATTCCCAACGAGGCACGGCAGGACAAAGCTCGCGTGGCGCTGTCCAACAGCTTTGGCTTCGGCGGTCAAAACGTGGCACTGATCTTTTCCGAGTTCAAGGACTGATGGGCCTTAAGGGCCAGGCGAGCCGTCTGTGGTCAGAGCACCCGTGAGGCGAGGGAGACAACTGTGATTTGGGCGCTGGTTGGGTTGCTGGCGGGACTCGTGTTGGCGGAGGCGCTGATTCAGTGGCGCGCCGTGCGGGTCGTGTTGGCACTAATCGAGAACTCGCCACCGTTCCGAGTGGAGTGTCTGCCTCCCGACCCGAGTGCCGAGCCACTGGCCGTCAGGACGAAAGACGGGCTGACGCTGCGAGGGAGCTTGTACCGACACAGCGATTGCCCGCCGCGCGGGTTGATCGTGTTCTGCAACGAATTCGGGGCCAATCATTGGTCGGCGATGTTGTACTGTTCGTCCCTGTTCGACGCCGGATTCAACATCCTAGCGTTCGATTTCCGCAATCAGGGTGAAAGCGACAAGCAGCACGGCTATGAACCTTTGCACTGGTTAACGCATTTCGAGGTCAACGACTTGCACGCGATCTTGGACCACGTGCGGCAGCATGAAGACTTACGCGAACTGCCGTTGGGTCTGTTCGGTGTCAGTCGCGGCGGCACCGCCGCGCTGTACGTAGCCGCCATGCGTCCCGACGTGCGCTGCGTGGCCGCCGAGGGAGGCTTCGGCAGCAAGCTGATGATGCTGGCTCACGCACGGCGTTGGATTTCGATGACAGTGCCCGAACGTTTGGCGGACCTCGTGCCCTGGTGGCACGTCCATTGGACAATCATTCTGACGCATTGGGTCAGCCAATTCCGGCGTCGCTGCCGATACGCGCTCTTGGAACGCCAACTCCCAAAGCTGCGGTCGAAGCCGCTGTTTCTGATCGCGGGCGAGCGTGACGCGTACGTCTTGCCCGACGTGTCGCGAGAGATCTGCCGGCTCACCGAACACCCGGACGCGCTGTGGACGGTTCCCCGCGCGAAGCACAACCTGGGACGCTCCGTCAACAAAGACGAGTACGATCGCCGACTGGTCGAATTCTTCGGGGGGCTGGACCGCGTCAACGGTTCGCCTCGGTCCGTCTCGACATCGGGGACGGACGGTGGCGACGGTTTCCGAAAGTCAGCCGCCCCTGAAATACGAGTCTCGGTACCTGAGCCGGCCTCGACATCGCCTAACGACTCGAAAGCCCGACCGGCACCCGGCAAGATCGTCGAGCCGGCTCGCAGCGTCGGTATGCGGCTGATGCTCCGACGACGCTTGCGAGGTTGGATGACCGCCGGACGGTGAACGACAGAGCGTGGTCACGGGACGCTGTCCGCCGCGGCTGACAGTTTGTTCCGGTTGTCCGACAAGAACGGATTTCAAAACGACAGGGACTTGGATGTCAGTGATCAAGGCACGCTCGCCACAACTCGACAAGCGACGGCATCTTCTCTGGGGTTCGCTTGGACGAACCCTGATCGTCGCGTGGCTGGTCGGCCTGCTCAGCGTCGTCGCGATTGGCCAGGAGGCCGCCGGCTTGCGAGCACCCAAGGGATTTCAGGCTTCGCTGTTCGCGGACGATGATCTCGCTCACGACATTCATTGCCTGTCGATCGACAGCCACGGACAAATCGTCGTTGCGGGGAACGGCTATATCCGTTGCTTGATCGACAACGATGGCGACGGCAAAGCCGACTCATCCGTGTTGTTCGCCGAGGCACCGGCCAGCGGCGTGCAAGGCATGTTCTGGCATGGCTCAGACTTGTTGGCCGTCGGCGGTGACGGCTTGCTTCAGTACCGCGATCGCGACGGCGACCGTCGGGCGGATGGACCGCCGGATGTGCTGCTCAAACTTCGCACTGGGGGCGAACATCACGCGCACGCGATTCAGCGCGGTCCTGACGGCTGGTGGTACCTGATCGCCGGTAACGACACGGCACTGGACGCCAAGTACGTCACGCTGCCGACCTCTCCGATCAAGCAGCCCGAAGCCGGCGTGCTATATCGGATCAAGCCGGACGTCAAATCGGGAGGCGAGGTGATCGCTCACGGCCTGCGAAACGCCTACGACTTCGCGTTTCATCGAGTCGGCGATGTCTTCACGTTCGACAGCGACGATGAGCGAGATGTCTCGTTGCCGTGGTATCGACCAACGCGCGTTTTTCAACTTTTGCCAGGCTCGCACGCGGGCTGGGTGACCCGCAGTTGGAAACGCCCCGACACTTTTTTCGACATGCCACCCGTCGTGGCTGCGGCTGGGAGAGGATCACCGACCGGCGTCGTGTGTTATCAACATCAACAGTTCCCGGAGAAATACCGCGACGCTCTGTTCGTGCTCGACTGGACGTTTGGCCGAGTGCTCGCGTTGCCGCTGATCCGGAACGGCTCGACGTGGAAGACCGAGTCGGAGCTTTTTCTGTCGGCGGCCGGAGATCACGGCTTCGCTCCCACCGACGCGGAGGTGGGGCCGGACGGAAGTTTGTTCGTGAGCGTCGGCGGTCGCGGCACGCGCGGCGGAGTGTGGCGAATCACTTATCCCGCCGGTTCGGCAAAGACAAAAGATGGCCAAGCAAAGTCCGCGAATGAAGAACTTCCCACAGATGCGTCCGAAGCGGAGCGAATCGTCGCATGTTTGTCGGCTCCGCAACCGCTGTCGAGTTGGTCGCGGGCACGTTGGCAGCCGCTGGCGAAACAACTCGGCCGCGATCCGATTTTGAAGGCCGCGAACGACGAAACATTGCTGCCGGCCGCGCGGCAGCGGGCGATCGACGTGCTCACCGAAATGTTCGGCGGTTTGGACGAGTCAGAAACAACGGCGCTGGCGAAAGCGACGCCGGCCGAAGTTCGCGCGAAGGCGATTTGGTCGCTTGGCCGCACGCACGCGAACCCGCTCGACGCGAAGACTGTCCGGCCGTTTCTGGAAGACGACGACCGGTTGGTCCGTCGCTTCGCGCTCGAAGCGTTGTTACAGGCCGAACGAGTCAGCAACTGGTCGCCGCTTTGCGACGGACTCGCGAAGCAGTTGGGAGGCGAAGACCGCTTCAACCGGCTGACCGCGTCACGGCTGATCACGCGGTTGGACAATGAAGAGTTTCAGAAACTGTCGTATCTGGTCACGAAGCTCGGTTGGCGAGCGACCGTCGCGAACGCGATCGGATACCTGCCGCGTTCTGCGAACGCGACCCAATTTGGTTTCAAGGTTGGGCAGTCGGTGCTCGAAGGGCCACATCCACCAGCGCTGAAGCTAGAAGCAACTCGCTTGATTCAACTCGCGCTGGGGGACGTCGTGCCTGCAAAAGGCGTGGTCCCCGCATTCGAAGCATACACCAGCCGGGCCAATCTCTCTCAGCTCGAACGCGATCTGGATCCGCTGCGAGTCCGATTGTCCGATCTGTTTCCGACGGGCCACGACGATGTCGACCGCGAGTTAGCACGCACGCTCGCGATGCTCGCTCCGTCAAACACCAAGTTGCTCGACAAAGTCTTGGCTAAGATCACGGACGAAAGCGATCCGGTCGAAGACATTCATTTCTTGCTGGTCGCCGCGCGGATTCCTGTCACACGCAATCGACTGCAAGTGCAGACGATCGCCCGCGCGCTGGTGCGGCTGGACCCGAAGATCGTCACGCGGAAACTCAACCAAGACCTGAACTGGAACGATCGCGTCGGCGAGCTGTACCGAGAACTGTCGAAACTCGATCCCGACCTCCCCGATCGACTCGTCGCACAGCCGGAGTTTGGCCGGCCGGGACATGTGTTGTACTTGTCGCAACTGCCGCAAGAATTGCTGCCGCGGGTGATCGAGTCGTACGTGAAGGCCGCGTCGGCAAACGACGAATATCCGTGGACCAACGACGTCGTCTTCGTTCTCGGCGAATCCAAGCGACCTGAGCATCGCGAGCTGATTCGCAAGCAGTTCGAGCAGTTCCAAGTCCGTGGAGCCGTGCTCGTCGTGTTGTCGGGAGTTCCCGAAGAGCAGGATCGGACCAAATTCGTCGAAGGGCTGGAGGAATCGCGACTGGAGGTGCTGACCGCCTGCGTGGACGCGCTGGGGCAGCTCGCAGCCAGCACCGACGCGGCCGAACAGTTCGCGTTGCTGCGCGCCTTGCGGCGGCTGGGGGTTGATCCGAAGGAATTCGCGATCCGCGATAAGGTCGCGAGGTTGCTGACTCGCAATCATGGCAACGATCTTGGCTTCGTCTTTGGTACCGCTGGTGAGAATCCGCAGACCGAAGTCATTCAACGCTGGACTGCCTTCCTGACAAAGAAACATCCCGACGAAGCTGCTCGCTTGTTGGGCGGCGATGCCGAAACTTTGGCGTGGCTCAAAGACCAACTGACGCACGTCAACTGGTCGACGGGTGATGAAACTCGCGGCCGGCTACTTTTCGAGAAGCGATCGTGCGCCCAATGCCACGGCGGAGGGAAAGGACTTGGGCCAGACTTGGCGGGCGCGAGCAGCCGTTTCTCGCGCGAAGACCTGTTCATTGCCATCGCGCTCCCCAACCGCGACGTCGCGCCGCGCTATCAAACCACGCTCGTCGAGACCAAGCGCGGCAAGGTTCACAGCGGCCTGATCGTGTACGAGTCAGTCGAGGGCTTGCTGCTCCGCAATTCGACAAACCAGACGCTGCGCATCGAGTCGTCCGACGTCGAAGTCCGCCGCACGCTTCCACAATCGCTGATGCCCGGCGGCTTGATCAAAGACTTCCGCCCCGGCGACTTCGCCGACTTGTTCGCATTTCTCAAAAGTCTCGGCAGCCCGACCGCCGCGACGAGGAGAACGGGGACAGCGACGAATGGCACTTAGACAACTCTAGGCGTTTTGTGGGCAACGATTTGGGAAGGACTGTCGCGGTTTGGTGAGGAACGTGTATTTGGGGCGGCGTTTGTTGGCGCGAGGTGCGTTGCGATGGGGCCGATCGTCGGCTATTGCATTCCGAACACGACGTAAAAGACGAACGCGCCACCAATCACAAGGCAACCCAGAGACATCACGGCGAAAACATCGTCGTAGATCGTCGTCCGAATCGTTTGGTCGGCATTCGCTGTATGTGCCGCGAGATCTGCTGGTAATCGAATTGTGCGTTCCAGACAGGTGTCAGGCGGCGGCAAGGAGGAACGGGCGGCGGGAAAGTAGACGAGTCACTCCGTGACTCGAAGCGTTCCGGTCACGGAGTGACCGGTCTACTTTGGGGCGGACGTCTTCCGGTGATGGCGATTCGCTGGGCGTTGTGGGCTTGGCGTTCTGAGAAGCGGGCTTCGAGTCACGGAGTGACTCGGCTAGTGCGTTTGCAGGTGGATTGAATCCGCGAGGTGCAAGTCCTCGTCGAAGTTGGTTTGAACTTTGTATCCGAACGTAACTGCGTCGTCGTGAGACGGGGTGGAGAGTAACGGGAGGAGAACGGCTAGTCCGTAGGATGACGAACTCGATTCGGCCTGTCGTCGTGGTGAGCCTGCTAGCAACTGGCGAAGCCCAATTGACGCCGTGCGGAACCCTGCCCAGTGGGTGCGAACAACGAAGAGTTGCTCGCGGCGGTAAGTCTCGGAGAGCAACCAAACCAGCTCCGGGGACGACGAGGGGTGGTTGGAGACGGAATGGCTGGAAGGCTTGATCCATGAAGCAAAGAGACCTGAGCGGGGAAGGGCGGCGCTGAGCCGGCCGCTCAGGAGTCAGAGCGTCCATACAAGCGTTGACGCCGGGTAACGCCGGTCGAGCAACGGGACGCAGGAAGATGGAAGCGTGATGGACACGACGACTCAAACACCACCGTCGCGAGTGCCGGAAACGGCTACGCCAGAGGGAGAGATTCTGCTCCGCTGGAGCTGGGTCGAATGGGCGGTGTGGACGCCACGCATGTTGACGGCCCTCGAACAGGGGGTGAAAGGAGACGTTTGGTTCAGTTTGATCGACAAGGTGTTCTCGGAGCGGAATCTGCGAGCGGCGTTCTGCAAAGTCGCGGCGAACGATGGTGCTCCGGGAGTGGATCACGTCACGGTGTCGATGTTCGAGCGTGACTTGGAAGGGAACTTGCGGAAGCTCTCGGAGCAACTGCGTGCGGGAACTTATCGTCCGCAAGCGGTGCGACGAGTTCACATCCCCAAGCCGGGGTCCAAAGAGACCCGTCCGCTGGGGATTCCAACGGTGCGCGACCGAGTTGTGCAGGCGGCGGTACGTCACGTTCTGGAACCGATCTTCGAGAAAGAATTTGCTCCCCACAGCTACGGCTTCCGACCGCGACGCGGTTGCAAAGACGCGCTGCGGCGAGTGGATCAACTCTTGAAGGAGGGTTACGTGTTCGTGGTGGACGCCGACCTCAAGAGCTATTTCGACACGATCCCGCATGAGCCGTTGATGG
>CAZPUJ010000134.1:0-6368 GCA_964589725.1 uncultured Planctomycetaceae bacterium
AGCGACCTCGACTTAGCGATAACCACCGCGTCCGCCGCCACCGTAACCACCTCGTCCGCCGCCACCGCCGCCCCCACCGGGACGAGGAGCTCGCTCCTGCGCTTCATTCACCTTGATCGTGCGGCCGTCGAGTTGCGCACCATCCATTTCCGAAATGGCTGAGTTGCAACTGTCATCATTTGCGAAGCTCACGAACCCGAAGCCTCGTGAACGGCCGGTCTCGCGATCCATGATCACCTTGGCTTCGGCCACCTCACCGAACTTCTCGAACGCCTGGCGGAGTCCATCGTCCGTCGTTGCCCAAGCCAATCCACCGACAAAAAGTTTCTTACCCATTCACTCATTCCTCTGACTGGCACTGTCAACCGACAGTGCGACTCAAAACACCCAGGCTTCGCAGGAGCTCACACAACCTACAAGACCCAGAACAGGACACTCCAACAGCGTCCATCCGAGCGGGGAGCATACGCATCAAGGGGAATTGCTGCAATCCTGAGTTTCGCTGGCGGTCTGCCAGAATTCATTTCGTCGGACGCGGCAGCCAGTCACGCAACTCGCGATCGAGCACACCGAAATCGTTGCCGAATATCTCGGCGAAGTCACGTAGCCGGTCATCTGGAGTGTCGGCCACCAGTCGCGGCTTGCGATCGATCTTCTTCAAGTAGGCGATGTAATCATCTCGCCGCGTCTTAATGAGAAAATACGTCAAGGCCCACGAATTCGCGTACGCGGCCCGCGATTGCTCGGAGTTCAGGAACCGGTCATCCGCGCGAATCAACAGGGCCCACGAATCCGCCGGGTGCATCGGCCGCGGCGATTCGCGAAAGTGCTGCAGCCGCAGCGAATTCACGCGGCCGATCGTTTTCCAGCCGGAGCGGCTTTCGAGGTCGGGTACCTCGAAGAACATGGCCATCCCTTCGGTCAGCCACATCGGGTTGTCGGCGTACCGCGTGTGCATGCCGCTGTTGAACGCGATCTGATGCGTGGCTTCGTGGATGACAGTCGCCACATTAAATGGCGATGTGGCGATCTTACGTTGAATGTCCAGCGGGGTTTTGGCCGGCTTCGAGTTCGGTCCCGCAGTCAGATCGAACATCACGATCCGATTCGACGGAATCGAAAAGTATCCTTTTGATCTCGCAGCCTCCGGGCCGTCGTGCTTCGTCGCCAGTTCGGCGAATTCGGCTTGGTCTTTCAGCACGATCGCCGACAGCGGGAATTCCGGTTCGCGCAGTTCCAGACCTTCTTTTTTCCAAAACGCTTGAAAACTGTCATGCAAGCGTTCGAAGAGGGCTCCGACCCATTCGGCATACTTGCGACCGGCCGTGGAGCAGATGACATAGTGCTTCGTCGTGACGATCCGCGTTGGCGTCTTCACACCGAAATCGAGCACTTCGCGCTGCAACTGCTGACCAAGCGCATCGGCATCCAGCGGTTTGAAGGGTTCGTCCGTGAGTTCATCCTTTGGAAGCTGCTTCGGCGTGACATTCCATAAACGCCCATCACGAGCTTCAAGCAACAGTCCGCCATCCTGCGCTTCGATCAACACGCGAGCTTCGACGGTTCGCGTCACCGATTTCGCGTCGGTGAACGTGACGCGATGCAGAGTGGACTTGGCAGGCTCGTCCGCGAGTCCGTTGACCGCGATAGCAAGAAATATCAACGTCGACCAAACGATGTTTTGCAAATCCATGGCCCGGGGACTCCGCCCAACGTCTTCAGAATTCTGACTCACCATGAATCTTCCTCATTGTTGGAAGGGCACTCTCGCCGAAGCTCACTCGTGCCGCAAGACGATACCCTGTTGAGCGGGAGACCGCCGGGCTACGATCCACCGGGACTCGGCCGACTCCACACATTTCGCAGAAGTTCATTCATGTCATCGACACAGCGGGACGACGCCAGCCAAACGAAGCGAGTTCAGCCCAATCAGTTGGGAGCGGAAACCAGTCCGTACCTCTTGCAGCACGCGTTCAACCCGGTGGATTGGTACCCGTGGGGTGATGAAGCGTTGTCGCTGGCGAGGCAGTTCGACAAACCGATCTTTCTGTCGATCGGTTATAGCGCATGCCACTGGTGCCACGTGATGGAGCACGAAAGCTTTGAGAACACCAACATCGCGCGGTTGATGAACGAACACTTCGTCTGCATCAAAGTCGACCGCGAGGAACGGCCGGACCTCGATCAAATCTACATGACCGCGGTGCAGATGATGACGGGTCGCGGCGGCTGGCCGATGTCGGTGTTTCTGACGCCCGACCTGCGTCCGTTCTTCGGTGGCACGTATTGGCCGCCGCTCGCAAGCCGGGGCATGCCCGGATTTCAGGACATCTTGAACGCCGTGCAAGACGCTTGGAGGAGCCGACGCGGTGACGTGCTCCACAGCGCCGACGAACTGACGAACGCCGTTGTGCAAGCGGCTTCGACGTTGCCGGAGCGAAAAGGCTTGAGTCCTGAAATGCTGCGCGGCGCGATGCGTCAACTGCTGCGAGCGGCCGATCGCTCGCAAGGCGGTTTCGGTGGCGCTCCGAAGTTTCCGCATCCGATGGACCTGCGCGTGCTGCTCAGGTGCTGGAAGCGGTTCGGCGATCAAGACGCCTTGGACGTCGTGCGGTTGACGCTCGATAAGATGGCGTCCGGTGGAATCTACGACCATCTTGGCGGCGGCTTTCATCGCTACAGCACGGACGCGCTGTGGCTGACGCCGCACTTCGAGAAGATGCTCTACGACAACGCGCTGCTGACTCAGGCGTATCTCGAAGCCTATCAAGCGACGGGCCACGCCGACTACGCCCGCGTGGCACGAGAGACGCTCGACTACGTGCTGCGCGAAATGACGCAAACCGGCCCTGTAGCCCCGGCCCTCGTGGCTGGCGCAAGTGTGGCCGGGGTGACGACCGACGCGGGCGGAACCCATGCGGCCACAAGGGCCGGAGCTACCGCGTATGCACTGGCCGGCTTTTACAGCACGCAAGACGCCGACAGTGAAGGGGAGGAAGGCAAATTCTTCGTCTGGTCGGAAGACGAAGTGCTCGCGGTGCTCGGTCCCGAAGATGGCCGGCTGTTCTGCTATGCCTACGACGTGACGCCGCGGGGCAACTGGGAAGAGCACAACATCCTGAACCGTCCGAAGCCGCACGAGCAAGCCGCGAAGGTGTTACAGGTCGAAACACAAGAACTCGAAGCCGTGTTGAATCGTTGCCGTCAGAAGCTATTTGACGTTCGGTTGCGTCGCGTGGCTCCGGGGCGAGACGACAAAGTGCTCGTGTCGTGGAACGGCCTGATGATCGCTGCGATGTCGCAAGCGGCGCAGGTCTTGGAGGAACCGCGGTACGCCGACGCGGCGCGCGCGGCGGCCGACTTTATTCTGCAATCGATGCAAGAAGCCGATGGCCGCTTGCGGCACTCGTTCAAAGATGGCAAAGCTCGCTTCACCGCGTACCTTGACGATTACGCCTGCCTCATCGATGGCTTGGTCGATCTGTATCAAGCAACCTTCGACGTGAAGTACCTCGACGCGGCCTGCAAACTCGCCGAGCAAATGGTCTCTCGATTTGAAGATCCTCAAGGCGGCGGCTTCTTCTTCACGGCGATCGACCACGAGCAACTGATCGCCCGCCAGAAAGACACGCAAGACAACGCGACTCCGTCCGGCAACGGCATGGCCGCGTTCGCGCTCGCTCGGCTGGGCACGTTGTGCGGCAATGCGCAGTGGCTCGGCAAGGCGTACGCGACGCTGGAAGCAATGTCCGGACAGCTCGAAAAGCTGGCGTTGGCCAGCGGCCAATCGCTGATCGCGCTCGACTTCGTGCTTGGTCCGACTCACGAGATCGTGGTGTGCGACGCGTTGGGAGCAACAAGCGCGGCTGCGGCGAACCGTCGTTTCGCCAGTTCTTCCGCAGCTGGCGACCGCGCGCTGGCCCAACTGTTCCGCCACTTCTGGCCCAACAAAGTGGTGACCATTCGGCCCGGGGACGCGCGCGATGTCGCGCTGCCGCCCGCGCTGCAAGACCTGCTCGCGGGCAAGTCTTCACAGGGTCATGAACTGGCTGTGTTCGTGTGCCAACGAGGAACCTGTCAATCACCAATTTTCGGTTTGCCCGCGTGGCAAGAATGGCTGGAGTCTCGCCATGTCTGATGATTTGACGAATTGGCTTTCGTCTCGGCGGCATTTTGTCGCGACACAGGCATTGGGTTTGGGATCAGTCGCGCTGACGTGGCTCCTCAGGAATGAGGGCGTGTTGGCGGAGACGGTGCGGCCGGAACTCGAGAAGAAGGTGTTCGACCTCACGCCCAAGTCGCCGTTCGTGGAGCCGAAGGCTCGGGCAATGATCTCGCTGTTCATGCAAGGCGGGCCGAGTCACATCGACTTGTGCGATCCGAAGCCCTTGCTCGACAAGCTCAACGGCGAAAAATTTCCCGGTGACATCAAGTACGACAACGCGGCGGAAGCGAGTGCCAAGGTGTTGGGCTGTCCGTGGAAGTTTCGCAAGCACGGTGACTGCGGCATGGATTTCTCCGAGCTGCTGCCGCACTTCGGTGAAATCGCGGATGACCTGACGCTGATTCGCTCGATGACGACGGGCGTCAACAATCACGGCGAGTCGTTGTACGCGCTGAATACCGGGCGGACTCAAGCTGGCCGGCCGTCGTTAGGCAGTTGGCTGACATACGGCCTGGGCACCGAAAGCCAGGATCTGCCGGCGTATGTCGTGCTGACCGATCCGGGCGGGCTGCCGGTGTTGGGCACGAACAATTGGTCGAACGGTTGGCTGCCCGCGCTGTATCAGGGGACGGTCGTGCGTTCGCGCGAGCCGCGTATCTTGAACCTCGACCCACCGCCGGCTTTGAAAGGTCTGCCGCAGGAGCGGTATCTCGAATACCTCGCGAAACTGAATCGCGAGCACTTAGCTCGGCATCCGGGTGAGACTGATCTGGAAGCTCGCATTGCGTCGTACGAGCTTGCCGCGCGCATGCAGACCGCCGCGAAGGAGGCGTTGGACATCTCGACGGAGACCGAGGCGACTCACAAGCTTTACGGCTTGGACGATCCGAAGACGCAAGACTTCGGCACTCGCTGCTTGATTGCGCGCCGGCTGATCGAGCGGGGCGTGCGTTTCGTTTCGGTGTACTCGTACGCGCAGATGTGGGACCACCACGGAGCGCTCAAAGGTGCGCTACCTCAAGCATGTTTGAAGATCGACAAGCCATGTGCGGCGTTGGTGAAGGATCTCAAGCAGCGCGGATTGCTCGATTCGACGGTCGTGCATTGGGGCGGCGAGATGGGCCGCTTGCCAGTCATCCAAAACGACACCGGCCCGGATCGAGTCGGTCGCGACCACAACACGTACGGCTTCAGCATGTGGCTCGCGGGCGGCGGTTTCCAAGCCGGCCACACTCACGGCGCGACCGACGAGTTCGGTCATCGCGCCATCGAGGGGACGATCACTCACCACGACTACCACGCCACGCTGCTGCACCTCTTCGGCCTGGACGCGAAGAAGCTGACGTTCACTCGCAACGCCACGCCACAGTCGCTGATCGACGCAACCGCCACGGCGCGCGTGGTGACGGAAGTGCTGAAGTAGTTAGCGTACCGTCTTGAGGCGGCTAGACCTGCTAAGGAACGGGTTTGAAAACTTCCCATAATTCACGGGACGCTAGCCCGAGTAGCAAGCGAGGGATATTTTCAGCAGTCCCTCGCTGGCGCGTCGGGCTAGTGTGCATTTGGTAAGTTGTTTCGGACCCGTTCCTACAGTCGGGACTCTATCTATGACAGGCCAACCGGTGCCCAGCCTTTGCGGTACTCCTTGGTGACGAAGCTGTCGGCCTTGGTTGAGTTGCGGGCCTTGAGCGCGGCGGCGTCCCAGTCGAGCGTTGCCCCAGCACGGAAGGCCACGATGCCCAGCAAGACGGTTTCCGTCAGCGCGCCGGAGTAGTCGAAGTTGCAAGTCGTGGGCGAGCCGGTTTTGCAGGCTTGGGTCCATTCGCGCCAGTGGCCGATGGAGTCGGGGATGGTTTTCGACGGTGGTTGGAAGTCGGTGAATCTTTCTGGCGGCAACAGAATACGGCGGCCGTAATCGGCGGCCAGCATGCCTTTGTCGCCGACGAACAGAATGCCGAGGCCCCATTCGCTCAGCGGACGGCCGCTGTTGTCCTTCGTGTTCTTGACAAAGTCGTGATGCGCGTTGCCGTCGGACCAGTGGAACTTCAAGGCGGGTTGACTGCCGCGAGCGGGGAAGTCGAAATCGCACTTCGTCCAAGCCGGTGCTCCATCGGGATGCAACTCCGGGCCTTCGCACGCGACCGACGTCGGATGTCGCAGGTTCAACGCCCAGAACGGCAGGTCCATCACGTGGCAAGCCATG
>CAZPUJ010000135.1:0-4092 GCA_964589725.1 uncultured Planctomycetaceae bacterium
GCCTGGTCGCGACGTCTCTCACGAACGGCGGCGGGCTCGAGTGTCCGTCGTACGACGTCCGCCACCTCTTCGTCCAGTCGCGGCGGCAGTTCCCACTGCAACGATAACTCCTCTCCGTACTGCACGAAGACGGCGAGCGACTTCGGGCGGAAGGGCCGCTTCAGCCGAGCCGTATCAAACCGCCGTCGCACCTGCTGCTGCACCTTCATCACATGCTTGCAGGTGCCGAGTGTGTTGGTGCGAAAATCCGGACAGGTGCAATACGCCTGACCGGCCTCAAGCCCGCGCAGCGCAACGCGGTACGTCTTGCCCGACAGGGCACTGGTCACGAGGTAGTCGGACCAAGGCTCGTCCTTGTCCGCAGACTTGATCTGCATCCGTTCGTTGCGAGCACGCTCGGCCCGGTCAAGCAGCGCTCGTTCGAGAAGCTGCTTTTCGTTGAGCGTTTCGATTGGGACGTCGTCGATCGGCGGCGCGGCCAGTCCGAGCGAGACCTTGTCCTCCAAGAGCACCGAAAACGCCGCGCCCACGTGCAGGCATGGGTCTTCACAATGCGAGCAATTCCAATGCAGCCGAAACCGCACGTCATCTTGCATCTTGACGGTCACGACGGGCGCTTGACCGTCGGAGTCCTCCGGCAAAGTCATTCGGAAGTGCCCGGCCGTGAGTTGCACCTGCTGGGGGATACAGATGTCCCAGGCGCGCGCGCCCCGCATGATGAGCTTGCGAGCGTTCGGGCCGAGCAGCTTGCAAGCTTGCTCGAAATTCAGCCGCGAGAGTCGATCCCAGAGGGTCAACGAAGCACTCCGTTTGGTCGTGGCCATGACAAGCCTCCTCCTGAGGAATGGTGGGAACGCTGAACAGCGGGAATGATTCGCAATTGGTGCCGAAAACTCAACCGAGTCAGGTGATCTCGTTCTCAAGGTCGGTGTGGGAACGCGAGCGGAGTGAGCTTACAATCCTTGATCCTTGCTGTTCAAGGAGGACTGACCGATGCCAACCGCTTTACCGATCTTGCCGTCCGACGATATTGCCCGCGAAGAGGCTTCGCATCGCGAAGCCCTCGCCAACTTGGACGCGTTGCATCAAGACGGGATCGTGCCGGGAGGCTGGTGGCATCGCGAGGGAGATCGCGTAGCGTGCGACCTCTGCCCGAGGCAGTGCGTGATGAAGTCTGGCGATCGCGGGTTTTGCTTTGTGCGGCAGAACATCGGCGGGCAGATGATGCTCACGACCTACGGTCGCAGCACCGGGTTCTGCATCGACCCGGTCGAGAAAAAGCCGCTCAATCATTTTCTCCCCGGCACCAGTGTGCTGAGCTTCGGGACCGCCGGCTGCAACTTGGGCTGCAAGTTCTGCCAGAACTGGGATATTTCCAAATCGCGCGAAGTCGAGCGGCTCTCACAACGGGCCTTGCCGGACGAAGTCGCCCGCGCGGCGAGTGAGATGGGTTGTCACAGCGTGGCCTACACCTACAACGATCCGGTCATCTGGGCCGAGTACGCGATCGACACCGCCAAGGCGTGTCGCGATCGCGGCATCAAGTCGGTGGCCGTGACCGCCGGCTACATCACGAAGCAAGCTCGTGGCGACTTCTATCAATACATGGATGCGGCCAACGTCGATTTGAAAGCGTTCACTGAAGAGTTCTACTACCGAGTGACGTTGTCGCACCTTCAGCCGGTGCTCGACACGCTGAAGTGGCTGAAGCACGAGACGAACGTCTGGTTCGAAATCACGAACCTCGTCATTCCACAGGCGAACGACGAACTCGATGAGTTTCGGCAGATGAGCGATTGGATTCTACAAAACGTCGGCGACGAAGTGCCGGTCCACTTCACGGCGTTTCACCCTGACTATCGGATGCTTGACCGACCAAACACGCCGCCGGAGATACTGGCTCAAGCGCGCGACATTGCGCTGCAAACCGGATTAAAATACGTCTACGTCGGCAACGTGAACGACGTTCGTCGCCAGAGCACCTACTGCCCGAACTGCCAGCGGGTCGTGATTGAACGGAATTGGTATGAACTGGGCGTGTATGCTCTCGACGGCAATCAGTGCCACCATTGCGGTACAAAGATCGCCGGAGTGTTCCTCGACAAACCCGGTGCCTGGGGCCGCAAGCGAGAGCCCGTTGACATGCGCCGGTTTCATGCCGAACTCCGCGAGAGGACGCTCGTGTTGCCGGAGCGGCCATTGGCGGGGATCGACGCCAGCGACGCGGCCCTCTCCCCCGGGGAGAGGGTGGCCGAAGGCCGGGTGAGGGCCGATGGGCCACACGACACTCATTCGCAAATGAGTTCAACAGCAATAAAACCAATGAGCGATTCGATCGCGTCGAAGGAACCGAAACCCTCACCACAGCCCTCTCCCAAAGGGAGAGGGAGCATGACAGGAGGAGCCGCCATGCAAATCCCCACGCAGGCTCCGAACTTTACTCCTGAGCAACGGAAGATGCTGTTGGCGACGGCAGCCGAACTGGTCATGGCCGCGAGCGGAGGCCGCGCGCCGCGCACGCCGGAGTTTGATCGGAGTGGGTTGCCTCTGCGAATCTTGGCCGGTTCATTTGTCAGCCTGAAGCGGCAGGGTCGGCTGCGTTCATGTTGTGGCTCATTCGGGCAGGCCATGCAGCTTGGACAGTGTTTGAAGGAGGCGGCTAATCGCACGGCCACGAACGATCCGCGGTTCCCGAAGGTCTCGCCCAGCGAATTCCCGCATCTTGACATCGACGTCTGGCTGTTGTTCGCGCCGGAGCAAGTGACCGAGCGGGGCGAAGATCGAATCAAAGCGGTGACGATCGGCAAGCACGGTTTGCAGATCATCGGCGGCGACAAGCGAGGCCTCTTGCTGCCGGGGGTCGCGACGGACAATGGCTGGGACAGCGAAGAGTTTTTGAACCAGGTCTGCGTCAAAGCCGGCTTGCCGCCAACGGCGTGGAAGTCCGACGAGACGATTCTGTTTCGCTACGAAGGAGACATGACACACGGGCCGTTGGTGGGCGGTGGGCAGCAGGCCGTGAGCAGCGATGCTGTGAATCCACCGCGCATTGCGTTGCTCAGTGAACTCGAGCTTGGCCGCTTAGCGGAGTTCTGTCGGCAGACGTTAACCGCGATGATTCAAGGCTTGACGCCGTTGTACTATTGCCCCGGAGTGCCCGACGCGGACGTGCATGGGGTCGCGGTGTTGGTCACTCTGCCGGGATCGAACTTCTGGCTATCGTCGTCGCGGTTGTCGAGCAAAGAGAAATATCCGCTGCAATCGACGCTTTCTTCGCAGTGCGAGACGCTCGCGAAGGCGTTGCAGCCACGCGGCATTCCGTCCGACAAACTGCAGGTTGACATCATCGTCCTCGATGACACCGCGATGCATGGCACGGTCGCCGACCCGGACCTTGGTGGCATTGTTTCGGCAACGCGAGGGGTGTTGGTCAGTGAGCGGAATCGGCAAGCGTTCGTCTTCGACCGCCAGCTTTCCCCGGAACAACTCGTTCGCGACGCCAGTCAGCTCGCGCAGATGGTCGATGCCGAATGGTCGCAGCTCTTCAGTCTTCGAGCACTCTGCACGCGCGACCGCTTCACGATCGAGATGACTCCCAAGCCAGCAGCCGGCGCGGACGTGCGGCCTCCGGCGGTGGCTGGCAAGTTTTATCCGGGTGATGCGGCGGGAGTGACCGCGGAGCTGGATCGGATGTTGGGTTCACAAGGCGATGGGGCGATGGGGAGCTGGGGAACTGCGGAGTCGAAGTGCAGAGTTTCGGCCGCGATGGTGCCGCATGCCGGTTGGCGTTTTTCGGGCAAACTGGCGGCGGATGTGCTGAAGCAGATCGAATTGCCGCACACGATCATTGTGCTCGGGCCGAAGCACACCTCCCACGGATTAGAGTGGGCTGTCGCTCCGCACCGAGTGTGGTCGTTTCCCGGCGGACAATTGGAGTCTGATCCGGAACTTGCTCGCGTGCTGGTGGCCGCGATTCCGGGATTGCAGCTCGATGCGGCGGCTCATCAGCAAGAACACGGCATCGAAGTCGAGCTGCCGATCATTCATCGGCTCGCGCCGCAGGCGAAGGTCGTCGGCATCTGCGTGAGTGGC
>CAZPUJ010000136.1:0-9129 GCA_964589725.1 uncultured Planctomycetaceae bacterium
GTCTTGCCAGATGATGCCGCTCCCCTTGTTGGCCATGTAGTTCAAGGCACCACCGTTAGCGACCAGCGGGTTTTGCGAGTCCGTCGGACAACGGAGCATCGGCAACTCCGTCATGCGAACTGGGGTATTAGCCGGGTCAGTACTGTTCAAATCGAAGTTGATTTTTTTGTACAACGGACTTTGATCGAAGTACGGCAGCAATTGACTCAAGGCTGAATAGCGCTTCGTGTTATTTAGTTGTGCGAACGGGAAGCACTTGGCCACGTCGAGGTAACTATGCAACGCTAAGCCAATCTGCTTGAGATTGTTCTTGCACTGCGACCGTCGAGCTGCTTCGCGGGCTTGTTGAACCGCGGGCAGCAACAGAGCAATCAAGATGGCGATGATGGCGATGACGACCAACAGTTCGATCAGCGTGAAACCACGACGCACCGATGGGGAATGAAGAGATCGAGACATCACAATTCTCCCAAAAATGAAGAAATGAAGAGCAGAGAAAAACCACAGGACCGGACCTCCGGCGGAAGTTCCGCACAGAAGTCGGAGGAAGGTTGAACTCGCGGCTTTTCAGCGACGAGAAGTTCACGACTCAATCAACCAAAGTCTTTCGCGCGAGCGCTGAGCGGACGCGCCACATTGATTCGTCTGAAACGCGAGCCAGCAATCACGACGCAATAGGCTCTCGCCGCTTGGACGAGGACGCGCAGGGACAAGCCCAGCATCGGCGCGGGACTCCGGACGAACCGGCTTTAACCTCGCGGAGGGCGATCCAGCAGTTGGCTCGTGTGTCGAGCCATCAGCGAGTCAGACTCCAGCGACCATGCCTTGGACTCATCGTCCTGGTCGCGAATCTGTACGATCACGCAGAGCCACTCCACGGAAGAACTCTCGACCGTCGTCGGTCGAGTCGGCAGAGGTGGTGATTCGGAACGGCGTGAGCAATTGGCGCCTCGACACGGTCCCGCTGGCACGTCTTGTGGGGAATCCGGCAGCCCGGTCCGAATCAGAGTCGAGTGGCTCGGAACACCGCGATGCACGAGGTAGTCGCCGCAACTGGCCTCACAGCGTTGCTCAGCCATGAGTCCACACACAACGAACATCGCCAGCACCAAGATGGCCCGCGCAAAACTCAGTGATCGCCGCAGCTCACAATTCATGGTGCGAGATGATACGACAACAAATCTCAAAATGCGAATGAGAATCTTTCCAGATCCAAAAAAAACCGTGTGCTCGATGCTCATCCAGTACTCCATTGAGTGACGCCCTGATCCTTGGGTTGCCTGGATCGACCGACTTCGCAATTCTTCCGTCATTGATGTGAGGCACACGCGGTAAATCCGCAGCGTCGGTCCGAGGCAGTTCATGGCGGAACAGAAAACGAACTACACCAGCGAAGACATCGAAATCCTCGAAGGCCTCGAAGCCGTGCGGCGACGGCCGGCGATGTACATCGGCGGAGTCGATGCGCGAGGACTGCATCACTTGATCTGGGAGATCGTCGACAACTCGGTCGACGAGCATCTGGCCGGCGAGTGCGACAAGATCGAAGTCACGCTGCACAAAGACGGTTGCTCGATTACTGTCGAGGACAACGGCCGCGGTATTCCCGTCGAGAAGCATTCGAAGACGAAGACCTCGACGCTCGAAGTCGTGCTGACGATTCTGCACGCGGGGGGAAAATTCTCGAACAAGAATTATGCTCGCAGTGGCGGCTTGCACGGGGTTGGGGCATCGGTCGTCAACGCGCTGTCGAAGGAAATGATTGCGACGGTGCATCGCGATGGGCACGAATGGCAGCAGTCGTTTCGGCGCGGGAAACCTCAAGGGCCCGCCGCGAAAGTGCGGCCGTTTCGCGGCCGAGGCACGACCATCTTCTTCCGGCCCGACGAGCAAATCTTTCGCGGTACGCACTTCAACGGCGACATCATCAAGCAGCATCTGGAAGACATCTCGTTCGTCCACGGCGGACTGAAGGTTTCTTTCCATGATGAGGTCAAGCACGAGACTCACGAGTACTTCCATCCCGACGGCATTACGGCCTATCTGCAAAAGATCATCCAGGACGATGCTCGCAAGCCGGTCCACGAGCAGTTCTTCACGATTGACAAAGAGCTGGGCAACCACAAAGTGCAGATGGCGTTCTTGTGGACCGAATCGACTGACGAACGAGTGATGAGCTACGTCAACGGCATCCGCACGCACGCCGGCGGTACACATGAAGCGGGCTTTCGAGCGGGCATCGTCAAGGCGGTGAAGAACTACATCGAAGTCCACGACATCAAGATGAAGGGCATCACGCTGACGGCCGAGGACATTCGCGAAGGAGTCGTTGGCATCCTGTCGGTATTCTTGTCGGACCCGATGTTTCAGGGGCAGACGAAAGACAAGCTCAATAACCAAGAGATGCAGCCGGCGGTCGAAAGCCTCGTGCGGCCTGGGGTCGAGACGTGGCTAAACAACAATCCGTCGGTGGCCGACACCGTCATCGGCCGCATCGTGCTCGCCGCGCGTGCGAGACAAGCCAGCCGCGAGGCCGCGACCGAGGTCCGCCGCAAGAACCCCGGCGGCAAGCGCACGAATCTCCCCGGAAAACTGCTCGACTGTCGCAGCAACAAGGCAGACGAAGCCGAGTTGTTTATCGTCGAAGGCCTCTCCGCCGGCGGCACCGCCGCGATGGGTCGAGATAGCAAGACGCAAGCCGTCCTGCCGCTCAAAGGCAAAGTCCTCAATACCGAATCACTCGCCACGACGAAGGCGTTGCTGAACCAAGAAATCCACGACCTTGTCGAGACGCTCGGCACCGGCATCGGCACTGGATTCGATATCCACAAGCTGCGTTATCACCGCGTTATCTTGCTGATGGACGCCGACAGCGACGGCTATCACATCAGCACGCTGCTATTGGCGTTCTTCTTCCGCCACATGCCGCAGATCATTCGGCAAGAGAAGCTGTTCCTCGCCCTGCCGCCGCTGTACCGTATCGTCGTCGGCAACGAATCGCACTACGCTCGCGATGACGCTCACAAGGAAGAAATCCTCGCCACGCTGCCGAAAAACCGCAACTACGAAATCAGCCGGTTCAAAGGACTCGGTGAGATGACCGCGCAGCAGCTCAAGGAAACGACGCTTGACCCCAAGAGCCGCATCCTGCTGCGAGTGGACATCGAAAGCCAGTTGGACGCCGACAAAACCTTCACCGAACTCCTCGGCAAAGACGCCGGCGAGCGATATCGCATCATCATGGACGAAGCCAGTCAGGTGGATGACTTGGATATTTGACACGACTTCAGGAACCTTGCATGAATCGCTTCTTGCTTGCCGTGTTTCTTTCGGTCGCTCTGCTGTTCCAGGGCTTTGTGATCGCTGCGGATTCGAAGCCGAACGAACGACTCGGCCGAGTTGTCTCGAACGTGACGCTGACCAACGCGCGCGGCGCGAGCATGTCGCTGGCTGAATTCCAAGACACACCGGTCATCGTCTTGGCGTTCTTGGGGACAGAGTGTCCGTTGGCAAAGTTGGCCGTGACGAAGCTCAATGCCTTGGCGCTGGAGTTTGCGCCGCGCGGGGTCGCGATTCTGGGGATCAATTCCAATCGACAAGACTCGCTGGCGGACCTGGTCGCTCAGGCGAAGTCGCAGACGGTTGAATTTCCGTTGTTCAAAGATGTCGGCAACAAGCTCGCGGATGCGGTCGGTGCTGAGCGGACGCCGGAAGTCGTCGTGCTCGATCAAAGGAAATCGATTCGGTACATCGGCCGCATTGACGATCAAGACGGCATCGGCTTTCGACGCAGTGCGGCCAAGCGGCAAGATTTGAAGATTGCCGTCGAGGAACTCTTGGCCGGCAAACCGGTGAGCGTGCCAGTGACCGAAGTCGAAGGCTGCTTTATCGGCCGAGTGCGCGAGCCGAAGCCGAACAGCGACGTGACGTACTCGAAGCAGATCGCTCGCATCCTGCAAGACCGTTGCGTGAAATGCCATCGGCCGGGACAGGTCGCTCCGTTTGCGATGACCAGCTACGACGAAGTGGTCGGGTGGGCGGAGACGATCGCCGAGGTCGTCAAAGACAATCGCATGCCGCCGTGGCACGCGAGTCCCGATCACGGCAAGTTCGCCAACGCGCGCAACCTGCCGGACGACGAAAAGCGGCTCATTCTCGATTGGGTCAAAGCCGGCGCGCCGCTCGGCGATCCGAACGAGATTCCGCCCGCGAAAGCATTTGTCGACGACTGGCAATTGCCGCGAGCGCCGGACTTGGTCGTCCACATGCGCGACAAACCGTTCGACATTCCAGCAACGGGAGTCATGCACTACCAATACTTTGTGGTCGATCCCAAGTTCACCACAGACAAATGGGTCGAAGTCGCCGAAGTGCAACCGGGAGATCGCTCGGCTGTGCATCACATCTTAGTCTTCGCGAAGACCGCGAGTGCACTCCGCAACTTTGACGGCGACGGCGCGTTCCTGGCCGCGTACGTTCCCGGCTTCCAGCCGCAACGATATCCCACCGGCATGGCCAAGCTCGTCCCCGCCGGATCGAAGCTGGCCTTTCAAGTTCACTACACGCCCAACGGCAAGAAGACCACGGACCTCAGCCGCATCGGTTTCAACTTCGCTGATCCGACAAAAGTCACGCACGCCGTGATGACCAACGAGGCTCGCCAAACGCGGAAATTGATTATCCCGCCAAACGCCGACAACCATCGCGTCGAAGCCGACTCTCCCCGATCGCCCGTCGAACTGCAACTGCTGAACCTGATGCCGCACATGCACGTCCGCGGCAAATCATTCCGCTATGAGCTGCGCAGGCCGGCCGGTCGCGAAGAGATCATGCTGGACGTGCCGCGTTACGACTTCAATTGGCAGACGAGCTATCAGCTCGCCGAGCCACTGCGCGTTCCGGCCGGCAGTGTGATGCACTGCGTTGCTCATTACGACAACTCGGAGAACAACCTCAACAACCCAAACCCGAACGCGACCGTCCGATGGGGCGAGCAAACCTGGGACGAAATGCTGATCGGCTACTTCGACATCGCCGTCCCGCGCGATGTCATCGCGGGAGCGAAGGCAAATTCCGAGACTCCAAAACCCATCGGAGCCAGGCTCGATCAGGTCGCGAAAGTGCTGGACCGCATCCAAGAACTCGACGTCAATAAAGACGGGGCGCTCAGCGCCGACGAAGTCCCCGCGCGCCTGCTGCCGATCTTCAAGCTGCTCGACCTCGACGGCGACAAGAAGCTCACCGCCGACGAAGCTCGCAAAGCACTGCAATCGCGCCGATTGCCCGAGTAACCGCATCACACGCTTGTTTGCCCGGTCCCCGCGCCCCACCAGGGAGAGGGGTCGCCAGAGTCTGCCAGCTCACGTTGGCATTGGCGGCGAAAAGCGACTCTCACCGTAGCAAATGCCACATCGCGTAAGCCACTGGCCCCGCGAGTAAAATACTATCCATCAAGTCCAGCAGCCCGCCAAACCCCGGTAGCAACACCGGAGCGTCTTTCACCCCGATATCGCGCTTGATGAGCGACTCGGCCAAATCGCCGATCAGTCCCGCGAAACCAACCACTGTACCGAACACGACGGCCGGCAAGATGTGCCAGGAGGACCACTGCGGGGAAATCATCGGCCCGAGCCAACACAACCACGCCCCCGAACAGATCCCCGCAGTCAGCAGATGCCCGACGCCGCCCGCCCAAGTCTTACCGGGGCTGAGCCGAGGGGTCATCTTCGGACCACCGATCAATCGTCCAAAGGTGTAGGCTCCGACGTCACCCATCTTCGTCGCGATCACCAACGCGCCGAGAACAAAGTAGCCATCGGAAGCCCAGCGCAATTGAGCGGTCACGGCCAGCAAGATGCCAATGTAGTGGATGATGAAAAACTCGATGGCTGCGGAAACAAAATGTTGACCCGTCTGCGGGCGAGAATCAGCGTCCCCCTCGGTCAGCGTCTCAGGTGCTCGAAAACGAAAGACGGCCAGCAGCAAAATCGTCACTGCGATGAACGCGAACCATCCGAAGGGAGCTCGTCCATCTTGAAAAAGCAGAAACATGTCTGACGAATGAAACAGTCGTGGCGACCACTGGGCGAACAACAACGACCAAGTCCATACCCAACACAGCGCAAGACTCGGTCGAAAACCGGCCGTCCGGCTTAAGACAACGAGTTCCCAAACGCAGCGAGCGGAAATCGCCAACAAGACCACGAACAGGATCGGAGCCTCCGGGCCATACCAATCATCCCAAACGAACAGCGCGATCGTGGCGGGAATCAGCACGGCGGACATCAACAGGCGATGTTTCAACATGTCCGCTTACCTCGACAATCCCCCGAAGTGGCGTTCGCGTTGAGCGAAGTCGCGCAACGCTTCGTGCAAATCGGCCGCGCGAAACTCCGGCCAGCATTTTGCCGTGACCCAAAACTCCGCGTAGCTCGCTTGCCATAACAAAAAATTACTCATGCGCATCTCGCCCGCCGTGCGAATGACCATATCGGGATCGGGCATGCCGACGGTGTCGAGGTTCTCGGCGATCGTGTCTTCCGTGATGTCGTTGATCGCCAGTCCGCCCGCACACACCTGCACTGCGATACGTCGGCAGGCATCGACCAGTTCTTGTCGGCCGCCGTAGTTCACGGCCAGGCAAAGCCGCATGCCTTTGTTGTTCTGACTCAACTCGACCGTGCGTGACACTTCGCGCAAGACTCCTTCGGAGAGTCCTTCGCGGCGGCCGATCATGGCAAAACGCAGGTCTTGACGCAGAATCTCTGACCGCTCTTCGACCAAGTATTGTTCGAGCAGCCGCAGCAGCATGTCGAGTTCGCGCGGCGGCCGTTTCCAATTCTCGCTGCTGAGGCAATACAGCGTAAGCTGCTCGATGCCCAACTCGGTGGATTCTTCGATGATCTCGCGGACGGAGCGAACTCCGCGGCGATGACCTTCGATGCGTGGCAAACTTTTTCGACGAGCCCAGCGGCCGTTGCCGTCCATGATGACCGCGATGTGCCGCGGCAACACCTCGGTGGACAGCCCCAAGGCACTCAATCGACGCGCGGCCTTCTCGGGATCAAAGGGCACGGAAGTCAGAGCCTCCAGGCGTCAGGCGAATCAGCATCGTGGGGTGGGAAGTGACCCGACCGCAACGACGGCAGAACAAGCCCAAAACGACGCTGGCCAACCGCTGCCGTACACTATTGGCTGATCGCCGCTGAATGACCCGCTAGAACGCCGCGGACATCACCGCGGGTTCCAGCTCAGACTGCGCCTCGTCGCACTCCTCGAACATGTCTCCGTCATTGCCCCCGCAGTACAACACCTCTTCACGGTAGTAAGGAAGGCGATTCGGCGTTTCAATTCCGATCCGCACGTAGCCCTCTTGAATCTCCAGCACCGTCACCACAATGTCGTTACCAATCACCAATCCCTCGTTCACACTGCGGGAGATGAAATGCATGTCGATTTCCTCTGAGTTTCGTTGAAAGACAGGAACCAGAAGATGAATCCCGTGAAGCGCTCAGACATTCTGACGTTGGGTCTTCGTCAGAGCAAGCGGTCATAAGCACGAAAAAAAAACTCGTGAGGAACTGCACTCCGCAGTCTTGACAGAACGTGACGAGGCGATCGCTTGTCGCACGCGACAGCGATTTTTCGCGGAATTCTGTGGGTATTTTCAAAATCGAAGGATCATCGGCCATGTCGTCGACAAGCAATCCTGCGCGAAAGCTCGTCATCTTTCCGGCAATCGAGCTTGCGCGTCTCGATCAAATCCAATTTGTCGCGGGCTGCATAGGGATCAGCAATTGCCTCACGCCCCACGAGGCTTCTGAAAACATCCGCGATGCGGAGGCGTTCTTTGGCAAGCTGACGCCTGAAATTCTCGCCTTGGCTCGAAAACTGCGCTGGGTGCAATCGCCGACCGCCAGTTTGGAGCATTATCTGTTTCCGGAACTGATCGCGCATCCGAGCGTGTTGACGAACATGCGCGGACTGTTCTCCGACGTTATCGCGGATCATGTTCTGGGGATGGTGCTTTGTTTCGCGAGGAATCTACACGTTTACGTGCGGCGTCAAATGCGGGCTGACTGGGCGCCAGTCGGTGGCGAATCGGAGCGGACGACGTTCACGAGTGGACCAGCGTCCATTTCGGCGATTGATCGCAGCCACCAACACCTTGCCGATGCCACGCTGGGAGTCGTCGGAGCTGGTGCCATCGGCGGCGAGGTCTTGCGACGAGCGGCCGCGTTCGGCATGCGGTTGCTGGCTGTCGATCCCCTGCGCCGGAGCGTGCCGGGAGTCCTCGACCAAGTCTGGCCGACGCAGCGGCTGAACGATTTGTTGGCGGGGTCCGATTACGTTGTCATCGCCGCGCCGCACACACCGGACACGTTCAAGCTGTTTCAAGCCACACAATTCGCACAGATGAAGCGGTCGGCCGTGCTGATCAATATCGGACGAGGAGCGATTGTCGATCTGCAAGATTTGACCGACGCGCTGCGCGACGGCGTAATCGCCGGCGCGGGGCTGGATGTTTTTGAAATCGAACCGCTGCCAGTCGAGCATCCGCTGTGGCGTATGGAAAACGTGATCATCACGCCGCATGTTGCCGGCACATCGCCGCGGATTGCCGAGCGGCATCTCGCGACGCTGTTGGAAAACGTTCGTCGCTTCGTCGCGGATGAACCGTTGCTCAACGTGGTTGATAAAGCGAAATGGTTTTGAACGTGGCGACTCTTCGTAGCTGAATTCGCAAGAATTCAGATCGATCGCGCATGCGGCTGAATTCTTGCGAATTCAGCGACGAGAGCCTCATCCGCGACCGAGATAAACTTGGTCGCGCGGTAGGACGATCGCTTCCAGAAAGTTGACGTCGGACGGAACCGTCAGCATCGCGAGCGCGGCGTTGGCGATTGTTTCGATGCTCATCATCGGCTCGGCGTCGCTGGCGAGTCCGCTGTCGGCGCGGCGCTCGACCAACACGTTGCCGGGATGCAAACAACTACAAACGATGCCGAACGGTCGGCCGTCGAGCGCCGTCGCTTGCGTCAGTCCCCAAACGCCAAACTTCGCGGCCGTGTACGGAGTCGCGTGCTCGCGCGCGCGCTGGCCCGAGATCGAACCGATGTTCAAGATGCG